>CAYNOQ010000009.1:18871-47931 GCA_964398855.1 uncultured Mariniphaga sp. | reverse complement strand
GCTATTGATCTGTTTCCCGGCACATGCCCGGGAATTAATTTTGGTCTGCCGCCATTTTCAATAAGAAATTCAGCGGTAGCAGCAGCTGAGCTAACAGTTTTTTCATCAATACATGTGCTGCCGGCAACAACTTCAACACTATTGTCTCTCTCAAAAGGTTTAATTAACTCTTCACACCAAACTTCTGCCAAACGCACGCCCATGTCAGTGGATAAGATATGCTCATATTTTGCATTCATTATGGCAAAATTACGCCCGTGTGCAGCAGCTCCTTTTTCCTGAAACAGTTTTATCCTTTTGTCATGCTTTTCCCACTCAGCTAAAAATTCAAAAGTTCCGTCATCCGAAAAGGCATCAACAATTACTATTTCGCCTGGTTGTCTGGTCTGGAGCAAAATGTTTTCTTTCCATTGTGGCAGCGATTTCATTTCGTTGCGACATGTTGTTACAAGAGAAAATGGAATTTTGTCCATAGCTATGCAGATAATCTTTTTACCCAATTGTTGAAAATATCACTCAATGTTTGTTCAAATGGAATTTCGGCTTTCCAACCAAGGCTGTTAATTTTTGTCGGGTCTCCAAGCAATACTTTTTCGTCGGATGGTCTGAATAGTGCAGGATCCGATTCAATGACTACATTAGTTTTGCTTATTTCGATTAGCATGTCCAATGCTTTTTGCATTGTCCAGTCCTTACCGGTGCACTGGTTGTAGGTTTCTCCGCTTTTGCCTTTTTCTGCCAGAATAACTAATGCCCTGGCGCCATCTCTTACATCCACAAAATCACGTGATGATGTAAGGTTCCCGACTTTCAGAACTGGCTCCTGGATTCCCAGTTTTATTGCAGCCAGTTGTCTTGAGAAGTTTTGTAGGGCAGTAACGGGCGGATGGTCTGGTCCTACATGAATAAATAGTCGGGGCAGTACCACATCCAGTCCATAATTTAAATGGAACTGTCTTGCCATCATTTCCATTGTTGCTTTTGAAACTCCATAGGGAGTGATTGGCTTTAATGGCGTAGTGTCTTCATTTATCGGGATCATTTCGTCAGGCACAAAACCATATCCGGCGCTTGAACATGCAGGAATAACACGGGCTTCGGGTGAATATTCCAGACAGGTCTCAAAAACATTACGCGACCCCTGTATATTTAAAAGATAAGTTGAGTCTTCTGCTATCCAGCTCTCACCGTTGTAGGCTTGTGCTGCCAGATGATAGACCAGGTCAGGTTTCCAGTCGTTCCATGCATATTTTAAGAATTTGATATCCAGAATGTCTCCTTTATAATGCTTATAGAATGGTTTTTCAAAAATATAGCGGGCGGCAGATGTTGCCCGTGATAATCCAGCTACCTCATACCCTTTATTAAACAGCGCTTTTGCCAGATGTTTTCCTATCATTCCGGTAATACCGGTAATTAGAACTCTTTTCATATTTATTTAGAAGTTGTGTGGGTAATAAGGTCTTTTTCTCTTAAATCAGTCGAAATAGAAGTCTCATAATCAGCAGCCCATGCTCTCACCAAATCCATCTCATTTGATGGAAATATCTCATGAGCAATTAGATTTTCATAACAAACTATCAGGTTTCTGAGTGTATTTTCTTTCCCTGACCATAAATTAGTATCTTCCAATATCGAAGTCAGTTTTTTATTTAATGTATAACCGGGTATTTCAGTTTCAAAATCATTAATAAGGTTATGAAGGTTTCTGTCCTGAGTCACTTCCGCAGCATGAAATGTTAATTTATATCCCATTTCCCAGAGACACCGCTGAGCTATAAAGCTTTTCCAGATATCTGTCATTCTGAATGAGCAGTAACTTGGAAGATAGAGCAGGGGAAATGCTTCTTCCCACCACCAGGTACTTTGCGTATTAAACGGACACCACGAGCCCTCCCGCAATGCAATGCTGTTATTTCGCTCGAAATAGAATTCACGATCCTGGGTTAATCGCCAGACTGCATCCACATCAGGGGAAATGTCGGCTAATCCCTGCTGTATTGGTGCATCCATCTCGAATAATATGCCATCACTAACGGGATATGAACTTTCGTCGGATATTTTGTCAAGCAGAAAGCCACGTGGCCATATATTACTGTTTGAAAAGTGTTTGTAAACATTTACCCAGGATGAGTTTTGTGCAATTACGGCATTGGTTTTCTTATTGCGAAAATGCCAGAAATCGTTGGGTGTGTTGTCGTCATCTGTTTCATAAATACAATCTGCTCCTTGCTGCATTGCTAGCAAGTAGCCAAGGTTCTTACGTGAATAATGTTTTACCGGCAGTTTGTATGCCAGCTTAAAATCTAAGGAAAGTTGCTTTTGAAGTGAGTAGAAATGTGTGTTTTGAAGCGGATAGGAAAACGGTCCTTTTTGGTCGCCAATTACAATCAGCCCGTTAGTGCCGTTCAGTTTTTGCGAAAGTCTTTTTACACAATTTGTGGGCTCAGCGATAGTTGTTATTACAGCAATCATAGTTTTCATTTTAAGCGTGTTTGTGAATTAAATAAAACGAGATAAGGTGACGAATTTTAAATTCACCCTTTTCAGTTTATGTCATGTTGAAAAATCTCAAGATAATGTACGCTGTGCTTCAAAATTTCAGGTAAGTATGAATTGAAAACTTTGGTCATGCAGCGATACATTTTATGTTTTGTTTAAAATTATGAGGTTTTGGAATTACCAAATTTATTTTTGTAAAATTGCGGACTCAGCAATAACAGAGATTGATATAAATGTTTAAAGACTCTGTTTTTCTGAGTCTCCTTTTTATAGATAACCCAGGTATGGAAAGCGTTTGAATAAAATTTTTCACTCAGCAAATTGGGAATTACATATTTTTTGCGAATCAAATTAACGCTCTGATTTAACTTGCTGTCGTAGGTTAAACCCATTTTGGTTTTAGAGAAAATGCCTTTATCGTGAATTCTGTAGCCTGCGACACTTTTGTTTAAAAAAAACAGTTTGTTTCTGTTTTTTGTAGCTTTAATGAATAGGGGCCAATCTTCTGAAAAAGGTATAGATTCATCAAAGCCACTTAATTCTTTCATTTTCTTTCGGTTAAAAAATGCAGTAGGACCATGTATGTTGTTTCCATTTAACAGAAGCGATAAATATTGTTCATAAGCATTCATTTGCTGAAAAGCAGTTGATGGAATCTGCATTTCTTTGTCGAGTTTGCCATCTAAAATAAATTGACACCCACCATATAAAAAACTTAATTCTTCTCCATTTTTATTAGCTCTGACAAACTGTTTTAAATCTTCAATTGCAGAAGTAAACAGAATATCATCGCCTGCTATAAACTTTAACCATTCACCGCTTGCTGCATTCAATCCACGGTTGCAATTGGCTGATATACCTGTGTTTACAGGTGCCTCCAGTAGCTTTGTGCTGACAAATCTTTTGCTGTTCTTCTCCAGCCAGTCTCTGCAAATTTGAATTGTATTGTCTTTCGAACAATCGTCAGAAATTATTAATTCTACATTCTTATATGTTTGTGCTTTGGCGCTTTCGAGAGTCTCAAGCACAAAATCTGAAGAGTTATAAGTTATTACAACAATAGAAACCAGCGCACTGTCTTTATTTTCTAAATTCATAAATTATTCTTTAATGAACCTGTTCTTCATGTCGGAAACCAATTCCCTTATCCCGATTCTTTCATCTAAACACCGGTATGAATGCCAGCTTGAAGCTGCAATCAGTAATATTCCAATCAAATATGAATAGGGTTTTGAAGCCACTTTTATTAAAATAAAACAAGCTGATGCAAGTGCGAATTGGTTCAGAAATATTCTGATTAAGGAGCGATTAAAAGTAAAATCATATTTTATTTTACTGACAATGAAAATCTGAATCAAATAGAGCACATAACCAAGCATGAAAGAAATGCCCAACCCTGACAAGCCCCAGTAATAATATCCCAGAATGTTTAAACCAAGTGTGTATGAATTTGCAATTAGCTCGTTTATGAAAAATAATTTTGAAGCGCTTTTTGCCAACAAGATAAAAGCAATTGACCAGCTTGCTGCCTTAAAAAACATTCCAAATGCAGCCCAATGAATCATTACGTCAACGTCAACAAATTTTGTTGAGTACAGAACGACAACAATCCATTTGACAAATACGAGAAAAGCTATGAGAATCGGAGACAAAATTAAAAGAGCAATTTCTGCCTGCTGGTTTATAATTTCCCTGCTTAATTTATTGCTGTGGGCTATTGCAGATAATCTGGGGTAATAGTCGGTTGCCATTGCGGTGAAAATCATTCCAACATAGGTGTTTATAATTGCAAAGCCGGCATTGTATAGCCCAACTTCGTTAAGTCCGCCCTTGTTGTTGATGTAAATACGGACAATGTATGCGCTTCCCAGTGTTATTAATCCGCTTAAGCTTAGCATAAAACCCATTGTCAGCATATTTTTCCCTTGAGCAAAGGTTTGTTCAGGGGATACTATTACTTTTTTAATTTCTATTTTTTTGGAAAAGTACCATGACAGAGCTAAACTTATTAAAGAAGTTATTATTATTCCCGGCACAATTGCATCAATACCATAAAAATAGTAAAGTGGAACGGTAATTATTAATCCTAAAATGCTTCCCGACAAATTTGCCTTTGCTAAATATTGTATTTTCCGTAATCCCTGTAACAAAACTAACTGTCCGGTAGAGATTTGTTTGAAAAGCAATGTCATTGATATCCATACAAATGCTAAAGTGTATTCTGTATTTCCAAATGTTATTTTGCTTAGCCATTTAGAGAGGATCAGTGTGAGAACAGTACCTAACAAACCCGTTATCCATACCAATCGCTTTAAAACGACTATAATGGTTGAAACCCTGTGACTGTTACCACTTCCGTCGGCTTCTGCAACATCTTTTACAGCGCTGGTTTCTAACCCGAAATTTGTAATTCCCTCAATTAAACTGGTGGTTGAATTTAACAAGCTTGCAATTCCCATACCCATGGGACCTAACAGTATGGCAATAAATTTTGAGCGCACCACCTGAACAACAATTTGAACCACTTGCACTCCTCCGAAAATTGAGGTGGCTTTCATTATTTGCCGATAAGAGTGCTGTTGACTTTCCATGAAATTAGTATGAGTAATTATTCACTGCTTTTATTATAGTCTCAATTTCACTGTCAGTTAAAACCGGACTAATAGGTAAACTCAATACTTCATCATGAATTTTCTCTGTTATGGGAAACCGCATTCTGTTCCAATATATGTAAGCCTGTTGTTTATGTGCCGGAATAGGGTAATGCACAAGAGTTTGTATGCTTTTTTCCATTAAATAATTTTGCAAATTGTTGCGCGACGATGTGCGGATAACATACAAATGCCAGACATGACTATTTTCCTTATCTGTAGGGTTTTTTGACTTGTCCGAAGGCAGAATAACAATCGGATTGATAATTTTCTCATTATAATATCCGGCTATTTTCTGACGATATTGATTGTCGGCATCCAAGCGTTTTAGCTTTACACGTAGTACGGCAGCCTGTATTTCATCCAAACGTGAATTAAGTCCCTGATACTGATTTACATATTTTTTCTCTGAACCGTAATTGGCAATTGCTTTAATTACAGCAGCTAATTCGTTGTTGTCGGTTGTAACTGCTCCGGCATCTCCCAGAGCACCTAAATTCTTGCCCGGATAGAAGCTGTGCCCGGCTGCGTGCCCGAGTGATCCTGTCTTTTTTTTCCCGTATTCACAACCGGCTGCCTGTGCATTGTCTTCAATGAGTTTCAGCCCGTATTTATCAACTAAACGCTGAATTTCGGGATGCATGGCATTTTGTCCATACAGGTGCACAATTAAGATTCCTTTGGTACGTTTGGTTATTTTTTCTTCAATCCTATAAGGATCAATATTGTAGGTGTTAATATCCGGCTCTACCAAAACAGGTTTTAAGCGGTTATCTGAAATAGCTAATATAGAGGCAATATATGTGTTGGCTGGTACAATTATTTCATCATCTTCCTGCATTTTGCCTAATTCCATATATCCTTTAAAAATTAAACGCAATGCATCTAAACCATTGCCAACGCCAATGCAATTTCTGCATCCGATATAGGCAGAATACTCCTGTTCGAAGCTTTTAACTTCGTTCCCGAGCAAATACCATCCTGAAGCTAAAACCCTGTTAATTGCTTCCTGAAGATCAGGATTGAAGCTGTCGTTTATTGCCTT
The DNA here is from genome assembly GCA_964398855.1 of uncultured Mariniphaga sp. Lineage (GTDB taxonomy): Bacteria > Bacteroidota > Bacteroidia > Bacteroidales > Prolixibacteraceae > Mariniphaga. The sequence continues at coordinate 41,733 of CAYNOQ010000009.1, read as the reverse complement.
CAAATCGAGAAATTTTATCATTGCTATAGTTTGATATTTAAAAGATTAATCACCTTGTCCTGATTTTCCTGAAAGTTCTCTTTCTCAAGACTGAAGTACTTGTGAAAATTATTTTCTTTAATAAACTCTGGTTGAAATAGCCGGATATAGGAAAGCACGCTGTAGTTCTTTTTGCGAACGTCTAACAAGCATCTTTCTTTACCTAAATTGTTAAATCCAAACCGGATTGCTATCAGCCAGGCTTTTATTGCAATTTTATTATTGTCTCCCGGTAAACATACCCAACTGCCAATCGTAAAATGACTCTTAGTCAGGTTATAAATACGTATTGTTCCCCACGGATTGTGCTGTGCGTCTTCAAAAATAAAATAGTACTCTTTTAATTTCTTCTCTCTTTCCAGGTATTTCCTGATCCAAAAAGTTTGTTTCTCAATACTTGACGAAGTCCAGGAAATAAAACGCTTTAATTTCTTGTCGGTTCTTAAATCAACAATAAACTTAGCGTCCGATTCTCTGACAAAACGCATGTTGATGTTATTGCCCTGCAGAATATATTTGGCTTCTTCTAAACTCACGGATTGACTATTTATTTTTTTGATTACTATTGGAATTCTTCTTTTTGGTTATTGTCTTCCACCAATATCCGGTCTTCCCAATGGTATTGTTTTCCGTTAAGCTTAGATTTTAAACTCAAGGTTAGAACTTCGCCGGCCTCTGTAACAAATCCAACATGTTTTGCGGGATTTCCGAGCCATAATTCGTAGTCGGGAATGTCTTTAGTAACCACCGATCCGGCGCCAATCATTGCATATCTGCCAATTGAAATACCGGCAAGAATTGTAGCATTTGCCCCAATTGATGCGCCTTTTTTTACAACCGTTTTCACAAGTGGTGTTTTATAGTTTTTTGAACGCGGAAAAAGATTGTTGGTAAAAGTTGCATTTGGTCCGATAAAAACATTGTCTTCTATGGTAATTCCATCCCAAATCTGAACTCCAGGCTTTATTGTTACATTATCGCCAATGAACACTTTGTTTTCTATAAAAACAAAACAATTGATATTACATGCTTTGCCAATAACTGCTTCCGGCAGCACAATGCAGTTTTGCCAAATTTGGGTAGATTCTCCAATGCTGTGCGATTGCACATCAGATGATTCATGTATCATTATACTCATAGTAAAATAATGCTTTGGTAATTTATTTTGTAGTAAATAATGATCTGTAAAGTGAATATTCAATTTTAAATAATAAGCGGATCTTTTTTAATTCCCATTTGATCTCCACTTGATATATTCTTCGTAATCCCTTATATAATCAGTTTCATCGTATTTATGGGAAGTTAAAACAAGGCAAACAGAACCTGATGAAAATGCTTTTTCCGCAGCCCAGATGCCGGGTGGAATATGCAGTCCGAAATAGGGGCGGTTTAGTGATATTGTTTTTTTGTTTATACCATCATTTAATTCAACTTCAAATGCGCCACTGGCGGCAATTATAAATTGGTTGCACTCTTTGTGAGAGTGCGCACCTCTGTCTTCACCCCCCGGAATATCATAGATGTAAAAAATTCGTTTAACGTCAAAAGGGATATTTTTCAAATTCTCAACTACAGTGATGTTCCCTGCCGGATTGTGTATTTTCGACAATTCAATAACACTGCAGTTATAAATTGTAATATTTTTCATAATTCTGGTTCTTAAATGCGTTGTAATCTCTTATGTAGTCGTCTTCGTCAAAAGCTGTGGAACTCAATATCACAGCAAGCGAATTGGTTGAGAAATTTTCCATCTGCCGCCAGATACCTGCCGGTATAAAAAGACCGTAATAAGAGCGGTTAAGTGAGAAAACCTTTTTGTTGTTTCCATCATCAACATGTACGTCAAAGCTTCCGGAAAGAGCCACAATAAATTCTTTTTGCTTTTTGAAAGCGTGACCACCCCGCGTTTGCCCGCCGGGCACGTCGTAAATCCAATAGGTTCTTTCAATTTTAAACGGCACATGCATTTCCTCTTCAATAACAGAAAGATTTCCGCGCAGGTCCTCGATTTTTGGAAGCTGAATAATTAAACATTTGTTTACTGAATGTATCATTAGGAGTTGTTTTGGGGTTATTAACATTTTTCGATTTGCAGTTCGTTTAAAGGTCAGCTTTTATTTGAAACTGCTTTTGGCAGGGAATCAGTATTTTACTATTTTCTCACTGGTAAACAGGTTGTTTTGATAAATAATTTTTAAAATGTAGTTCCCGGGAGATAAATGGCTGAGATTTAATACAATTTTATTTCCATAGCTGTCAGCGATTTCATCAAAGACAATCCTTCCGTTAATGTCCAAAACCTTCACCCCTACAGCATTATTTTCAAATGCTTTTGATAAAATGGTCAGTTCCTGATTAAATGGCAAAGGATATATTTTAACTTTTTCGGATAATTGTTCATCAATTCCTGTTGTATTTTTCAAAATACTTTCCAAAGAATATACTGAAGTTTTATCTGCTGTTTTTGCGAATGAGAATTCAGTATTGTTTTTCAAATAATTGCACCAATGATTCAGTATTGTGGAATAGTCTCCACTCCCTCCATTTTCCAGATCCGGATTTGTCCTGACAGGATCTTCTGCCAATGGCGTTAAAATGTATTTGGCAGCATACCATGATACTGCTACCGGATCAACAGAAGCAAGAACGGTTTTCTGATGAACATTTCCCGAATTAAAGTTCCAGTTTGATTCGGTAGATACATAAGTTGCATCTACAATATTTAAATCCGGCCAGGCAATACTGATTTCTTTTGCCACCAGTGCATAATCACTAAAACAATAATTTGAATGAAAATTGTCTATTCCGCCATACCACTCTTCGCTTTTCGTTGTGTTCATTAATCCGATATAGTTTTTTAACGCAATTGTTGCACCGGCTAAGCCGTGTGCTTTAAGCACCGGAAAATTTATGATTGTCAGCCTGTCTTTGTCATAAGTTCCGGATACGTTATTCCATATGCCTGAACTCATAGAAACATAATTTTCCTTAGGTGTTTTAAATTTCGGATAAGAAGTTAATGTTTCCGGGTTAAATATATAACCATCAGTTAAGTCCCCCTGATTATATTCGGCAACAATTTTTGTATTTAGTGAGTCCCATGCATAGTAATTGACAGGATAACCCTTTGCTTTAAATGTATTAATCACATCAACAATTGATTGGTTTTTATCATCGCTATTGTTGCTGTAATCGTTGAATCCGGACAACCAGTTTGAAGGACCATTCTGTGATTCCTGATTGTCACAAATTAAAACTTCACCATTAAAACCATCCGGATGATTCAAAATCTGCCAGATAACACCTTTTATTCTATCTGTATTTGTGCCTAACCGGTGGCGCCACTGGAAGTTGCATTTCAAAATAACTACGTCATTATTGCCAACAATACCACCCGGACCGGTATGGGTTTTAAAAAATGGAGTTTTGCCAAAACTCATCAGATAAATCAGCGAATCAATAGCAGGGTCAGACAGGTATTGGTTTGGAACAGATACATTTCCGGCCGCCAGCGATCCTTTTGAATTGGGGATATTTTCGTAAACATAAATATCCGAAATAGCATTTTCATTTTCCCAGACAGGCAGGACTACTGCTTGTCTGGGAGGTTGTGCATAATTTCTGAACTTATATGCAATTCCTAAAAGAAGAGTAAATCCTAAAATGGATAGAAATATGAATCTGTTTTCATATAAAAATTTTCGGGTAACAATAATTAACGGCATAAATGAAATTACCCAGGCTGAAGCAATTGGAAATGCTGCCTGCTGGCAGGGATAAGCCAGTCTTTTCGGGTTTGTTCCGCTTCTGAACACAACCCATAGAAAAGCAACGAGCCCGGCTATCCACAAGAGGGCAGGGGACATCATTGCATTTTTCAATTGTTTCTTTAAAATCATAATAATGTTCTTTTAAGATTTGAAGCTGAAGTGTTTTTAAACAACAATGATTAACTGAAAAGAAAATGTACCTGAAAGACCCGGTCATCCAGGTTTTCATTAATGGATAATTCTCAATTGCGGGTGCTAAATTTCTTTTACTTTTTTTCCGGTTGAGCTAACTTTCAAGCTTTTCGGGAATTCAACAACTTTTGGAATTTTGTGATGGGCAAGCCTGCTGCTGCAATACGATTTTAACATATCTGCCGTGATACTGCCATTTGCATTATCTTTTAAAACAACAGTCGCTTTTAGCCCTTCGCCGGTTATGTTATCGTGAATCAATTCAACTGTGCAGTCAACAACATCAGGAAAAGAAACCAGAACCTCTTCAATTTCTTTTGGACTTACTCTTTTTCCCATTATCTTAATGATTTCTTTTTTTCGTGCTGTAAGATAGATATACCCCTCGCTATCAGTTGTTCCCATATCACCGGTATATAGCCATCCATTTCTGATAACTTTTTTGGTGTTTTCCAAATCATTGTAATAACCAAGCATTATGTTTTCTCCCTGCGCAATGATTTCACCAATTTCACCGGGTTTTACCGGATTGTTTTCTTCGTCAACCACTTGTAGTTTTACATCTGGAATTCCTTTGCCAATTGATCCTATTTTATGATCTAACTCCTTGTAATCTAGATATGAGAGTCGTGCTGTTGCTTCGGTTTGCCCATACATTACATAAAAATGAATATCAGGAAATGAGTTAATGAATTCTTCGATAAAAACAGTGTGTAATTTTCCGCCTGCCTGTGTTACGTAGCGCAAATCAGGAAACTCTGTTTTTTTGAAATTGGGCGATTTTCTAAGAAGAATTTGGAAGTGACTTGGAACACCTGCAAATCCGGTACATTTATACTGGTTAATATCTTTAATTACAGTTGCAGTAAGTATAAAATTATTATTCAAAACAAGCGAGCCGCCAACGCGTAAATGTGTATGAAGCAGTGACAGACCGTAGCAGTAATAAAATGGAAGTACTACTTCCATAATATCATTTTCATTTAACTTGAGATACTTGATTATGGAATTTGTGTTTGATATAATATTCCTGTGGCTCAGCACAACGCCCATCGGGCGACCAGTTGAGCCAGAGGTGAATATGATCTGAGCCGGCAATCCGGAGTTGAATGAATGCGGCGGTATATAAATGTCCTGATGCTCAATCAGAATAATATATTCCTGTTCAGTAATTGTTTTTTCTGATACCGGGCTTAATCTGGCAAGTACTCTTTTTTCCATAAAGCAGGCAACTCCGTTAATCTTCTGCATTATGTATTCAAAATTGTCTTTTTCAATAGATGGATCGAGCGGTACACAAATATTTCCAGAAAGCATAATCCCCAGATAGGTGATTAAAAAAAATCTATTGTTGTCACTTACCAAAACAATGTTGTTCTGACTTCCATAAGTTGTTGACAGATAAGACGCCATTTGAAAACTTTGGATGTAAAGTTCAGAAAATGACACTACTTCCCTTTTTCCTAAAACAAAATCTTTGTTAAGCTCAGCAGTGTGCTCGAATAAGTATTGAACAACGTTCGGCATATTTGATAAATTCCAAAATTCAGGTTTGAAACAGTCTGTTCCTTCTGTTCTGAAGGTGATTTTTCTCTGCAACAGATGACTTCTAAAATTAATTAATAAAAAATAGGCGGTCTTCTTAAATATTCAGTGTTTTTCACTTTTCTTTCGAAACTGGCATATATAGCCATTATATCCTCCGCCGGATACTCCATGGTAAGTGCTACTTCTTCAGCCGGATAGCCGTTTATCCAACCATACCAAACAAGATCCATAATTTCAAACGGAAGCTGAAAAAAGAAATCTTCTTGTGTTTGCTCTGCGGTATATGTATCGGTAGTTGGAGTTCGTTCTATAATTTCGTCAGGCACTCCTAAATGAGCAGCCAGCTCATAAACTTGTGTTTTAAACAGATGCCCGATGGGCATAACGTCAGCACCCCCATCTCCGTACTTCACAAAAAAACCTTGTTTGACCTCATGCAAATTTGGCGTTCCAACCACCGCATAATTTCTGCTTTCTGCGTGGTAATAGAGCATCGACATACGGCTTCTTTGTTTGAAGTTTGATGCAGCAACAATTTGTGAATAGGCTTTTGCTGGTAAAATTTTACTTTCTGTTGTACCGTTTGCAAAATATACGGTAACATAAAACACTGGAGGTAGTTTCATATTGCGTATGCTCTGCTTCAATTCAATTTTAAACTTGTCTTTTTCAGGGTTAAACTGAGGAATCGCCATTTTTACTGCTTCGTCCCGTCTCTCATAGCAACCGAAACCTTTTAACGAAGCAGTCATGTTCTTCTCAACTGTTTTCACATTGAATTTTGTTGCGAGTTTAAGAGCAAGTCTTTTACTGTCGGGGCTTGAATCCTTTTCTGGCATGAGAATTCCAATAACTTTATCTGAACCAAGCGCTTTTACAGTTAGAGCTAATGTGACTGATGAGTCAATACCTCCACTTATTCCGATAATGGCTCCCTTCCTTTTCAATTCATTATGTATGTCATGTTTAAGTCTTTGAGTAATATTTGTAACCGTTTGGTTTATATCGCTCAGCTTTAGAATGCTTTTTGAAAATAGTGGCTTTATTGACATATAATTCAAGTTTATATCTGAAATGTAATTAATTATTTAGTTAATGCTCAGGTGCTCAAATTCTTTAATGAACTGTTTGTACAACAACTGTGTAGATATTATGGCAGTAATTGCCATGCTGTCAATTTCGGAGTATGTTTTGGCAGAATTCATTTTATTCATCAACCTGGAAACTGAATTGGGATCAAAAATATTTGCTTCCAACAACGCCTCGGGTGAAAGAACCTCTTTCACATACCCAGGAGCATCATTCCCGAAAAAACAGCTGACAATAGGCGCTCTGTAAGCTTGTTTGGGTCTGTTTAAAATTTCGTCAGGCAATTTTCCTTTCATAAGCGTTTTTAAAAGCGCTTTTTCATTTAGTCCCTTTAATTTATAATCGGGAGGCAATGAAATACAAAACTCAATAATCCGGTGATCTAAAAAAGGATACCTTCCTTCAACTGAATTTGCCATTCCCACCCTGTCGCCCTGCGATGACAGTAAATATCCGCTCAGGAAAACTGACATTTCAATATATTGTGCTTTTGCCAAAGGGTCAAGATTATCCAAATTCCCATTTAGATTTTTCAGGAGATTAGAATAGGGATCAAATGAAGATAACTTTTCCAGCATTTGCGAGCTGAGATGCTTGTTAATATTAGATGTGTTTTTCCACCGTAGTAAATGAGAATAAATTGGTGAGCTGGTTTCTTCTAATTTGTACGCATAAAACATTCTAAGAATATTCAGATTGGTGCCTTGAAGTGCCGGAATGTATGGATAGAGCTTTCTTAGCAGTAAGGGACGGATTTTCGAATTCGGGAATTTTGACCAAAAATGACGTATTTTATTTTCTTTGAAAATATTGTAACCAGCCAATAATTCATCAGCGCCCTCTCCGGTAATTACAACTTTCATATTGTCATCATGCACCAGTTTTGATAAACTGTACATGGGGGATGGTGATGTTCTGAGCAATGGAGTTTCACTGTACCACACAACTTTAGGAAAGTTTTCGGCTATCTCTTTTGTTGTACATCTTATCCCATTATGGTTTGTACTAAAATATTTGGATACAATGTTTTGAAAGTGCGATTCATCAAACTCTTTGTCGGCGAAACCGACGGAAAATGTTTTTAAAATACCCGGATTGATCTTTTTCATGTAAGCCGCTATTATGGACGAATCGATGCCGCCGCTAAGGTATGCTGCAACAGGAACATCGGTCTTCATCCTGATTTTTACCGCATCGTAGAAAAGGAGATCAAATGTTGCTACAGCATCCTCAAGGCTACCTTGAAAATAGTTCTCTTTAGTTGCAAAAGCTAGCTGCCAATATTTATTGACTTCTATTTGCCGGTTATTTACTTTTATGAAATGTCCGGGCGGGCATTCCTTAATATTTTCAAATACAGTTGAAGGGGTTATGGTACTCCAGAAAGTAAAAGTTTCGTTGATGCCTTCAGCAGAAATTGATCGACTCACTTTGGGATGTTCAAATATTGCTTTTATTTCAGAACCGAACACAAATAAATTGGTGGAGTGATAGTAAAATAACGGTCTGATACCAATCTGGTCGCGCGCCATAAATAATTCTCTTTTATTATTGTCCCAGATGATAAAAGCAAATTGACCGTTTAACATCGGAAGACATTTTTCACCATACTCCTCATATAAATGAATGATTACTTCGGTATCACTTTCTGTTTTGAAAATGTGCCCTTTTCTTTCAAGCTCATTGCGTAGCTCTGTGTTGTTAAAAACCTCTCCATCACAGACAATCCAAAGATTTGATTTTTCATTTGACATAGGCTGCTGATCTTCAGCTATATTTTTTGTCCTTAGCTTTACACTGCCTATTCCAATGTTATCATCGGTGTAAATTCCATACTCATCAGTACCTCTGTGATGAATGCGGGTCAACATGTTGTTGACTGTCTGGGTGTCAGCCTTTAGGCTCCTGTCAAAATATCCGGCAATACCACACATTGTTTAAACTTTTTGATGTTTTTTCTTATTTTCAATAAATGCAACAATAGCGTCTATTGATTCAAAGTTTTCTTCGTTCAATTCATCACCCTCTACCTCAATCCCAAATTCATCTTGCAGGTAACCAACCAGCGAGAGAAATCCCAGAGAATCGAACAAACCTTCATCGAATATCATTGTGTCTTTTTTTATTTTATCAATATCGGTAAAGGTTACTTCAGAAATGAAGATTCTAAGCTGTTCTGCTTGTGAAGTCTCTGTGTTCATAGTGAATATAATTAAAATAAGTATTCCGTATATGTGCTTTTATATGCTTGAGTGCATGTTTTTGAATTGTTATAACCCTTATGAAGGTGATTTAAAAGTAGGGTAATGAACTTAGCAGTTGAAGGATAAGGATGGAGTAGGGGAATTACTAATTTAGCAGGAGCAATTGAATTATTATTGTATCCGCACAGGAGTATTTTCTATCTGACTACTTGCAGGACTTTAAGACTTTTTTTGAAACTGTTTGTTCGTTGTTGGCTTCTGCTGATTTTAAAACTTTTATCTCATCTTTGGAAATTTTGATATACAGGCAACAGTTCATTGCCCTCAGTCTGATTAGTATATTTGATTGTCCGCAAATTTGAACAACTTCTCCTTTTAATCCTTTTAAGGGGCCAAAAATAACTTCAGCTTTTAAGCCTTCCATAATATTTTCGCGTGTTATTACAATATCTTCCCGTTTTTGACTTATTAGTGTCTTAATGTTTTCGATTTGAGTTTCAGGAATTTTTTGAGGTATTCCTCCAAAACAAACATAGTTAACCACCCCGGGTATATTTTGCACTTTAAAATATTCGAGGTAACTCACTTTTACAAACAAATAGCACTTGAAAAGTGGCTCTTCAATCCACTTTTTTCGATCGCTCCATTGCTTCATGGTTTTTATAAGAGGGAGATAAGATTCAATATTCTTTTCCTGAAGCAATTGGAAAATTTTCTTTTCGTGATGCACTCTGGTATATACAGCATACCATTCATAAACTGGTTTTGTCGAATACATAATAAATTGTTTGGTTGGGGAAAAAATATAACAAGTCAATAGTTTTTAATCATATATGTTATTGTTAATGATGGCTTTGTAAATTCTGCAAAAGTGCTTTTAGCTTTATGTTCTCAAGACTTATATCAGCAAACATACGCTTTAAGCGTTCGTTATCTTCTTTTAGTGTTTTAAGTTCCTGAGAACATCGAACTCCGGTGTCGCCATATTTTGCTTTCCAATTATAAAAAGTAGCCTGGCTTATGCTGTATTCTTCAATTATTTCTTTAATGGAAAAACCATTTTTATATTTTTCAAGAACTTGAAGAATTTGATTTTTACTGAGTCTTTTTCGAGCCATTTTTACAACATTTTACAGTTTTTGCTGAATAGTAGAGTAAGATTTCAAAACCCCTTTTATTAATTTTATGTGGAGTAATTAAAGATGTTGCGCAAATTGTAGTAATTGGTAATCATGAAAATCGAATCTTATGCCAGAGACATAAAATGTAAAATTCACTTGTTGAAAAATAGAAGACAATTTCCGTGAAAGAACTTTTTTGCTTGCATATAAGCAGAAACATATTGGATTATTATAATATAAACCTCTCTGTTTTATTAGAATATTAATTGAATAAAAGAACCCTTCTTTTAAGGAAAAATTATTTTCTTCGTTAAAAATATTCATTATAATTCTTTTGGAGATAAATGGGAGCAATTTGCGATAATTTATGTGTTTTGAATACAGGTAAACCTACTGTCACTCCCATTCTCGTAACATTTTAAATAGATTTTAACCCTTTTTATTTACAAATTTTAACCCTTGTAGTAGAAACCTCAACAGAGATTTGGACACACGATAACAACAAGCAATATAATAGTATGTTCAAATAAGTGATGAAAATTTATAATTATAATTTTATAAGAAAGTATTTAAAGAATAAATTAAAATTAGAAAATGAATACTAAGAACCTTATAGATAAATACTAAGCAATTTGATATTTCGTTACCGTAAAGTACTCCTTATTAGCCAGCAGATTGGAATAGTAATATTCAACAAGTTCGTTTTAGATTGACTGGTTTAATTTAATGATGAAAAACCAATTTCACAACTTTCGTATCCAGTCTATCCTGTTGATGTACTGAATGCTTCCCGATCTATGTCAAGCTCTGTTTCTTGTTTGTTTTTTATTTCAAAGGTATGGCTCCGGCAGCCTATTTTTATGGAATCCATTTCTTGTACTGCTCATAACCGGAAATCATTTTGCTTTTTGTGATAAATGAATAACTACATGCTTCTGTTTTTTCATGGACATAATTTCTGTAAATTCTAATTTTTACAAATACGAAACTTAAAGCACTAAGCTATTGATTGCTATACAGTAAAGGGGGGAGGATTTTAAAAGATAAAATGAAAATTGAATTTGTTAAATAAGGGGACAGGCTGAAGCTTGCCCCTTATTGCCTTTGTGGGCCCAGCTGGGCTTGAACCAGCGACCCCCTGATTATGAGTCAGGTGCTCTAACCGGCTGAGCTATGGGCCCCTAAATAAATATTTTAAAAGAACATTCTAAACTGATGTGATTCCTTTTGAATTTGTACCAAAATGCAAGTTTGCGATTTTGTCCGAAAAAAGCAAGAAGAACCTAAAGTAAAAAGGAGATCGCCTTTTTGCAAAATCTCCCTTTTTGTGGTGCCACTCGGAATCGAACCAAGGACACACGGATTTTCAGTCCGTTGCTCTACCTACTGAGCTATGGCACCTCCTTGTTTTTTGGTGCTGCAAAAGTAAGCATTTTTTTAAATACACAAATATTTTTTTACTCAAAGTGTAATTACTGTCTAAAAATTAAACGAGGCTCCCGGTTATTTGCCGGGCGCTTTACTTTTGTTACTTTTGCAATCGTATTTTTATCAAATGAACAGAGCTGATTTTTTGACATATACACTTCCCAACGGAATCCGGCTTATTCACAAACCCACCGACTCACCTGTGGGGCATCTTGGTATTCTTATTAACACCGGTTCGCGTGACGAGGAGCCGGATGAGCATGGATTGGCACATTTTATTGAACATTCGGTTTTTAAGGGAACCAAAAAGAGAAAGGCATTTCACGTTTTGAGCCGCATTGAGGATGTGGGAGGTGAACTGAATGCCTATACTACAAAGGAAGAGACTATCCTTTACAGCACTTTTCTTGCTGAGTTTTATGGACGGGCTGCCGAGTTGCTGAGTGATATTCTTTTTAACAGTATTTACCCCGAAAAAGAGCTGAAACGTGAAAAAGAGGTGGTGTTAGAAGAGATTAATTCATATAAGGATTCGCCCGCTGAACTGATTTTTGACGATTTTGAAGAACTGGTTTTTGACGGTCATCCCATCGCCCGGAATATTCTCGGAACACCGGAATGTATTGCCGGATTTGATCGTGAAAGCATTATTCGCTTCACTGCCAACAACTATCACACCGATCAGATGGTAATTTCTTCGGTTGGGAAAATCAATTTTGAACAGCTGAAGAAATATGTGGAAAAGTATTTTGGTTTTGCCCAAACAAATATCCGCCTAAACGGGCGAAAACGATTTGAAAACTATTCACCCGATAAACGGATTACCCGTAAAGATACCTTTCAGGCGCATTGCGTAATGGGAAATATTGCTTTGGATATTATGCACCCCAAGCGTATAGCCATGGTGCTGCTGAACAACATTATAGGCGGTCAGGCAATGAATTCAAGGCTGAATCTGGCATTGCGCGAACGCAAGGGAATGGCATACAATATTGAATCGGGATATACTGCTTATTCGGATACGGGGTTGTTCAGTGTATATTTCGGAACTGAACACGAAAATCTGGAGAAAGCAATTAATATTGTATTGAAGGAATTCAAACTTCTTCGCGAAAAAAATCTTGGTACGCTGCAATTGAGCAAGGCACAAAAACAGTTAATGGGGCAAATTGCAATATCCGGAGAGAATTATGAGGATTTAATGTTGGGAATCGGGAAAAGTTATCTGGTTTTTGATAAAGTGGATACGATTCAGACTATCTTGAAAAAAATTGAAAGGGTAACGCCTTCCGATTTGATGGAAGTTGCCAACGAAGTGCTTGATGAAAAACGCATGAGTCTGTTGGTTTACAGGTAAAATTCATAAAGTAGGGGAGAGCTGTAATGGTTTCCGGGAGGGAGATAGAAAACTATATTTTGGAGCATATTGAGGCGGAAGACCCAATTCTGAAGGAGCTTGACAGGGAAACTCACCTGAAAGTACCGGGCGCAAGAATGCTGTCGGGGCATTTGCAGGGACAGGCGCTGACAATGATTTCAAAAATGATAAATCCGCTGCGTATTCTGGAATTGGGCACTTTTACCGGATATTCGGCAATCTGCCTGGCAAAGGGGTTGCAGGAAAACGGAAAACTTTTTACCATTGAATTGGATGATGAACTCAGGGAAATTGCCCAAAAGTATTTTATAAAATCTGGCTTGGATGATAAAATCTTTCAGTTCATCGGTTTCGCCAAAGAGATTATCCCAACCCTGTCCGAAACTTTCGATCTGGTCTATATGGATGCTGACAAGCGCGAATATGTAGATTATTTTAATCTGGTCTTTGATAAGGTTCGTCCGGGCGGTTTTATCCTTGCCGACAATACCATCTGGAGCGGTAAAGTGCTTGAAGACACAGTTGCAAACGACCGACAAACAAAGGGAATTATTAAATTCAACGAAACTGTAAAAAATGATTCGCGCATTGAGAAGGTTATTTTGCCTTTGCGGGACGGACTGACAATCATTCGAAAAAAATAACCGGAAACTGAGTTCCTGCTGATTAGTTAAATTTAAATAAAATCTCAATTTTTTAGAGCTATTTTTCTGAATAACTTCATTAATTTTACTTGTTCTTAAACTAAAGACAAAAAATATGAATTTTCAAAGAATCCGCAGACTGCTTAGGCCCCTGCATCGTGATTTAGGATATTTCATTGTCGGGATGACTGTAGTTTACTGCCTTTCCGGAATTTTTTTAAACCATCAGCATGATTTTAATCCCGATTATAGAATTATTAATGTGGATTTTCAAACACCAATTAACCCTCAAACTACAGTAGATGCGCATTTGTTAAAAGAAATCCTTTTTCAACTTAATGATTTCATTGTGTATAAAAAGCATTTTATCAATAATAAAGGTGAAATTAAGGTCTTCATTGAAAATGGGGAAGTTGTTATTAATCCTGAAAACGGAAAGGCAAATTTAAATTATTTGCAGCGTCGCCCCGTTCTCTTTGAGATGAACAGATTGCACAGGTCAACCGTTGGCACTCTTTGGAAATGGGCGAGCGATGGGATGGCGTTTATATTGCTGTTTGTAGCAGTCTCCGGTTTGTTTTTGATGAAAGGGAAGTTTGGATTTGCACGAAGGGGGTGGTGGCTCACTCTTGCAGGCGTGATTATTCCACTATTCTTTGCTCTTTTTTATATTTGAATAACTATTTTAAGTGAAAAATAAAATGAAACGAATTAGTTTGCTTATTTTCATCGTTGCTCTTCTAACAAGCTGTGGAAATAGAAGAAGGAGTATTCAAAATATTGATGGAAAAAGCGTTCATGTAGAAAATATTGGTGAGAGCAATATGGCTCAGGATGTTGTTTACTCAGTTGACGAGCTTTTGGAAAATGCTGCAGATCTTCTTGACACGGAAGTGACAGTAAAAGGAACTGTGGTGCACGTTTGCCAGCAACACGCGGGCAAACGATGCCAGCTGATGGGCAGCAGCGAAAATCTTATTATTAGAGTGGAAGCAGGAGAGAGGATTGGTACATTTATGCAAGAGCAAATGGGGAGCGATCTCACTATCACAGGCGTTTTGAAAGAAGTAATGGGTGAGCATGACAGCGATAATCCCAATCGTGGTCAAGGTGAAGGCAGAGGAATGGGCAAACACGGAAAAGAGGGCAAGGGATTGCATAGGAAAAACCTGTCAGATAATGGTAGTGGAGAAAAAACTTTTGTTCTGAGAGGTTTGATTATTCTGAAAGAAGAGAGTTAACAGAAAATTTTCCTGGATTCCCGAGTTATATCAAACTGATTAGTAACAAAAAACAATTCGCATATTGAAAAGGTTATTTTGCGATTACGGGACGGACTGACAATCATTCGAAAAAAATAACCGGAAACTGGTTTTTATTTTTAAGCAATGTGTCCGAGAAGTGATTTTGTTATAAGAGAGTAAATATCAGAATGTTCAAGCTCCGGTGTCAGATTGTTCATCATTTACTTAACATTCTGATATTTTGAGCTTGATTCACGCTACTTCATAGCTGCCCGCATTCCTTCGGTAGTTGTATAATACTTTACAATCATGTTTGGAACTTCCCATTCGGGCATTTTCCCCTGCACAAGAAAATCTAAATATTTTTTGGCAACCTGCCCAAAATGAGCTTCATGTCCCACCTTATATTCTTCAGGAATGTCGATTGTCCAGAGCCTGTCATTCAATTTACGGAGAATAAGTCCCGGATATTTGGTTTGCATGCTCAAGTTGATTGCTTTGTCCAGTGAAGCTGCAAACTGGTTAATATCTTCACCGGCAGCCGGTTCAACATAAATTGTTGGTTGAAAATTTTCTTCCTGTCCCTGTCTGATAATCAGATTGGCTTTTGTGCCGCGCATAATGGAATAGTGGGTGTCGCCTGTGCCTTCGGGAGCCTGAAAATTCCAGATTACCGAAGCTTTAGCATGAACTCCTTTTAGCTTGTAAATAATTTCCCCGTTACAATTTACTTTCAGCGTTTCGCCATCCACATCCTTCTTCAGATAATCGGGGTATTCATCCAGGTGGGTGCTTTTTTTAAACATTTCCGGTGAGATGTCGGTAGTCCAGCGCTTTGCCGAAACAATTTCCACATCTTCCTTTTTGAGCGTAACTTCCGGGAATGCTTCCCATTGAATCATATCAACCAGATGGGTGGTTACGTCAACAATGCCTTCGCCCTGTTGCTTCACATCGTAATACCATGCCGGACGAATCAGCGGATTTCCTGAAACATATTTGAAATAGTGGTGAACGCTCTCCTTGGTTATCGCCGGTTCTTCCGGGCTTCCTGCCTGAAGCGTTCCAAAAACTTCAGGAATCATCGACAATTCACGCTGAATAATGGTAGTTATTTCATATCGCTCAGTCATAATATCATACAACATTACCCCGTTTTCTTCAGCCACTTTAAAAGCCTGCTCAAGTTTTGGAAACTCTTCCGGCGAAATAACCATAGGTTTATCGGCAAGAACGTTAATTCCCGCTTCCACGGTTTTCAGAATGTAATCTGCCTTTTTCGCATTGTTTCCGGCAGTTACCATTACATTTCCTGGTTTTTCGGATAACATTTTTTCAAAATAATCCGGTCCGGTGTAAATCTTTGTATCCCATGATGTTGGGTTGTCTTTCCGGACATTGTAACTGTTGATTAAGTTCAGATGCCCCTGTAATTCCGGTCCTTCCGGCGCAAAAATATAAACTGTGGGGTCAATTTGATCCAGCATGGTTTTTTGTACCAATGCAGCATGAAAATGACCGGGATCAAGTGTCATCAGTCTGACTTCTCCCTTGGCTCCTGTAAACATGTCTTTTGATTTTGTTGTTTCTGACTTTTGTCCGCCACCCGAACAGGCAGCAAGTATTACGATGAAAGCCAGTGCAATAAGTGATATTCTTTTCATTTTGATAAAATTTAAACAGATTCCGTGAACGTACACAGTCTGCAAAGCTAAAGTTTTCGCCAGTTATATCCAAAATGTATATCGCAATAATTGCCTATTTTCTTTTTGTGTCTTCCGGTTATAGTGTTTTCATTACAAAATACTTTTCAGAGCGCGTTCGATTATTTTTGTTGAATAAATCTTTTTGTAGTTTTACGCTCTTGATGATTATAAAAAACCGGAAAATGCAATACTGTTTCAAAGCTTTGATTTTATTTCTTTTCATGGCAGGCTTCAATGCAGAACTGTTTTCTGAAGTTGTTCCGCCAACGGGAGAGCCGCCATTTCTGATTTTGCAGGATGACCAGTGGGTGAATGAGCAGATGGAACTGATGACCATTGATGAAAAGATTGCTCAGCTGATGATGGTTGCGGTTTATCCCAATCAGAATGATGCAGCGGCAAAAGCGATGATTGAAGTGATAAAAACTTATAAACCGGGAGGGCTTTTGGTTATGCAGGGAAGTCCGGTGAAAACGGCTGACTGGATTAACAATTTTCAGGCGGCTTCCAAAGTTCCGCTTCTGATTGCCATTGACGGAGAGTGGGGAATTGCCATGCGCACAGACAGTGTGATGGCATTTCCGTATGCGCAAACTCTCGGAGCTGTGCAGGATTCCGCTTACATTTATCAGATGGGGCAGAATATTGCCAAACAGATGAAAATGATGGGAATACACATGAATTTTGCTCCGGTGGCTGATGTTAATACCAATCCGCAAAACCCGGTTATCAATTTTCGTTCGTTTGGAGAAGACAAAGTTAATGTTACGCAAAAAGCGTGGTGGCTGGCAAGCGGTATGCAGGATACAGGAGTTTTGCCGGTGGCAAAGCATTTTCCCGGGCATGGTGACACCGAAATGGATTCTCATCATGTGCTGCCACTGATAAAACATCCAAAAGAGCGGATTGAGTCGGTGGAAAGTTTTCCCTTTCGCTATTTCTCCGAAATGGGTATTTCGGGAATAATGACGGCGCATCTCAACGTGCCGGCGCTTGATGATTCAGGAGTACCTTCTTCGCTTTCGAAAAAAATAATTGACGGTTATTTGAAAAAGGAAATAGGTTATAACGGTTTGGTAATCACCGATGCAGTTAATATGAAAGGAGTCCGGAGCGCAAAGGGAAATACGGAGCTGGAGGCATTAAGAGCCGGAAATGACATGGTTGAGTTTGTTCCCGATTTAGGCAAAGCCGTTGCATCGGTGAAAAAAGGGTTGGAGAACGGAGAAATCACCAAACAGGAGATTGAACAAAAATGTAGAAGAGTACTGGCTGCCAAGCGGTGGGCAGGACTGCACATCTATGAACCTTCAAATCTGAAAGAACTGACTGTACGACTCAATTCACCCGATTTTGAAGTAACCAACCGCAAACTGATTAAAGAAGCATTGACGGTTCTGGTTAATCAGGAAGCATTGCCCATCGAGAATCTGGCAAATTTGAACATTGCATCTGTAGTGCTTGGTGCTGAAAGTATTACGCCTTTTCAAAAAATGTTGGACAAATACACCAAAGTTGACCATTTCTTTTTGGGGAAGAATGCTTCGGCGCTTGAAGCTGCAAATCTTCGTTCCAGAATGGATAATTACAATCTGGTTATTGTCGGGGTTATGGGGATTAATCTTTTCCCCGGATCAAAATATGGAACGACTGAAATACAGCGAAATCTGCTGGCTGATTTTATTCGCGAAAACAGGGTCATCACGATGTTTTTTGGCAATGCATACGCATTGAAACATTTTGAAAATGTTCATCATGCCAGGGGTTTGGCAGTTGCCTATCAAAATAATCCTCTGACGCAGGAGTTGGCTGCACAGATGCTTTTTGGCGCTTTCGATGTTTCCGGGAAACTGCCCGTAACGATAGATAAACGTTTTCAATCCGGCGATGGAATTGTTGTTGAAAACTGTAAAACGCTGGCATACACAATTCCTGAAGAGGTTGGCATAAATTCGAAGAAACTTTTTTCAAAAATTGATTCACTGGCAATTCTCGGGTTGGAGAATGAAGCCTATCCCGGATGCCAGGTGTTAATTGCAAAAGACGGGAATGTGATTCTGCATAAATGTTACGGTTTTCATACTTATGAAAACGAGCAGAAAGTAACAGAAGACAATCTTTACGATTTGGCATCGCTGACGAAGGTTACAGCTGCATTGCCCGGTTTGATGAAGCTGGTTGACGAAGGGAAAATCGATCTTGACAAGCCGTTCAGTACATACTGGAGCGATTTTTCGGGGACGGTAAGAGGCAAGTTGCCGCTGCGCGATTTTCTGACCCATCAGGCGCTGCTCCCTGCCGGAATTCCAAACTGGCAGTTGGGATTAGATGAAGAGAAGAATCTCAGTCGTGATGTTTTTGCAAATCAGCCGTCTGAGCAGTTTCAGGTTAGAGTTTCTGAGCATCTCTATGTCAATAATAATTTTAAGCAGCGTTTCCTCGACTCCATTCGCACTGCAAAGTTGCTGTCTTCCAAAAGATATGTCTATTCAGACCTGAGTTTTCACATCTATCCGGAAATTATTGCAAATCTGACCGGAATGAATTACGAAGAATATCTCAAAGAGACCTTTTTTCGTCCGCTGGGAGGTTGGTCGATCACCTACAATCCCTACCTGCATTTTCCGCTAAGCAAAATAATTCCGACAGAAATAGATGATTTTTTCAGAAATGAAAAACTGAGAGGATTTGTTCACGACGAAGGCGCCGCTCTGCTCGGCGGTGTTTCGGGAAATGCCGGATTGTTCTGCACTGCAAACGATCTGGCAAAAGTATTTCAGATGTACCTTCAGAAAGGATATTATGGGGGAAAACGGTTTATTTCGGAAAAAACAATGGATGAGTTTATCAGGCGGCAATTCCCAAACAGTAATAATCGCAGGGCGCTTGGTTTTGATAAGCCACTGATTGACAATCATAAGCAAAAGCTCAAAGATGCCTATCCGGCTGTGGATGCCAGCCAAAACAGCTTCGGGCACACGGGCTACACCGGAACAATAGCCTGGGCTGATCCCAATAATGGAACTCTGTTCATATTTTTATCAAACCGGGTTTACCCGACGCGCAACAGCGTTCAGCTTTATAACCTGAACATCCGCACTGCAATGCACCAGACTATTTATGATTGCCTTTGAGCATTCGGGTTAAAAAAAGTTAATTAATCTTAGGAAGTTTTAAACGTATACTATTTTGTTTGATATTTACTCTGCATTGTATCAGTGGTTTGTAATATATAAATTCAGTTGTTTTATTTTTTCGATGCCAATTTCAGGGTGAAAAGCAGGAAATGCCTTTTCATTAAAATGTTTTATTCAATTTTTAGTTATAAATTTACGCTTTAGTCATTTAAAATAAATTATTGTTAAAAAATAAAGTTTGAAGAATTATGGAGTCAAGAATCACATTTAACGAGCTGCGTAAAATCAAAGACAGCTTGCCTGACGGTTCAATCAAAAGAATTGCGCAAGAGTTTGATCTTTCGGAAGAAACCGTCAGGAATTATTTTGGAGGTGCAAATTACACCGAAGGCGCAACAGTGGGAATTCACATGGAACCCGGACCCGGAGGGGGCATTGTTTTGCTGGATGACACAAAAATTCTCAAGCGTGCAAAGGAAATTATTCACGAAGAAACAGCCTGAATTTTAAGATTATTATAAGAAATAAGGAAAACTGTTCTATTTTTATGGGGCAGTTTTTTTAATGTTTAAAAAAATCAAAATGAAGAAGTATTTACTGTTATTTATCGCATCATTTTTATTTGCGTTCTATTCGTGCCAAACGGAAAAACCCTGGCAGCAACTTTTCAACGGTGAAAATTTAGAAGGCTGGGACACCTATCTCGGTACACCCATAACCGGCTTTGACGATCTTGCGGAAACCGCAACGACCGACAAGGTTTTTTCGGTTGTTGAGCAGGATGGTGAAAAATTAATCCGTATCACCGGAGAGGTTAACGGTTCTTTAGCTACCCGCGACACTTTTGCAAATTACCATTTGCAACTGGTTTTCAAATGGGGAACCGATGTCTATTCAAACCGTAACAGTGGTTTGCTCTATCACGGTTTTGGCGAATTTGGCAAAGCTTTGGGCACCTGGATGGTGAATATTGAATGCCAGCTGATGCAAGGTAGGATGGGGGATACCTATCTGATGAACAACACCTATTGCGAAACCGCTGCAACAGAGCAGGAGCGCGGGTTTTACTATGATCCAAACGCCGGGGTTCTTCCTTTCAGCGAAGAACACAACGGCAAAGTGATAAACCGGATGGTTGATGCCGAAAATCCGACAGGCGAGTGGAATACCATCGACCTTTATTGCGTAGGGCGAACTTCCGTTCATGTGGTAAACGGCATAACGGTGATGGTTAACAACAACACCGGGCTTGTTGAAAACGGAAAGATAATTCCGCTTTCAGGAGGTAAAATTCAGTTGCAGTCGGAAGGCTCTGAGCTGTTTGTAAAAACCGTTCAGATAAAGCCCATTAAGGAAATTCCTGCCGGAGTTTTATAAAAACCAAATACTGAAAATTTTTAGCCCGTTTCTCAAAAGAGACGGGCTTTGCTTTAATAACTAAATTTTTCCTAAGAAATTTTCAGACCTGCCATCGGTCCCGGCTTGAGACTGTGAATTTCATCAATCTTTAACAACACAACTGCTTTGGGTTTAGGCATACCGGCTTTGAGGGAGAGCTCTGCCGATTTTTCATAGATATCGCCTTCGGTGAGAACTTTCGGTGTGCAAACAAACCGAAAACCTTCCATAACTTCCCGGTTTACAACAGCAACCGTATCTAATGAGCCATCCAAAATATTCTGATAAGTTGTTCTGCCAACTCCTTCGTTAAAAATTAATGTTTCGTCATCAAACACACGTGTTGAGCGCTTGGGAGCGTTATTCGGAACGCCGTCTTTGCTTACAGTTGCGTGAAAACATTGCTGAGACAATATCATCTCCTTCATTTCTGCGGTCAGCTTTGCCATTTCTGTTTTTTTTTTGTGATTAAAAGCCCAAATATACAACTTTACATACAATCATTTGGAGTGAAAATCCTCTGTTTCACATTGAATTTAAGGAAATCTTTTTGCAGAGAATTTGAAATCAGGTTATTATCAGTGCATTACAGAGCGAATGTTTCCCCGTTTCGAATAAAAAAACTCCGCCTGCTTTCGGGACGGAGTTTTCAGTTTGTGACCCCACCGGGAGTCGAACCCAGATCGTCAGAACCGGAATCTGATATTCTATCCATTGAACTATGGGGCCCCTTTTTTACAAAGTGCGACAAAAATAGTAAAAAACCGTTGGAATGCAATATCGGAACAAAATGAGTGCAGCACGGGTCATTCCTTTTTTCAATGAAGGCAAAACGGCGTTGTTTATTGTCTTTTGTTTTTGGGAAACACCTGTTGTTAAGAAATAAATGAAAACTTTAGCGATAAAACAGGAGGTTAATTTTTAAAATGCAATCTTATTTCTATTTTTAAGACTTGAAATTTTTAAGAATTATACGTTATGCTTTCTCAAAAGGATAATATTCAGATAGAACAGCGCGGTGGCAATCCTGAAGTCGTGCTGAAACAGATAGACAATTTTAAGAAGGGATTTCCTTTCACTCAGCTTGTGGATTCGGCAACTGTAGAAAATGGAATAATCAGACTGGATGAGCAAATGATTATAGAGTATGGCGAACGCTATGATATTCAGGTTTCAATGGGAATTAAACCAGTGAAGTTTGTACCGGCTTCCGGGGCGGCAAGCCGCATGTTTAAGGATCTATTTGAAGCATTAGCTGAATGTAAAGCGGATGAAAATCCCGAAATCACTCTGGCAAGAAATGCCAATGCCCGCACTTTTTTGGTTAACAAGGAGAAATTTGCATTTTTCAGCGAGTTGAAAAAAGCGATTGCCGATGCCGGAGAAGTAGAAATTTGCGGAAACTGGATTGGTTTTTTACTTTATGAAAAAGGGTTGAATTACGGAAATCTTCCGAAAGGAATGCTCAAGTTTCACAAGTATCCCAATGGCGAACGCACCCCTTTTGAAGAGCATCTTGTTGAAAGCGCCCGTTATGCAAAAAGTCGTGACAGTATTGCTCATCTGCATTTTACAGTTTCGCCAGAGCACCGCGAAGGTTTTGAAAATCTTTTAGAAAAAGTGAAAAATGATTATGAAAGCAAGCTGGAGGTCACTTTCGATGTTTCGTTCAGCCTGCAGAAACCTTCCACAGACACCATTGCCGTGGATTTGCAAAATATGCCGTTCCGCGAACCCGACGGCAGCCTGCTGTTCAGACCTGGAGGGCATGGAGCGCTCATCGAAAACCTGAATGATCTGGACGCCGACATAATTTTCATCAAAAACATTGATAATGTTGTGCCCGAACGGCTGAGCGAATCAACAGTTATTTATAAAAAAGCGTTAGCCGGCGTTTTGCTGAAATATCAGGAGAAGATTTTTCATTATCAGAAGGTTTTAAGCGAAAGGGATCCGTCAACTAT
>CAYNOQ010000009.1:0-18771 GCA_964398855.1 uncultured Mariniphaga sp. | reverse complement strand
AGGAGAAGATTTTTCATTATCAGAAGGTTTTAAGCGAAAGGGATCCGTCAACTATCGAAAGCGCTCTGCTGGCTGAGGCAGCCAATTTTCTTGAAAATATTCTGAATGTGAAACCGCCCGAAAATCAGTACTATACAGAAAAAGAGAGGTTGTATCACTATCTTTTGGATAAATACAACCGTCCGCTGCGTGTTTGCGGGGTTGTAAAAAATGAAGGCGAACCGGGGGGCGGTCCTTTTTGGGCAAGAAATCCAGACGGTACGGTCTCGCTACAAATTGTGGAAAGTTCACAGATTGACCATGAAAACCCACAACAACAGTCAATTGCAGAAAGAGCAACGCATTTCAATCCGGTTGATTTAGTTTGCGCCGTAAAAAATTATAAGGGTGAAAAATATGATCTGACAGCCTTCACCGATCCCGCTACGGGGTTTATTTCCAAAAAGTCAAAAGATGGCAAAGATTTGAAAGCGCAGGAGCTTCCCGGACTGTGGAACGGAGCGATGAGCGACTGGAATACACTGTTTGTGGAAGTTTCCGTTGAAACATTCAATCCGGTAAAAACAGTTTTCGATTTGTTAAGGGAAGAGCATCTTTAATTTGTGAGTGCATCGTTTATCGACGTGTTTTACTAATTTCGCAGATTCATTTTTTGTTTAAATGGAGAAAGAAGAGCGGGATAATTTTTATCAGGAGAATAACGGCGAAGCTTTGAATCGCTTCAAAAATTCCCTTTTGACCGGAAGAAAGAGCTATTTCGACATTTCGGAGTTTGAGGAGATTGTGGAATATTTTCTTGATGAAGGCGATATAAATTCTTCGGAAATTGCAGCCCGGCAGGGGATGCAGATTCATCCGGAAGCGGTTGAGCTTCAGCTGAAATATGCAGAGGTTCTTCTGAATCAGGGAAAGAATGAAGTTGCCCTGAAACACCTTAATTTCATTCAGAAAATTGAAGGCAACAATCCTGATGTTTTTTTGCTGAGAGGTATTGCGCTACTTCTGCTCGGCGATGAAGAAAAAGCAAAGAGATCATTCAGGAAATCGCTGCGGTATTCGGGCGCCGACAGAGATGAAATTTTGCATCAAATCGGCAACGCTTACGTTCAGGCAGGCAAAATTGAGATAGCGCTGCTCTATTTTGAGGAGGCGCTGAATATCAATCCAAAAAACTTTTCTGCTGTTGAAGATCTGGGTTTTTTCAATGATCTGGAAGGCAATTTTGAAAAAAGTATTGATTATTACAACCGCTACCTTGATATTGACCCGTTTAACTTTTCAATCTGGTTTAACTTAGGCTTTTCGCACAGTGGCGCTGGGGATTATGAAAAAGCGATTGAAGCTTATGAGTATGCCAGTCTGCTCAATGCTAATTACACTTATGCGCTGTTCAATCTGGGAAATGCCTACGCAAATGCTGGCAAATTTAGTGAAGCTATTGAAAAATATACCGAATATTTAGAGTCCGATCCAAACAATG
Source organism: uncultured Mariniphaga sp. (assembly GCA_964398855.1). GTDB lineage: Bacteria > Bacteroidota > Bacteroidia > Bacteroidales > Prolixibacteraceae > Mariniphaga. The sequence goes on along the minus strand of CAYNOQ010000009.1, from coordinate 17,291 downwards.
ATGACGCATGGAGCTATGCAGGTGAGTGCTATCTGAATCTCGAAGACCACGCCATGGCTGATTATTATTACGGGAAAGCATTGAAAATCAATCCTGAAAATGAGAGCGCATGGTTTGGTAAGGGGCTTGTTCGGTGGATTGAGAAAAACTGGGATGAGAGCATTACCTTTATGAAAAAGGCGCTTAAATATGACAATCAAAACTCGGATTATTGGGTAGCGCTGGCAAAAGTGCTCAACGAAAGCAACCGGATTGAAGAGGCGGAGGAGGCGGTGCTGAATGCTTCTGAGCTTGAACCCGAAAACAGCGAAGTGTGGCTCACCTGGGTTGATATTCTTTTAAAGAGCAACAAACTTTCCGCGGCTGTTGAAATTTTAAAAACCGGAATCGGGCACAGCGACAATTCACTGCTTAAATACCGCATGGTGAGCCTACTGATTGAATGCAAACGGGAAAAGGAAGCCTTTGAAATGCTTGAGTTGGCTATGCAACAGGATTTTACGCAGATACATTTTTTATATGAAATCTATCCGGCTGCTTTCAAAAACAGGCGAATCAGAAAAAGAGTGGAAAATTTCCGAAAGCGAAGCAGCCAGCAGTAGATATAGGATTAAGCGTATCAAGATAGAAGAAAAAGAGTTTTCTTTTGGAAAATTTCAAGAGGTTCTTTGTGTAATCTGTCAGTTTTAGATGAAAAATTTGGATGGAAGACCTTTTCCGGACAATTCGAAAATCTCTATTGAACAATCTGGCTTTAAATATCCTTTTCATTCTGAAAAAAGATTTTCTTTTACATAAATTAAAAAATCATAGTTTTGTATAAATTTTAAGAACTCGACAGATGAAACAGAAAATCAGAATTTCGTTTTTATCCCTTTGGATACTTGTTTTTGCTGCTGCTTCCACTCGGGCAGATGTGAGCCTGCCAAGAATTTTCAGTTCAAACATGGTGTTTCAGCAGGGAAGTGAGATTCCCGTATGGGGAAATGCAGATAGGAATGAGCGCGTTACGATTTTGTTTAATGGCGTCACATTACGCGCAAAGGCTGATAAAAACGGTAGCTGGAGGGTAAATCTTCCGGCACAAAATTATGGCGGACCTTATACGCTTACGGTTAAAGGTAACAACACCGTTGAGTTTGAAAATGTGATGATTGGCGAGGTGTGGGTTTGTTCCGGACAGTCAAATATGCAGTGGACGGTTAAAAACAGCAATGATTCCGATGAGGAGATAGCTGCTGCCGATTACCCGAATATTCGCCTGTTTTATGTGCCCCGCGAAGTTGCGCAATTCCCGCAAACAGATATTTCGGACGGGGAGTGGGTTGAGTGTTCGCCCGAAACGATTCCCGAATTTTCTGCGGTTGCCTACTATTTTGGCAGAAGTTTGTATCAGGATTTGAATGTTCCTGTCGGCTTGATTCACACTTCATGGGGCGGAACGGTTGCCGAAACCTGGATGAGTCCGTCCGCAATGAGTATTGACCCCGATTTTGGTGCAAAATTCAACGAGTTGCAGGAGAAAGATCAGAACGAAATTGATAAGAAAAATCCTAATGCTTACCCTGCATTATTATATAATGCCATGATTCAGCCTCTGATTCCGTATGCCATGAAAGGGGCAATTTGGTATCAGGGAGAATCCAATGCCGGGCGCGCCAAACAATATCAGCGTATTTTCCCGGGATTGATAAATGACTGGCGGAATCAGTGGAAACAGGGTGATTTCCCGTTTCTGTTTGTTTCGCTTGCAAATTTCAGGAAACCTGTGGAACAGCCCGCGGACAGTGATTGGGCTGAGCTAAGGGAAGCGCAGACGATGGCTCTCTCCCTTCCAAATACCGGAATGGCGCTTGCCATCGATATTGGCGATGCTGATGATATCCACCCGCGCAACAAGCAGGATGTGGGAAAACGCCTTGCATTGAATGCGCTAAAAATTGCCTACGATAAGGAGGTTGTGAATTCCGGCCCTTTATATAAGTCTGTTGAAATTAAGAACGGAAAAGCTTATATCACTTTCACTGAGACCGGTTCAGGGCTTCAGGTGAATGATAAATACGGATATTTGAAGGGATTTACCATTGCCGGAGCTGACCGTGTTTTTCACTGGGCAAAAGCAGAGCAGGTTGATGCACAGACTGTTGTTGTTTATTCAGATGAAGTGTCCAATCCTGTGGCAGTTCGCTATGGCTGGGCAAATAATCCGGATGACGTGAATCTGTATAACAAAGAGGGGCTTCCTGCCAATCCTTTTCGCACAGACCAATGGCCCGGAATAACCAAGTAGTATTAAGTATTTAACAGATAATCACTTAACCGTGCGAATTGTTTTTTTGATAATCTTTTTAGTCTTCACCTGTTGTAATTTTAAAGCAAAAGAGACAGCAGTTGAAGCGAATATTATCTATAATGATGAGGATGTCAGGATTTTAGAGCAGATTTTTGAACTGTTTGCGGAGGATTCCAAATCTCTGGCTTCACTTCTGATGGTCAGGCTGGGAACCTATTTTCAGGGAACGCCCTATGTGGGGCATACACTGGAAGTGGGAGATGAAGAGCAACTAATTGTCAATTTTCGTGAGATGGATTGCACAACATTGGTGGAAAATTGTCTCGCTTTGGCAAAAACTATTCAGGGCGGAAATCAGGATTTTGACAGTTTTGCGGCACATTTGAGGAATATCCGCTACCGCAGCGGAATAATTGACGGTTATCCCTCGCGTCTTCACTACACAACCGATTGGTTTTTTGACAATCAGCAGAAAAAATTAGTGCATGATCTCTCCAAAGAGATTGGCGGTGAGCCATCTCCCCGAGAGATAAATTTTATGAGTACGCACACCGAAAGCTATCGGCAGTTGAAAGAGAATCCCGAATGGGTTGAGGCGATTACCCGGCAGGAAAATGAGATCAATTCGCGGAGACGCTATTTCTTACCTAAAGAACGGTTGCATGAAGCTGAAGGCCAGCTGAATGACGGGGATATTGTCGGAATCACCACATCTATCAAAGGACTTGATGTTTCACACATGGGAATTCTTGTTCGGAAAGCCGGTCGGATTCATCTTTTGCACGCATCGTCATCGTTGGAAAAAGTGCTGCTTTCCGAAGAAACTTTGGAAGAATATCTGATGAACAGCAAGTCGGCTACCGGAATTATAATAGCCCGTCCGTTATGATTTTTAACAGAAAATTTCCCGAATTACTCCCTTTTTTCACAACTTTGCACTTAGAAATTCAATTCAGTCATGGAGAAATATATTGATTTGCTCAGGGAGCTGATTTCAACACCTTCGTTCAGTAAAGAGGAAAAGGAAGCTGCGGCGGTTATGCGAAATTTTCTGCAAAGCGAAGATGTTCCTTTCAAAACAAAAGAAAACAATACATGGGCATTTAATCTGCATTTTGCTGATAATAAGCCTGTTATTTTGCTGAACTCGCATATTGATACTGTCCGGCCTGCCCGGGGATATACCCGTAATCCGTTTTCGCCGGATGAGGTGGGGGACAGGCTCTACGGATTGGGAAGCAATGATGCCGGCGGTCCGTTAGTTTCCCTGCTTGCTGTTTTTGTCCATTTTTACCGGAGGGATGATCTGCCGTTCAATCTGATTTATGCAGCCACAGCCGAAGAGGAGATTTCGGGAAGCAGCGGACTTGAAATTGTGCTCCCTGAACTCGGGCAGGTTGACTTTGCCATTGTGGGCGAACCCACCCGGATGGAGCTGGCAATTGCAGAAAAAGGATTATTGGTTTTAGACTGCTATGCTCACGGTAAATCGGGACATGCAGCCCGCGAAGAGGGCGACAATGCACTCTATAAAGCGCTGGATGACATACGCATTTTAAGAGAATATAAGTTTGAAAAAGTGTCTGAATTGCTGGGAGAAGTGAAAATTACCGTCACCCAGATTGAAGCCGGCACGCAACACAATGTAGTTCCGGATATTTGTCATTTTGTGGCGGATGTGCGAACGAATGAGCACTACTCCAATGAAAAAGCGGCTGAAATTATTTCGGGTTTGATATCTTCCGAGGTTAAAGCCCGCTCATGTCGCCTGAACTCTTCGGGCATCAGTGCTGAACACCCTTTTGTGAAGAAGACTTTGAAAGCGGGTATCCCGGTTTTTGGTTCGCCAACTACATCAGACCAGGCAATTATTCCGTTTCCGTCTGTGAAAATGGGACCCGGAGATTCTGCCCGTTCGCACACTGCCGATGAATTTATTCACAAAAGTGAGATTTTTGAAGGCATCCGGCGGTATATTAATCTGCTCGAAGGGCTTCATTTGCAGGACCTTTGAGCTGCTGCAAATTCTCTTTTACAACTCCAGATTAACCACCGTAATTCCGGCGCCGCCAAGATCCACGTGTTCATCCCTGAAACTATCGACCATTGGCTCGGAGCGCAGATAATTGCGGATATTTTCCTTTAGAATTCCATGCCCTTTGCCATGCAGGATACGAAGTTGCGGCACTCCAAACATAATCGCCTTATCAATAAATTCCTGAATTTTGAAGATTGCTTCATCGGCACGCTCACCACGCAGGTCGATTTCGGATTTAAAATTGAGTCGCTCTTCTGAAAAACTGCTCAAAACACGAACTCCGGCTCCCGTTCTGGCGCCCCTTTCAATCTTTTTGGCTTCGTTGCTGCCAATTCGCACAATCTGATCTTTCGGCAGGGTGGTAATCAGCTGGCCAAAAGCCACCACAGCATTCTTTTCGCTTATTTCAATAAGATCACCAACAGTTTCCTGCCCCGCAATCCGAACCTTGTCGCCGGGCTTTGGCTCCACAGGCTCTTTGGGAACTGCCTGAACCTTTTTTCGTTTGGATTCAGCCGGTCGTTTTTGGTTGCGTTTTTCTTCCTGTCGGCGCAGTTTTTCCATTTTTGCCGTAACCCGCTTATCGTTTTCATCAGCGCCTTGCTCAATCTCATCTTTCAGTTTTTCAAGCTTTTCTCTCGCTTTTTTGGTCTTCTCCTTTTCTGCCTGTGCCTTTTTTATTTCGAAAATGGTATTCTCAATCCTTTTGTTCACGCCTGCCAACAGTGTGTCAGCATCCTTTTTTGCCTTCTCCAAAATCTCCTTTCGCAGCTTTTTAATATCTTTTAACTCAGACTCATAGTTTTCAGCCATGTTGTCTAAGGTTTTCTCCACTCTCCTGATTTTTTCACGCTTTATTTCCCAGTAGCGCTTGTCGCGATTAATTTTCCGAAGATTCCGGTCGAAGTCGATATGCTTTTTCCCGATTTTCTCTGTTGCTTTTGCCAGAATCTCTTCAGGAAGTCCGATTTTTCTTGCAATTTCAAAAGCGAAAGAGCTGCCCGGTTTCCCCATTTCAAGCTGAAAAAGGGGAGTCATGTTTTGGGAATCGTAGAGCATTGCGCCATTAATAATTCCTTCGGCGGAAGAAGCAAAATGCTTCAGGTTGGTGTAGTGTGTTGTAATCACTCCGAATGCCTGCCGGCGATTAAGTTCATCCAAAATGGCTTCTGCAATGGCGCCGCCAAGCATAGGTTCTGTTCCGGTGCCAAATTCGTCAATGAGAACCAGCGTGTTTTCGTTGCTGTGCTTCACAAAATGTTTCATGTTCAGCAGGTGTGAGCTGTAGGTGCTCAAATCATTTTCCAACGACTGCTCATCTCCAATATCGATAAAAATCTGCTGGAAAATACCAGCCCGGGTGGCTTCATTTACCGGAATGAGTAACCCGCACTGAAGCATATATTGCAGTAACCCAACGGTTTTGAGACAAACCGATTTTCCGCCGGCATTGGGACCGGAAATAAGTAGAATGTGATTTTTTTCATCCAAAGAAATGGTGAGCGGAACAATTTTACGGTTTTCGCGTTTTAGCGCTTTTTCAAGAAGCGGATGCACCGCCCGTTGCCACTGAATCAGCGGTTCTTTGTTAAGTTCGGGGCGGATGGCTTGAAACTCGTTGGCAAGAAGCGCTTTTGAGCGGATAAAATCAATTTCACCCAAATAATCATAGGCTGCTAAAAGTTCGGGGAGATAGGGGCGGATATCGTTTGAAAATTCTGTGAGAATTCTGATGATTTCTCTGCGCTCGGTGTATTCCAACTCGCGAATTTCATTGTTCATCTCCACGATTTCATTGGGTTCCACATACGAGGTTTTGCCCGATGCTGATTCATCGTAAACGATACCTTTGATTTTTCGCTTATTGTAGGATAACACCGGAATAACTGCGCGTCCGTCACGGATGGAAACCGAAGCGTCGCTATCCACAATTCCATCTTTTTGTGCCTGTTTGAGAATGGAATGGAGACGTTTGGTCATATTGGACTGCAACTCCGTAATTCCTTTTCTGATCTGTGCCAGCGCCGGCGATGCATTGTCGCGGATTTTTCCTGTTTTGTTAAGGATTCCGTCGATGCGCTCATAAATATATGGGAATACCGCCACCTGGCCGGCTTTCTCCTTGAGCAGCGGAAAAAAATCGTTCTCCTGTTTTTTGAAGAATTGCACTATGGCGCGTACCGATTCTAAGGAACGTTTCAGGTCAAACAGTTCAATTTCTTCCAGAAAACGCCCTTCGATACGGATTTTTTTCAGCGCATCCCGCAAATCGTAAAAATGATCAGACGGAAAGTTATCCACTTCCCGAAGAATCCTGCAAAACTCTTCGGTTTCATCCAACATCCGGCAAATATTTTTATAGTGACTTTGAAAGTGCATATTATCAACCCATTCAGCTCCCATCGGACTGAGACATTTGTTGAGCAGCATGGTACGAATGCGATCGAATCCCACTTTTCCCTCAAAATGGCGGGGCCAGATATTTTGTGCCTTTTTGTTCAAATTCCCCAATATTCAGAAATGTAACTGTTATTAAATGTTTTTGCCCTTATTGCAGCGCAATAAGGGCTTTGTTGTAATTGTTTAAATATAAGTGATTTGGATTGCTTTTTTGTTATTCTAAATCAAATTCAACAAGTTTTCCAAATCTCAGATACTTTTCATAAAGGTTTTTATAGATTTCAACATTTTCGGGTATGGGATGGTATTCCGTTTCAATGCCGCTTCCCATTTTCTCCTGTGCTTCAAAAAGCGTAGGATAAACTCCGCCGGCAACTGCCGCTGCCATTGCCGATCCCAAAGCGCTGGCTTGTTCTGAGCGCGCAACTTTGATGGGCATGTTCAGTACATCGGCAATAATCTGCATCACAAACGGCGATTTTTTGGCAACGCCGCCCAACGCAACCACTCCGTCTATACGGACGCCCTCACTGTTGAACCTGTCGCTGATTGCCTTTGTGCCAAAAGCGGTCGCTTCAACTAAGGCACGGAAAATCCGCGGCGCATCCGAGCCAAGGTTTAGTCCGGCAACCGCTCCCCTGAGATTTTGATTGGCATCGGGAGTGCGGCGCCCGTTCATCCAGTCCAATGCGATAATTCCGCTTTCTGCCGGTGGAACTTTGGCTGCTGCTTCGCTCAGTCCGGCAATAATTTTGGCAGATGTTTCCTCAATGAGTTTTCCGCGGGTTTTTTCATCAACCAACCGGGTTTCTGAAAGTATGTTTTTCAGGGGCCACTCCAAAACCTTTCCAAACCAGGCATAAATATCTCCAAACGCCGACTGACCGGCTTCAAGACCCAACATGCCGGGAACTATCGAGCCGTCAACCTGCCCGCTGATTCCTTTAATCAGCTTACCTTCTGCTTCTTCCATCGGCATGATGAGCATATCGCAGGTGGAAGTGCCCACCACTTTTGAAACATAATAAGGTTTTATTTCGGCGCCAACTGCACCCATGTGAGCATCTAAAACACCGGTTCCGACCACCACATTTTTTGAAAGCCCCAGCTTGTTTGCCCACTCTTCTGAGAGTGTGCCGGCTGCCACATCGCACGTGTAGGTTTCCCTGAACAATCTTTCGCGCAAACCGCTGAGCATGGGGTCTAAGGCGGTGAGAAACGCTTCGGAAGGAAGTCCCTCAAATTCTTCATGCCACATCGCTTTGTGCCCTGCCGCACAGCGACTGCGTTTCAGGGTTTTTGGGTTTGTGTTTCCGGTGAGCAGCGCCGGAATCCAGTCGCAGTGCTCCACCCAGGAATAGGCAGCCCGGAAAACAGCCGCATCTTCACGAATTATGTGCAGGATTTTTGCCCAAAACCACTCGGAAGAGTAGATGCCGCCTGAATATTTTGTGAAATCGGTTTCCCATTTTCGCGCAAGCTCGTTAATTTCATCAGCTTCCTGAATTGCCGTGTGGTCTTTCCACAAAACAAACATGGCATTGGGGTTCTCCTCAAATCCCGCCGTCAGCGACAGGGGAGTGCCTTTTTCATCAACGGCAACCGGGGTGGAACCGGTGGTATCAACCGAAATGGCAACCACATTTTCTGCAACTTCTGCCGGCGCCTGCTGCAATGCGTCGGTGATGGTGAACTCTAACCCTTCAAGGTAATCTTTTGGATGCTGCCTGAAACGGTTGTTCAGTGCATCACTGTATAGTCCCTTTTTCCAGCGTGGATAATTAAATACGGATGTGGCTGCCACTTCGCCTGTTTCTACGTTTACAATCACAGAGCGAACCGAGTCGGTTCCGTAATCTAATCCAATAGTGTGTTTTTTACTCATTATTATGTATTGTTAATTGTTTTTAAACCGGTTTTTAACTCTTTTTCAAAATTTCAAAAAGTAAAAATAGTATTTCGCTTCAATTTTTAAAAGTTTAAACGCGTACAATTTACCGCAACCAAAAAAGCCCGGCAATTTGCCGGGCTTTTAATGCTTGTCACTCTTTTTGTTATGAATAATTATCCGATTTTAATTTCAACTGCCGGTTTGGCAACTTCGGCTTCCTTTTTCGGTAGTGTCAGCTCCAGAATTCCATTTTCGAAACGGGCATTGATCTTTTCTGCATCTACAGTTTTCGGTACCCTGAATTTTCTTTCAAAATTGTAAGTTCTGAATTCGCGACGTTCGTATTTGTACTCTTCCTTGTCGTCTTCTGCTTTTTCAGGAAGTTCAACTTTTACGGTTAAAACGTTTTCATGATAGTTTAACTGAACATCTTCTTTTTTAAATCCCGGGAGCAACAGTTCCAGTCTGAAATCATTGTCGGTTTCAAAAATGTTGGTTGCCGGTGTGCATTTGCAGTTGTTCAGGTAATTTTCGTCATAGTCGTTTCTTCTGGAATTGTTGAACAACTCGTTAACGAGACGCTGGTTAACACTGCGGTACGGGTGGTGATAAAATTTTACTAAACTCATGTTTTGTCCTCCTAAATTTTTATTTGTACTTAAATTATTTTCATGTTTCCGGTGCTTCTTAGTCAATTCCCGTTCCAAGTTCAAATCCTAAACAAATCCGGAAAAATGATTTGTTTTAAGAAAGTTCTAAAATTTCAATACAATAGTCAGATTTAATCAGTTGATTGTCAGTCCTAAATTAACTATTTGTTTTCTTGTATCTGTCTGCCCGAAATGTATATTTTCTTGTTTTACGAACGAAAACCGTGCAGATTCAGGCGCTCATTTTTAGTGGTTTTTACTTAAAACTTTGAAAAACTACTGACAGAATGACTTATTTTTAGTTCTATGCGTGCAGGAATGTCATGTTATAGAAATGTCTATAATGATAGAAGTATAGATATAAGTGTGAAATCAGCTTATTTTCCCAAAGATTCAATACGATCATCAGTATCTGCAAAATCAGAATAACAACGAAAATAATTTGATAGCATTAACAAGTGGAAGTATATTTTTCCTTTTTGCTTTTTTCATCTAATTCGCCTTTTTTAAAATATTTCGAATATGCCTTGAAATAACGGATTGGTCTCTTTGATGAAGTGCTGAAAGTTGTTCTTGATTTTATTTCTAATCCGTTATAATCCGTGTCATCAGTGTTCTGTTTTTTTTTTGGAACGCGGACAAAACGGTTACTTCGTAACGCCGATATTCACGGATTTCTTTAATCTGTCATCATTCATGTTGAGTTTACTCATTTGAGTCATCAGTGTTCTGTTTTTTTATTGGAACGCGGACAAAACGGTTACTTCGTAACGCTGATATTCACGAATTTCTTTAATCTGTCATCATTCGTGTTGAGTTTACTCATCCGTGTAATCAGTGTTCTGTTTTTATTATTGGAAATAAGGTTCTCCGGCTTTTATTTTTATAATTTAGTAAGATTATAGATGTTTGAAAATCAGCTTTAATTTGAAGTGCTTTTTACCTTTATCACAAAACAAAAAAGCCGTTAAAGTAATTTCTTAACGGCTTTTAAAGTGTAATTTCTTTATAAATCAGCTTCCCAGTACGGCGTTGCAGGCGTCAAGCAGTTTTTGCGCATTTTGATTGGATGCGTCAAGATTTTTTGCTTTTTCCAAAATTCCGACAGCTGAACGGAATTCACTCTTCGCTTTTTCAACTTCGGCTGTGTAAGCATCGTCTGCCGTGGTTATGGCGCCGTCGCTCACTTTTTTGTTGGCAGCGGTCAAAATTGCCACTCCTTTTTTATAGAGTTCGTTTCCTTCACCAACTAAAACTCCGGCAAGTCCCTTAGCAAACCTGTCATCATCGGCAAATTTCTCAACACCTTCTTCGAGAGCTGCTTTATATTCGTCCAGTTTATTCTGCTTGCGCAGGGTAGCAGCTTTATAGTAGAGCGCAGTTTCACCGCGGAATCCGTTTTCCACACTTTTGTTGAACAGTTCAACGGCTTTATCTAACATTTCGCCGCGATATGCGGTAATGGCTGCATTATATACGAGAGAAGCAGTGTCGTCGGGTGATGTTGCAATGGCTTGCTCATAGCTGGCAATCGCATTAGCGTAATCTTCGTTGTCGTTGTATGCAAGAGCCTTGTATTCATGGCTTTTGGAAACATTGACGCCTGCTGCAATTGCTTTGTCGAAATATTCTATGGCGCCTTTTAGGTTGTTCGCTTTGTAGGCAGCAAATCCGATATTGAAATTGATTGCCGGCTCAACTTCCAGATCGCCAAGATTTTTCATTGCGTCATCATAGAGAGAAAATGCTTTCGCATATTCTTCTGCTTTCAGGGCTTCATTTCCCTGATTAATTTTTTCGGCTGCATCCTGAGCAAAAGAGGAAATCGTGAACAGGAGAGAAGCCATTACTATCAATACTCTTTTCATTTTTAAAAATTTTAATTATCTGTTTAATATTTAATTATCTGTTCGAGTTTTCTGAAAAAATCCAAAAATAATAATATTGATTAAAATTCCTACAACTATTTTTTTTCTGATGGTTACAAAACAGCGGTTAAAGATAACACAACTTTTCTGCCAATTATTAAAAACTTTATAAAATCTTAATCGGAGTTTTGGCTAATATGTTTATTGGCAGCTTGTTGAGTTGTGGGTTTAACCGTCTGAGAAATTTGCACTTTTGAATTTAAGCATAAATTTAGCCAGCTCGCGGGAAAAACTAAAAAGTAATTTTTCACTGTTCTCCATTGCCTCTTCTAACGGAATCGGTCCGGGAACAAAGCTAAAAATGCCGTCAAACGATTCTGAAGCGTCATATTCTACGGCGCCACCAATGGCAATAACCGGTTTTCCTGCTTTTCGTGCCCGGTCTGCAACTGTTTTGGGCGCTTTGTCGCCAAGGGTCTGATGGTCAATTTTTCCCTCTCCGGTTATCACTAAATCAGCCCACTCAACTTCCTTTTCAAAGTGCAGTTTTTTCAAAATGAAGTTAGCGCCCCGAACAATTTCGGCATTGAAAAAGGCAAGCAGCGGCAGTGCGATACCGCCGGCAGCACCGGCGCCTTTCAGGTTAGCTAATTTTTTGCCTGTTTCTTTTTCCAAAAGCTGCACCCAGTTTTTTAGACCATTTTCAAGAATTTGCACCATTTGCGGAGTTGCCCCTTTCTGCGGGCCAAAAACCGAAGCGGCGCCTGTTTCCCCCAACAGGGGATTGTCAACATCGCAAATGATTTTCAGTGAAATATTGTCAGGGAAGCTTTTTTTTATAATTTTTCGCACCACTCCCGTGTTCTCTCCGTTTCCCGGAACGGGAAGGTTATTTTCATCCAACAAAGTGAAACCCAATGCTTCAATCATCCCGCTGCCTCCGTCAACAGTTGCACTGCCCCCGATGCCCAATAAAATTTCGGTGCAGCCGAGTTCGATGGCGCGGGCAATCAGCTCTCCAGTTCCGTAGGTGCTGGTTTCTAACGGTTTCAGCTCATCGTTTTGCAGCAATTTAATCCCGGAAGCATCAGCCATCTCAATGATTGCCGTTTTGCCTGAAACGGCAAATTGTGCACTGGTTTTTCTGCCTGACGGACCCCTGACTTCATGAAAAACCTGCTCAGCCCCCAAAGCCTGTCTCAGCACTTCGCCCGTATAATCTCCGCCATCGGCTACGGGAACTTTGCGGATTGAAAAATCGGATGAAACTTCCTGAAAAGCCTTTTCAACCACATCGGCAAATTGCGCTGCAGTCAAACTTCCTTTCATGGAATTGGGTGCAATTAATATTCTCATGTTCTTATATTTATGTTTTTCCGCGCGTTACCGACACCACTCCTTTCACTTTTTTCATTTTATGAATCAGAAACTCAAGATGTCCCAGATTATAAACTGAAATTTTTAAAATCCCCTCAAATTTTCCCTGATTTGTCGAAATATTAATCGACCTCAGTCGTGCGCCGGTATCTTTTGCGATGATATGCGAAATTTCCGAAATAATTCCCTCTTCATCAACTCCCGAAATGTGCAGCGTGGTTAAAAAAGCGCCCGGACTTGAAGTATCTTTCCATTTGGCTCTGATAATCCGGTAGGGAAAGCGCTCTTTCATCTGCGGTGCATTCGGACAATCATTTCTGTGAATTTTAACACCGCTTCTGATAGTTACAAACCCGAAAATGGAATCGCCAAAAACCGGATTACAGCATTTTGCTAATTGAAAATTCAGCTGTTTGATGTCGTTATCGATGATGAGATAGTCGCCTTCGCCATCGTAGGTGAAATCCTGTGTCTCCTTTGACGGAAGCAACTCTTCGATTTTCCTGCGGGTGGTCTCCTCTTCCGGTTTTTCCGTAAACAGGGATTTTATCTCTAACGGTTCAATTTTTCCCGACGACACTTCATAGTAGAGATCTGCGGCGAGTTTAAAATCGTATTTTTTCAGAATTCTGCGGATTGCCTCATCATTCAGTTCCAGTTTCCAGTTTTTAAATTTCCTGACCAATATTTCACGTCCCTGTGTAGCTAACTTCTTTTTCTCCTCGTTGAGACTTGCCCTTACTCTGCTGATAGCCTTGGATGTAACTAAAAAGTCGAGCCAGTCCATTTTAGGCTTTTGATTGTTAGACGTGTCGATGGCAACGTAATCCCCGTTTTTCAGCTTATATCTCAGCGTAACTTTTTTTCCGTTCACCATGCCGCCCACGCATTTGTCGCCAAGCTGCGAATGAATTGCATAGGCAAAATCGAGCAGGGTGGAGCCTGCCGGCATTTTTTTTAAATCCCCTTTCGGAGTGAAAACAAAGGTTTCGTCTTTATAAATATCAAGGCTGAAATGCTCTATAAAGTCAATAATATTAAGCTCCGGATTTTCAAGAATTTCCCTGATTTCTGTCAGCCAGGTATCAAACCCCGAACTTACTTTTCCCCCTTTGTATTTCCAGTGGGCAGCCAATCCTTTTTCTGCAATTTCATCCATGCGCTTTGTGCGTATCTGCACTTCAACCCACCGTTCTTTTGGTCCCATCACGGTGGCATGAAGCGATTCATAGCCGTTGGATTTCGGAATGGTTATCCAGTCGCGCATGCGCTCGGGATTTGCCTGATATTGCTCGGAAACAACCGAATAGACCGTCCAGCAGTCCGATTTTTCATTTTCGGGTTTTGAGTCCAGTACAATGCGAATTGCAAACAGATCCATCACTTCATCGAAAGTAACATTCTTTTTCTGCATTTTATTCCAGATGGAGTTGATGGATTTTGTCCGTGCTTTCATAGTGAACTTAAAACCACGGTTTTCCAAAATTCTTTGCACGGGTTTAACAAATTCGGCTACAAAAGCTTCACGCTCAATGCTTGTTTCTTTCAGGCGGTTGACAACGTATCCGTAGCCATCTGGATTCTGATGTTTCAGGCAGAGATCAAGCAGTTCGGAGTTGAGCGCATAGAGTCCGAGCCGGTGCGCCAGCGGTGCATAGAGGTGAGAAGTTTCGGTAACCATTCGCGGGCGAACAGCTTCATCATACAGGTGGAGGCGTCTCATCATTTGCAGGCGAATTGCCGCTTTGATTAATATAACCCTGACATCTCCGGCAAGGGCAATCAGCAGTTTCCTGTAATTTTCTGGATGCAGCTCCACGGTGTCGGTTCCCAGTGCATTAATTTTTGCGATACCTTTTAAAATGGAGTGAACCGGTTTTCCGAATTGCTTTTCAATTTTTTCACCTCCGGTATCCATGGCAATATCTTCATGCATAATATTGTGCAGAAGTCCGGAGATTACGGAGTCGGGTCCCAATCCGATTTCTATGGCAATGATGAGTGCGGCATCCAGTGAATTTTCTAAAAAATCTTCGCCTGTTTTAAGTTGCTTTTCAGCATATATTTCCCGAGCAAACCGGAATGCTTCATCTAACCGCACTATGGCTTCGGCTTCCCAGTTTTTCCGGCAATACTCGTGTAACTGTTCGTGTTTTTTCAGAATATGCTCCGTTGTCTCCATAAATATAAAAAAAGGCTGCACGCCGGCAGCCTTTAAAGATTTTCAAAATTCATAAAAAAATATTGCTGCCTATGTCTCATCTGCAAAGATACGCTTTCTTAATTCACGGTCTAACATGAAAAGTCCGTTTCCTTTGGCTTCGCCGTCAATCAGCTTCAGACTGTCGATGATTTCCCGGACGCTCGCTTCTTCTTCAACCTGCTCGTCAAGAAACCATTTCAGGAAACTGTGGGTTGCATGGTCACGCTCATCAATAGCAATATTCACTAAATTATTAATCATGCCGGTTACATGTTGCTCATGCTCCAGCGACTGCTCCGCAACCTGCAGAACACTGTCGAACTCAACCGGCACCTGACTGATCTGTTTCAGCTCCACTTTACTGTTTCGTTCAACCACATATTTGAAAATTTTATTGGCATGGGTCAGCTCTTCCTGATACTGCACATACATCCAGTTTGCAAAACCGGGTAGTCCCTTGTTTTCAAACCAGGCAGACATGGAAAGGTAGAGAAGTGCAGAGAATTGCTCTGCATTGATTTGCTCGTTTAGCGCTTCGAGAACTTTTGTTTTCAGCATGTTATGTAATTTTAGAGTTGTTGTAAAACTGTAATGATATTTATGTAAAGTGTTAAATGCCAAATCTTAAACACTTATAATAAATAACATTTCGATCTTAATTTATGTTTCCTGACATGCCGGTTTTTTTACGTAAAATCATACTAAAAAGTATGTTTAACAATTTGTTCACATATTCTTTAGTAGCCTGATAATAGCAATAGAAGAACTTTATCCGCATTAGTTTTTGTATATTTGCGCCCTTAAAATAAAAACCATTTTATCGATAAAAATAGAAAATAGTTATGATTGAACTTTCACATTTATTCAAAATGATAAAATGGATATTCCGTTTTGTTTACAATTCGTTTTTTTTAGAAATCAAATAAAAAAGAGTTATTATAAACAATTTTGAAAATATATACAGATGAAAAGTATTAAGTTTGTGAGTGCAGATGAAGCTGTAAAAGTGATTAAATCAAATGACAGGGTTCATATGCACAGTGTGGCAGTTACGCCTCATCCGTTGATTAAGGCTATGTGCGAACGCGGGCGTAACAAGGAGTTTAGGAATGTTCGCATTCAACATATTCACACAGAGGGCGATGCTCCCTATGCAAATCCGGAGTTTGAAGGGATTTTCCAGCTGGAGTCATTTTTTGTGGGAAGCAATGTTCGTAAGCAAACCCAGGCAGGATATGCCGACTACATTCCCGTATTTTTGCAGGAAACCCAGAGACTTATCCGCGAAGGCTACCTGAAAGTAAATGTGGCAATGATTATGGTGTCGGTTCCCGATAAGTTTGGATATACTTCTCTGGGAACTTCAGTGGATGCAACACTTGCCGCCGTGGAAAAGGCAGATACCGTTATTGCAATCGTAAATCCCAATGTGCCCCGCGCATTTGGTGATGCGATGATTCACATTAACGACATCGACATTTTTGTGGAAGACGACAGTGAATTGGTTGTGGCAATGCCCGGACCAATCAGTGAAACCGATCAGATTATAGGTCGCTATGTTGCTGAACTCGTGGATGATGGAGCTACCCTTCAGATGGGAATCGGCGCCATTCCCAATGCAGTGCTGACCATGTTGGGCAACCACAAAAATCTGGGCGTTCACTCAGAGATGTTTTCAGACGGAATCTTGCCGTTGGTTGAAAAAGGTGTGGTTAACGGAAAAAACAAAAAGCTGGACAACGGCAAGATGGTTGCAACTTTTCTGATGGGTTCCAAGCAGCTGTACGATTTTGTGCACGACAACCCTGGAGTTGCCATGCAGGATGTGAAATACACCAACCGGGTGAGCGTTATTGCCCAAAACCCGAAAGTTACGGCTATTAACTCAGCCCTGCAGGTTGATATTACCGGGCAGGTTTGTGCCGATTCTATCGGAACGATATTCTATTCCGGCGTTGGCGGGCAGATAGACTTTTTGCGCGGCGCTTCGCTCAGTAGTGGCGGAAAACCGATTATCGCCATGCACTCTGCAACGGCTAAGGGAATCAGTAAAATTGCACCCATTTTGACGCCGGGTGCCGGTGTGGTAAGTACAAGAGCCAACATTCACTGGCTGGTAACAGAATACGGGGCGGTAAATCTTTACGGACGCACTTTGCAGGATCGTGCAAAGCTGATTATGTCCATTGCTCATCCCGATGCGCGTGAAGAGCTTGACAGAGCCGCATTTGAAAGATTTGGTCCCCATTTCCATTTTGTTTGGGATGAAAGTGAAAAAGATTAACAAAAAAATAGTTGGAAAATGAAAATCTCACATATTGAGCACATTGGCATTGCTGTTAACAGTCTGGATGAAGCCATTCCGTTTTATGAGGAGGTGCTCGGACTAAAATGCTATGCAGTGGAAGAGGTGAAGGATCAGAAAGTGAAAACTGCCTTTTTTATGGCAGGACAGACAAAAATTGAGCTTCTGGAAACCACTGATCCCGAAGGACCCATAGGTAAGTTTCTTGAAAAAAGAGGGCAGGGGGTTCATCATATCGCCTATGCCGTTGATGATGTTGACAGTTC
>CAYNOQ010000008.1:0-48528 GCA_964398855.1 uncultured Mariniphaga sp. | reverse complement strand
ATTCATAATTAACTTTTTGGGAAATTCTTCGAAAATAACTGTTTTTCGTACAAAAACTATGCCCACATAAGCTCATTTCTGTTCATTTAATATTTGATTCCCTTTCCTTTCCATCTGAGCTTTGGCAAGTGTCATAATCAGCACACCAGCTACAGTGAGCAAACCTCCGGCAAGCTGATGGGTTTGCGGCAGCGTTCCAAAAAAGAGATAGGCGCCAATCAGCACAAAAATTCCCTTTGATGTTTGCACAACTGATGAACGCGAAGCTTCCATATAACGAAATGAGTAATAAATTGTAATGATTGCCAGCGAAGGTCCGAGCGCCGCACCGACAGTAATGTTTTTCAATGCCGAAAGGGGAATGGCAAATGAGTGTCCAAGGGCAAAAAACATGATAAATGAAAAAACCAGAAGCCAGACCGAACGGTTTAGGCTCAACAGCTCGGGGCTGAGCTTTTTAACGTGCACTTTAACCACTAACGAAGTAATTGTAGCCAAAAGAGCATTTATGAGCACAATTCCGGTACCCGGAATGAACAATTTACTCAACTCTGCTTCACCCGTATATCCAATTATGAAAGCTCCTGCCAACGCCAGAAAAGCGCCAAAAATCTCCACCGTCCCGAATTTCTCCCCAAGAACGGCAATACCGCCCATAGCAAGCATCACGGGATACATATTTCCCAAAAAGGAGGTAACCGCCGGATCGGGAATAATGCGGACAGAGGTATAAAAAGAAGTGGTGGTCAAAATCTCTAAAAAACCTAATGTAATTAAAATTTTCACCTGGTTCCTGGTCAGTATTTTAATCTGTCGTAAACTTTTGCTCCTTACTGCAAAAATAAAAATAATCAGAGTACTTACCGAAAACCAATAGATTCCAAATACCGCAAGGGGAACTTCATTCAAAGCTGCCTTACTGAAAATATATTCATTGGAAAATGCAAGTGTTCCGATAATTGCATATATATATCCCTTGATTTTGTCCGATTTCATCTGATAAAATTTATGCTTTCAAAAGTTTCTCCGATAATTCCGATGAAATAATTCTGATTATACGCCTTTCTGATTTTTCAATCATCCTTTTTCTTTCCATCTTTAAAATGAGCTGCAAAGATAAAAAACAGATGCGCTTGAATGAATTCCCCGCGATTAATATTCATTTTTACTTCGATAACTGTCACATTTCTCTATTTTTGTTCCTTTATTGGTCTTTTCAATCTGTTTCTGTATAAAATAAACATTACACAAAATCTAAAAATGCTTGAATAAATTTCTTAAAAACATTAAAATGAGCAAAATAAAATTGAATCTGCTGTTTTTAGTAACCATTGTATTGTTCACAGCATCATGCAGTCAGCAAAAAATCATTTTATCGGGAATTGTCCATAATAAAACAGACCATTCGCCGGAACTTCTTGAAGCAAAACTCCTTCGCGACAGCAAAATCAAAACCGGCAGGCAGTATAAGCAGAGTGCAGTTCAGCCGGATGGCTCATTTCAGATGAAAGTGAAACCTGAACGTTCATATATTCTGGAAATCAGCGGAGATGAAGGCGCCGGAAGACTCTTCTTGCCGTCTGAACGCCTGCAGGAAAAAGTTGACATAAGTTATCCTGTTAAAGAGACAATTGTAATTTTTCACACAAACGACAGGCATTTTGACTTTAATCACGAAGCTGAGTTAGTCAAAACCATTGAAGAAGCACGTGCCGGATATGATGACGTTTTTCTGTTTGAAGCGGGCGATATTTTTGTCCGCCATGCCAACCGCTGGACAATAAACGGTGGCGAACCAAAGGATTCTGCGTGGTATGGCGAGCGGGCGCTGCAACTTGTTCAAAAAATGAATGCCCTCGGATATGATGCCATGACTCTGGGAAATCACGAACTGGCTTATATTAAAGACTATACACGCCGCGCACTTGATGCAGCCAAGTTCCCTATTCTGGCAGCCAACATGCAAATCAGTACGAAGAATCTTCCGCAGCCCGGGTCGTTTATCACAATGAACACTTCCACCGGATATCCGATTACGGTGTTGGGTTTATCCACCGACAATGCTAAAAGAGACGGCGTAAAAGAGTTAGATTTGAATGAAACGGTGAACAAGTATCTTCCGGCGGAAAACGGTGCAGCCATTAAACTTGTGCTATCACACATCGGGCTGAAAAAAGATTTGCTGCTTGCCGACACCTTTCCACAATTTGATGCCATAATTGGCGGACATTCTCACAATCTGTTAGAAGTTCCGACTATTGAAAACTCGGTTCTGGTTGCGCAAGCCGGTGGAAATCCGCACGAAATGTCCGATGAAAATCCTGCATATCTTGGTAAGCTGATTTTCACTTTGGAAAACGGAAAGCTCATCGACAAAAAAGGTTATGTAACTGATCTGCGCTTGAAAAAAGATATTTCGTCAATTCAGATGCCCGAGCGCGGGGTCTGCGCCCACCGCGGAGCCATGGAAACCCATCCTGAAAATACAGTAGTCGCTTTTCGCAAAGCGGTGAGAGCCGGTGCACAAATGATTGAATTTGATGTGCAGCTCAGCAAAGACAAGCAGTTGGTGGTTCTTCATGATATTACCGTTGACCGTACCACAAACGGAAGTGGCAAAGTGGCTGAACTGACCTTTGATGAGATTCGCAAATTGGATGCAGGAAGCTGGAAATCTCCTGAATTTAAAGGACTGAAAATTCCCACACTTGAAGAAGTTTTAGATGAAATGCCAAGAAATGTGTGGCTGAATATTCACCTGAAAGGAGCGGGAGAAACATCTAAAATGGTAGCTGAAATTTTGAAAAAGGATGGCAGGCTCCATCAGGCATTTCTTGCCTGTGACGCAGAAGCTGCCAAACAGGCAAAAAGCGTAGTTCCCGAAATCAAAATATGCAACATGGACAGGCAAGGCTCCGGCAAAGACTATGTAAACAGCACCATTGAAATGGATGCCGACTTTATTCAGCTTAACGGAAAAATTACTCCCGAATTTGCAGATTATGCCAAAGCGCTTAAAGAGAAAGGCATCGGCATCAACTATTTCGGAACCGATTCCTCAGAAGAAATCAGAACATTATACGACTACGGCATTGACTTCCCTTTAGTGAACAATATTCTTAAAAGTATTCATATCGCAACAGAAGCCGGATTTGAACCGGTGAAACCGGTTTTTTGGTGAGGGGAATCAGAAAGGGTGGTTTTGGGTAAAAAACTACTCAGCCTACAAACCAAAATACTCCCTGTATCGGTTGTATAAGTTTCCTGCCTGAAGATATGCCGACTGCGGGCTCATAAAGTGGGAAAATTCAAAAGTGATGGCTTTGTCGTAGCCGGCACGCTGTGCAGCTTCCAACTTCATGCGCAGTTTGTCGAATTTGACAGGCAGGAATTTTATGGGCATGTCGCGGTCAAAAGTTTCGGCATTTGTCCAGCATTTCATACCATATTTGTCGGCAAGCTTTTTATTAACCGTAAAAAAGGTGTCCAGTTCATCATAATCTATGTGCCCGTCCTGAAAAGCAACCGCATCCACCACATCGTGAATTCCGGCAAAAATTTCATCCCACTCTTTTTCGTGCTGCTGCACCGAAACAGCTTCATCTTTGGTAAGATCGGCACCACTGGCGGCAACTGCCTTTTTCCCGTCAATCCACGGAGAGATAAAGGTGGGTAAACCGTCCGAGACATCCTTACACTGCTTGCCCATGGCGTGAAAAGCGGTGATTGCGCCTTTTGTGGCACGACTGATTTCACCGCTGAGATACCAACCGCCAAAGCTTTTGAACTTTGCACCATAGTTCTCCCACACCTCGTCAATTACAAATTTATTGTCTTCAATTTCGTGGGTCATGTCTCCGGTTGCCCAGTAATGTCCGGAGTCGTAAAGACCAAAATAAAACTTCATTCCATGTTTTTCGGCAAGGCGCAGATACATCTCCAAGAGATCAACAGAAGGCATGTAACAGCCCTTTTTCAGCAAATATTTTGAAGGATAGGTGATAAACTTCCCGTATCCCGAACGAATCATAATGACAGTATCAATTCCGATAGCTTTCATGTATTGAAAATCCAGGTCCCATTCCGCTTCGCCCCAATTCTGATGGGGAATATCGTGTGAAATTTCATCTAAAAAAGTTCCAGAAATTTGAATACCACCACCTTTGGGAACGATAAGCGTACTTGCCAGACTTTCATTTTTTTCTACTCCCGGCAAACCGGTTCCCTCCATCCGGGGAGTGCCTCTACATGATGAAAGCAAAGGAATGGATGCCACTGAAGCACCTGTGAAGGCAGCTTTTTTAAGAAAATTTCTTCGGTTATTTTGCATTATTTTTAGTTTTTATAAAATCCGTAAATATCAATCTCTTTCCTATCAAACGGCTGCAAAAGCCGATCAATCAGCAGTGCCATTTCTGCACGGGTAATCTCCCGCTTCAAATCAAAATTTTGCAAGCTGAATTGATTATAAATCTTTTGTGCACTTTCAGTGATGTCTGAATCAAACCTAATATCTTCTTCGGCTGCTATTTGAGAAATCAGTTCCAGAGCAGCTTTCAGTGTAACTGCTGTACTGTCTTCATCAATTTTCACCGTCGGATAAATTTCCGTTAACCCCTCAAGTTCAGCAAGAAGAAGCGGGTCATCACTTCTGAACCAGGTTTGATTTGCCCAGCCCTGATTTTTGCCAATGCCTTTCAAGATTCCGGTTACACCGATTCGCTGCAAAGGAAGGAACAGCGGATTGTCTTTTTTCACATCAAGAAAAGGCAGAAGATAGGCGCCGTTTTCCAGCAAAGTTCTTTGCACCTCCCGAACAGATACTTCGCGAATATTTTTTTTGCCTTTCACAGCCAATGCAGCCAATGTTCCCGCAGCCTGACCAATCTGAACCACAACCGGTTGCAGACGGGTTGTTCCGTTCACTAAATTTGTTACAGAAATTGACTTTTCAGCAACAATCAGATTGTCAACATCCTTAGAAATCATCACTCCAAGGGGCAGTCCATAAGAGGGGACGGGATAAAAATGCAGATCGGGCAATGTTTCCCACTCGTGGTACCGCGCATGATGATGATCCACCGGATAATCGCCCACACCTATTGTAGTGCGATAAAGTTTCTGCTCCCGGCTGTATGGATTAGAAATATGATTCAGCGTGAATTGCACAACGCCGTGAATGCGCCGCGATTCGCGATAATACGGAATGAGCGGCAGATTATCATCTGTGGGAAACTCATCATCGGCAAGCCCGAATGTATTCATTCCCAGTTCGGTTTGCATAAAATAGAGAAAACCCAAGGTGAAATTTTTCGCCTGTTTAAGCAGTTCTGTGCGCTCTTCGGGAGTATTCTCAATAAGATTCAGATAAAAGTCATTCCCTTCAATGGGCCAGTTAATCATATATTTGTTGTTGGGCAGTTTTCCATAGGAAATCATATTTCCCTGAGGCCACATCCGGTGTGCTTCTTTTGGCGACACACACAACGGATTCAGGCAACAACAGAAATATTGTGTGGAATCGTAATTCGCAGGTCTTGGTATGGTAACATCATATCCGTAATCCTTGAGAATTGCCACGTAGGTCAAATCCTGAATAATATTGTTTGATTTTTCGGGTGCAATTTCTTCTCCGGTAACATGACGGCTGTCCATGCCAATATCATAGCCAGCACCGCAAGCTTTTGCAACATCACCCAATTCGGTGGCATCAATAACAATTTTCGGATTATATTTTTTAATACCCTCCGGAGTTTCCACTTCAATCTCCCAACCGTTTTGTGTTTTTCGGATAGATTGCAATCCTGAATTGAACAGAATTTTCAGATTTTCCTCCCCAACTGCAATGGCATTAAATATCTGATTTCCAACTGAAGGCTCAAATAGTACACTACTCACCCAACCGGTTTTTAATGCATCCATACCACCATAATAATTCGCCAAAGAATCGCGGAATTCGCCAAAAAAGCCACCCGGTAGATTATAGTTGCCATCCACTGCGCTCACACCTGCCGCGGTGAGCATGCCACCCAGCCATTCTGTCTCCTCCACAATCAGAGTGCTCACACCTAACCTCGCTGAAGAAATTCCGGCACTGATACCGCTGGCACCGCCGCCAATGATGACTATTTCATGCATTGAGCGAACGGGTTTATTACATCCCATAATTGCAATGATTAACAGAAATAACAACTGTGCTTTAATAACGACTGTTTTAAATTTACACATGAGTAAAAATTACTTGTAAAATTATTTATAATTTCTTTTACTATCTGCATACAACATCTTCTATGCTTTGTATCATTTTTTATTCTGTTGCAATCCTAATTCCTTCTTTCACATATTCCCATTGATTTGCCATCTTTAAATGGATCATATCAAACAAAAAATATCCATCACACTCATCCATACATGCTTTGACGGAATTAACAATTGCCTGATTTTCCTGTTCCTGTGTGGCTTCATTTTTAGTATCCCAATTACCAACATCAGGACCTCCAGCTACAAGTGGGCAAGCATTTCTGATTTTCTCTTTTGCCAATTTGCAAAATCCCTGCATTGTCCATTCAGTTGCACCATATACTCTTAAAGGAGAAGCATAAGCTCCGATTAGCATATGATCCATCAATTCAGCATAGCCAAAATTTTGGTATTTGCTTGTTGCCCAGTTGAAATTTAAGTCCGGATTAAATTTATTACTCGCCCAGTTAACTCCGACTTCATAATAAGTAGAATACCATCCTCCCACATATACGCCAAATTTTATATCACTGTTAATTGACTTAACAGTATTTCTGGCTCTATTCATAAAGTCATACATAACTTTTGCTCTAAACTCTATCCATTGTTTAAAATGTTCCGGATATTTCGTCATGGAAATAACATCTTGCATATTAGCACCCGGAGGCAATATATCATTTGGAAAATTACCAACATTTGACCCGATATATGATTGAAACTTTTGTTGAGAGATAATTGAAAAATCAGATTGTATCCCGTCATATCTCCCTCTGTCTAAAATAATGCCCTCTACATTGTATTTTGCCAAATCTTTCAGAAGATTCAACAAATATTCCTGTACTTCCTCATTTATAGGATTAAAGAATTTTGTTCCGTCTCCGGTATCCAAAGTGTTTGTCAATCCATTAAGCAGGTTAAGTGTAGTGCCCCATGATTTTTTTGTTTCATCTCTATACAAAATACCTTGTTTACCTAAACTATTTTTATGACCACCTACCATTGTGTTGATTGCAGCATGAACTCTCAGGTTTAATTTATGCCCCTCTTCAACAAATGTTTGTAAATAATCCCAGGTTGCTGTGCGCTCAACTCTAGTGTAAACCCCGTTAATCCAGGCACCTAACCACTCTACCTGCTGACTACCCGGAGTAGTTGATCTAAACAGAATGTCTCCATTGGTGGGTCTGACATCAACGACTATATCCGTAAAACCAGCATCTTTCGCACGTTTCAAATCACGAATTATATTGTCTTTACTGTTGGCAAAGTCATTAAAGTTTGCAGCTGCATCTACCCAGATGTATCTGGGTTTTTCAGCATTACTAATCGGAGGATCAGGAAACTCATACTTGAGAGGCTGGTTTTTTTTACAGGAAGTATTTGAAAATAAAATATTTCCTAAGAAAAAAATTAAACTAAGAAAAAAAAATTTCATTGTAACAAAAAAAAAAGTTGCCTGACTATTTTCAGGCAACCTATATTATTTTAAAAAAATTACATATCTATACAATCAAATTGTACACAAACAACGCATCCATTTGTAAACATAAAATACAAGAACATATAGTAGCCATCACTTGATATTTTTAATGCTACATCACCTGTTCCGTTAGTATTTTCTCCCCCATTATCTTTGCCACCATATACACCAATTGGAGCTTGCCATATTGGCGTTCCAAAAGTTGTGGTTGAGCTTGCATCAAAAAGATAAATAGAATCATCACTCCCCCATGTAAATGAGTTTATAGAATTGCTAACAACATATGCAGCATTATTGAAAATCATATAATCGGCTGCATTTTGTATCCAGTTTGAGCTAATCTCAGGTCCCCATGCCTTTACCGTATTGGTCTGGCCATCAACCCAACCAAATTTTCTTGGAGCTGCATAATAAGAGACAAAGTAATCACCAGATGGATCATCAGATTTTGTTGCAACAACATCAGCATTATTCCCCCATGAGCCTTCTATCCCGGAGATAGTAATTATCTCTGGCGTTTGTGAAAGAAGAAAACCATCAATAACCTGCCAGCGGGCAAACTGATTACCAGCTCCTAAAATTGCTGCCGTTATTATTGCATTGTTATCGATACTGCCTTTTACAGAAATTTTTCGCCCAACAGCCAGTGCGCTGCTCTCATTCCAGTCAATAAAAACTTCTGGATCAGTATTAACATCTTTAATTTTCCACACTTTAAATGTTCCAGCATTTGGCGCAAGATTGCATACTAAAATATTGTCATTATCATCAGCTGTACTATAAAAATTTGTTAAACTCCCTACAATTGAGCTCATATTATCCACTGTACCAACAACCTCACCTGTTCTGCGATCAAGATATAAACTGGGTTGATTTCGGGTATTTACAACAACATAATCTTTTGTTGCTGCTATCCCTCCGGTTAAATGTAAAGCTGAGATTCCAAGATCAACTTGTAGTTTCTTTGACCAGAGTACTTTTGCACTGCCAGAACGCATGCCAAAATCTACTTTTGCTGGGACCTCTTTTTTAACGGTGTAAACTGTTTTCGACACCTCATCCTGAGCTGTTACAGTTATTGTAAAATCTTGGTCATAATCCAGAGGTATTTTACGCGGATCAGGATTTATTGTGGCTCCATGTGAAATAGACACACTTGCCAAAACTTCTCCGATTAATTCAAGAGATATTAAAGATATCGTTTTTTTTTCTTCATCTATAATCGCATCTAATCCTATAGATGGCAACTCAAAGTTAGTTATCTGTGTTTCATTGCTTTTACGAATTTCTGCAATAACTTTATATTCCTTTTCTGCTTTCTTTTGATCTGTTACCTTGATAAAGTTTTCTTTGGTAAAATCCATATACAAAAGAGGTGGTGAAATTGTTACGTTATCATCAAGGTTTGCTACAATTCGCATATGCATCAAATCCTGCATAGTTAAAACATTATCTGAAGTTCTAGGATAATTATATGGAAAAACTACAGTTATAATTCCTTTTTCATAATCAATTTCACTTGTGAAAATATTCCCGGAACTTTCATCACCATAAAACGAAGCAGTTATGCTGTTTATACCATGTCGGGAAACCGAAGGTGTCATATCTTCAACTTGTTGACAATTGCTCAATAAAAGTAAAATTGAGCAGAGAAAAATACTTATATATAAATTTTTGTGTTTCATAAATTTAAACTTTAAAATTTATTTCCAATCATCATATTGCTCTATTAAAGAATTATTGGCCAATTCACTATCAGGAATCGGGAGAATATATGTTCTTTCAGAAAACTTGCGATCCTGATAGTCAACATCAATGTACTCATAATTATCTCCTACAATTTTAAAGCCGTGACAACGATAATTATTATACTCAATATGCGCTAATTTCCATCTTCTCATATCCCAGAACAGATGCCCTTCATAAGCTAATTCAACTTGTCTTTCATCTCTATAATCCTTGAACCATTCGTCACCAGAAGATGATTTTGGAGGAAGGCTTACACGAGCACGCACATCATTCATAGATTTACGTGCATCTTCCATTTTGTTTATACGAAAAGCTGCTTCTGCTTTATTTAAAAGCACCTCGGCATATCGAATTTCCACCCAGGTTTGGGTACTTGGTGTTCCTTTTATATCAATCAAAGACTCATCCATGAGCTTTCTTAAAAAGTAGCCTGTGGTTGTTAATCCATAGGAGTATGGTTGTGCCCGGTAGTCCATAAATGTTCCATAAATTCCATTCACCGAATTTTGCATAACATTTCCTTTCCATATACTTCCCGGATAAATAACCGTTGCCTTAAAACGAGGTTCAAGCTCTTCATATGGTGGGCGGGAAGCTGTTTCTGAATGGTATGGTGTCCAGTCCATTTTTGTTCCATCGGCTTTTTCATAGCTTTCAACCATTTCCTGTGTAGGAGTTCCCAGTCCTCCAAATTCATATCCATCGCTTAGAGGCACATAATCTTTATCAAAAGTATGATTTGGACCAATAATATCATATTTAAATTCAAGAATTGACTCTTTATTGCTTCCTTTCCACGAATCTGAATAATCAGATGTCAATTCATACAATCCTGATTTAACAACTGCATCGGCTGCATCGAAGGCTGTTTCCCAACGCTCTGCATATAACATTGCCCGCGACTTAAAAGCTAACGCTGCATATTTTGTCAATCGCCCTTTTTCTGCAGCAGACCATGATTCGGGTAAATTTGCTATGGCAAAATCCAGATCTGATTCTACCAGGTCCCATGTATCTTTTTCTGAACTGCGTGCTTTATCCTTGCTCATCTCATCTATACTTTTATATAAAATCACTCCACCGTGACGTTTGGCAAGTTGAAAATAAATAAAAGCACGAAAAAAGCGTATCTGAGCCTCCCATCTGGTGTTTTTCTCATCAGAAAAGGTAGAATATAACTCCATTGAATGAAGGAACTCGTTCATTCTTCGAATTTTATTATAACCGTCGTTCCAGTTATCGTAAAAGCAATTTGCTGAAGTTACTGTTGACGGATCAAAAGCATAATTATTGGGATGTCCTGCTTTGTGACCTAGTGCATAAGAGCCGTACTTAAAAGTATTTGTCAGGCTTTCTGTCAGGCTCCCGGCAAATTGCTGTGTGCCGAACTGCCCATATTGTGTCAAATAAGTATAAAAACCATTTACATATAAATCTACACTTGCTTCCTCCTCCCACACAACTTTATCAGAAAGTCTGTCTGTTGGCGTGAGATCAAGCCAGTCTGCACAACCGGCAGTGATTAAAAAAGTAGTAGCAAAAAGTAATATTATTTTATTTTTCATTGTATTCTTCTTTTGTATTTCCATTAAAGTGAAAAATTAAGTCCCAAAGAAATAGTCTTTTGCTGAGGATAATAACCATTGTTTACTCCTGGCTGTTCAGGATCAATATTATATTTTGTAAGTTCACTTAAGGTGAGAAGATTTGAACCTTCAATGTACAGTCTCACCCTATCAATACCAACGGAATGAAGTAGAACTTTCGGGAATGTGTAACCTAATTGAAATGTTTTTAAGCGCAAATAATTGCCATTTCTATACCAAAAAGTAGATGAATATGCATTGTTACTGCTCACCGTAACGATAGAAAGACGAGGAAATTCAGCATCGGTATTTTCTGGTGTCCATGAATTTTCAGGAAGAAACTCTGGAGAATTTCCTCCATGATAAAATAGCTTGGTAAAAGCTGTATTGTCCATAATACCTTCAGAACCGGTAGCAGTATATACTCCTGTTAGTGCAACAGTACGACCTATTCCTGATTGAAGTAGCAGATCAAAATCAAACCCTTTCCATACGCCATTCAAATTTAATGATGACTGAAATCTTGAATACGGACTCTTTCCAACATATCCCATATCTTGTGCATATGAAATTTTTCCATCTCCATTTCTATCTTTATATTTTACATAACCGGGAAGTACCTTCGACCCCTCAATAGTCGGTGAATTATCAATTTCTTCTTGTGTTTGAAAAAGTCCTTCCGCAATGAAGCCAAGTTGTGAACCAACTTCTTTACCAGTTAATTTTCTATAATCAGGTGTGTTTTCCGAATCCCCGGCATAATAAAGCCATCTTCGGTATGCCAATGTTCCTATCCATTTTATCCCATATCGGAAATTTCCAATTTTATGATTATGAGAGAAAGTAAAGTCAAAACCTCTATAATCAATTTTATTCACATTGTCAGTACTAAAGAAATACCCTCCCATTGATGGTGGAAATGAGCCACCAATGGCAGCAAGCAAATCATACTGGTATTTATAAAACACATCAAACTCAGCTCCCAATAAGCCTTTCCACCCCATAAACTCAACCCCGAAATTGTAAGTGATAGCTTTAGCCCAACTCAAATTGGGATTACCCAATGTTGATGAGTAAATCATACTCTGCCGCTGTCCTCCAATAATTACGGAATTTGAGGCTAAAGTCATCAGATTTAGATATTGGAACGCACTCACAGCTGATGTGGCTGTCTTGCCAATTCCGCCTCTCAACTTTAAGTTGTCAACATTTGGAGCATTAAACCACTCTTCGTTGTTTATTCTCCATCCAACTGAAACAGCAGGCAAGCTTATCCAACGTGCTCCTTTCATTCCGCTAAACAAATAGCTACCATCCTGACGAACAGAAGCCTCCAATAAATATCTGCTATCAAAATCATAATTGACACGCCCGACGAAACCGATCAATCGAGCCTGAGAGCTACTTCCCGAAATGGAAGGTATTCTTTCTTCACCACTCCCGGTTGTATTTGTAATTTTACTCAATTCATCAAGTTCTATAAAATCAAGTCCATAACCGGTGGCACCCAACGTATTACTATATGTATTTCTTGTTTCTGCCAATCCCAAAATATTTAGAGAATGTCTATTAAATATTCTATCAAAGGTGAAGCTTGTTTGTGTTACAACATCCGTTGAACTGTGTGCGCTTTCATTTAATGATGTATTCCCTGAATTGCCCGTGAACAATCTGTAGGAAATTTCCTCAGTGGTTGCACTCGGCAACGTGGGAAGCATCATTTTATAAGGTATTGATAACCCTTTATTAAATTGAAAAAACTTATCAAATGCACCCGTAAACTTCAATGAAAGACCTTCAAGCCAAGGCGTATCATACTTTATAGTAAAGTTAGACTGAATTGTGGTATTTCTTGGCCTGCTATATCCCGATTCATAAATCGCAGATATTGGGCTCACCGGTGATGAAGCAGTTGGTGTGGTTGTATAGTATTCTTTACCATCTTCCCATATTATCTTTTCCGGAAAGTAGGGAACGGCACGTACTGCCTGTTGCGGAATGTTATGCCAATCATTAGGATTTGCCGTGTACATTGGTCTGTTATGCTCATCAAGACGCCCTGCAACATCCATCACAATCGAAATATTTTCGGTTAACTTCGCATCAATATTTGCCCTGAGACTATACCGGCTATAATTAAAATTATCCACATTCCCTTTTTGTTGAAAAGTGCCGATTGAAGAAAAAAACTGAACTCTTTCACTTCCACCGGTGGCACTGATATTATGATTCATATTTGAGCCAATACCAAAAACTTTATCATACCAATTTGTGTTTCCCCAACCATCTGTCCCAGCCTCCATTTTTTTAACCTGTTCTGAAGTAAAAACAGTCTCATCTCCATCCAACACCCGTGCTTTGTTATACCAATAAGCATAACCCGGCGCATCAAGCCATTTTATCTGATTGGCATTTTGACTTATGCCATAATTTCCGTTATAGCTAATCCCCAATTGACCCGCTTTTCCTCTTTTGGTTGTCACAATCACAACAGAAGTGGCATTTAAGCCATAAACAGAAGCAGAAGTGGCATCTTTTAAAATTGAAATGGACTCAATTTCATTTGGATCAATTTCATTAATACTCCTCTGAACTCCATCAACTATGTAAGTTGCACCTTCACCTCTGACCAACAATGAAGCTGCATCCTGCCCCGGCTGTCCTGACTGCTGTAACATAGTAACTCCAGCCACTCTCGCGCCCAAAATATTAGTTACCCCAATTTTTGGAGCTTTGATAAGTTCAGTGTCTGCTAAGGTTGAAACAGCACCTGTTACGCTAGCTCTTTTTTGTGTTCCATATCCCACAACAACAATTTCTTCCAATGCCTGAATGTCTTCAAGAAGTGTGATCTGGAAAGTGCTTCTTCCACTCGTGTTTATCACTTGCTCTAAAAATCCAATATATGTTATCCTTATCGACGCATCATCTGCCACTAACAAAGTAAAATTACCATTGGCATCTGTCACAGAACCATTTAAAGTACCAACCTCAATGATATTGGCACCTACAATTGGCATTTCCGCTTCATCTACAATTTTTCCGGTAATTTGCTTCTTCTGTTGTTGAAGCATGTCTTCTTGTATGTCTTTTCGGGATTCCTGAACATCAAATAAAGTGATATGACTCCCTTCTAAAGAATAACTTACTCTTTTATTATCAAGAATTGAATTTAATACAATGAACACCACCTCTTGATCGGCTTTTACTGATATTTCCTCATTGACATCAACTTTGCTGCTATATATAAACAGGTAATCGGTTTGATTTTCAATCTCATCCAATATCTCTTTTAAAGTAACATTTTGCTTATCAATAGTTACTTTATCATTTTGAGTATAACCCGGTTCTGTCATTGAGCAAAACATAAAAATCAGAAGGAAAGAAAATATAGCCCGCAAAATCAATAAAAACTGTTTAATGGATAACTTCTTAAATAAATTGTTATCCAACGAATTGTTTTTAATCATATTTCTCATTTTTTAGTTATTGAAAAAATTTAAATGTGCAAAAAGAAAACAAAAAAGCATTGTTTCCCAACTTTCTTCATACTCCTCACACTTATTTGTATCATAGGCATCTATATTAAAAGGTTATTATTCTTGTATGTAAATTATTCCTGTTTCAATATCCTTCTCAAAAGAAAAATGAACATTTTTTTGCAAAATTCTTAATGCATATTCAGCACCATCCGACTGTCGAAATTTTCCTGTATATGTATGCTGCGATAACTTGTCAGTAAGGATTTCTATATCAACATTAAAATATTTTCCGAGCGACATTAATATTTTCTCTAATTTTTCATCGTTGAAACCGATCAATCCTTTTCTCCACAGATAATCATCATAATTGGTTATTTCTGAAACAGAAAACTTATTGTCAGCTATAGTAACCTTTTCATCCGGGTGAAGTTGTGCCAGCAATGTGTCATTTTTATAAATTTCAACTCCTCCCTCAAATAAGCTTGTTTCAAAAAAATCTGAATCTGAATAGGCGGTAACATTAAAAGAAGTTCCCATTACCCTGATTTCGCCATAATTGGTATTTACAATGAAAGATTTTTCTAATTTATTTACAACATCAAAAAAGGCTTCTCCATCCAAAAACACCACACGCTCTTTTTCAGAAAACTGAGAAGGATAATGCAATGTAGTATTCCCGTTTAACCACACATTTGTGCTGTCAGACAAAATAATATTGATGAACTGCCCGAACGGTGTAATAACTGCATTAAACTGCTCTGGACTGCTTTTGCTTTCATCAAAAAACAATCTGCCTACATAAAACAACAAAAGGAGAGAAGCCGCTGTGCTTATGCTAATTACCCAGGGAAAAAACTTAATGCTTTTATTCTTCTTTTTCAATGCCCCGCCCGGCATCAAAAGTAGAGCATCGTAAATATTACGCTCAGCCAGTAATATTGGCAGGTTTTCATCGGAAACTTTTAACCACTGCTCAATCATTTTATCCTCTTCTGCAGTTGTTTTCCCATCAAAAAAACGAAACAATAAATATCTATTCATTAATCTCTGCTCTTGTCTGTTATATTAATAACAGTTCAAGAGTTGAATACCCTAAAATAAACAGTACTATTTTCTATAGAAAAAGTAACAGAGAAGCTATTAAAATGAAATCTTTTAAAACTACACGAAACCGGTTAAGTGCTTTAGAGATATGAAACTCAATACTTTTTACGCTAAGACTCATTATTTTCGCAATCTCTTTATAAGAAAGACCTTCGTATCTGCTTAATATGAAAATTTTTCGAGT
This sequence comes from uncultured Mariniphaga sp., assembly GCA_964398855.1. Taxonomy (GTDB): domain Bacteria; phylum Bacteroidota; class Bacteroidia; order Bacteroidales; family Prolixibacteraceae; genus Mariniphaga. Next base: position 32,703 of record CAYNOQ010000008.1, on the reverse strand, counting down.
TTTTTTGGGTAGTTTGTTCAGGGTCAACTTCACTATTTGCTGAATTTCATTTGAAAAAATAAAACTAGGTTCAAAGGCTTCAAGTGTGTTTAAACTTATTTTTAGACGCCAATCAGCATTGTTGACTAGCTCCTTTTCAGCAAGCTTCTTTATTCTGATATGTTTCAAATGATTAATACATTTATTCTTGACAATAGTTAATATATATGCGTGGGGATAGCTATCAGGTGAAAGTTTTTCAATATTTTCCCAGTAAGCAACAAATGCTTCCGACACAATATCTTCAGCAATCTGATAATCTTTTACATAACTATTTGCAAAACGAGTAAACTGCTGAAAATAGTCATTATACAATTTATTAAAACTTTTTATGGCAGAATGGGAACTCATCTGGTTTCATACTGTATTAAATTCTAAAAAATAACCATTTGGATTATGACAACATATTTTGACAATAACTGACAAGTCATAAGTAAATTAATAATTGGGCATCTGAAAGTTACAAATAAATTATCAAATTCAAGAAGATTGTTTCAAAAAATTATAAATAGAGCCTATTTTCAATTTTCAAATTTTTATAATTAAAAATGAATCCTTTTAACCCATACCGGGAATTATTTATATTTGTCCTGGTCTTTGTAAAATTAATCATTTTATCTTTGAGAAAACAATTTTCAATAATAACATTCTATATACCTGACTTTCTGCATCAATTAGCAAAACCATATTGTATATTTTTTTAATATTATAAAAAACATTTAAATGAGCAATCAAAAACACCTGAATATCAAATATGTAACCTTTATCTCGTTTGTTGCAGCTTTGGGCGGACTGCTTTTTGGGTATGACACTGCCGTAATTTCGGGTACGGTTACTCAGGTTACCCAGCAATTTTCGCTAACCACCATGGAGAGCGGCTGGTATGTGGGCTGTGCGCTGCTGGGTTCGATAATCGGTGTTGTTTTTGCCGGAAAACTGAGTGACACAATCGGGCGTAAAAAAACCATGATCATTTCTGCCGTTTTATTCACCTCCTCCGCAATTGGCTGCGCACTCTCCATGAGCCTTAACCAGCTGGTTTTCTGGCGGATGGTTGGCGGCGGCGGAATCGGTATCGTCTCCATTGTTTCACCGCTATATATTGCCGAAGTTTCTCCGGCATCTCACCGCGGCAGATTGGTTTCACTCTATCAACTGGCTATAACAGTTGGTTTTTTGGCTGCCTACCTGATGAACTTCTATCTTCTGGAGCTGTCTGCAAACTTTACCTCTGCAAACGGAATTCTTCATAAAATCTTCGGCACCGAAGTCTGGCGCGGTATGCTTGGTCTTGAAACCCTTCCTGCACTAACATTTTTGATTGTCTCCTTCCTCCTGCCGGAAAGCCCGAGATGGCTGCTGGTAAAAGGAAATAACGAAACTGCCCGACAGATTTTTTCGAGAATTTATCACTCCCGGGAAGATGCAATGTTTCAAATTGATGAAACTTTATCGATGCTTCAAGCCGAATCAGAGTCAAAATCGGACTGGAACATCATTTTCAGACCCGGTTTTCTGCGAGCAGTGCTCATTGGAAGCGCTATTGCCATCCTCGGACAGTTTATGGGCGTGAATGCCGTGCTTTACTACGGACCCTCAATTTTTGAATCAAGCGGACTTTCAAGCGGTGATTCGCTGTTTTATCAATCGCTGATTGGATTAGTAAATATGGGAACCACCGTTCTGGCTCTGCTGATTATTGATAAAGTGGGCAGAAAAAGACTGGTTTATGTGGGCGTTTCAGGAATGATTCTTTCACTGCTTTTCATCGGTTTTTACTTCCTGTTTGCTGAAGCGCTGATGCTCAGCAGTCTCTTTTTGCTGATTTGCTTTCTGGCTTATATCTTCTTCACCGCCGGCTCAATCAGTGCCGTTATTTTTGTATTTCTTTCGGAAATGTACCCGACAAAAGTGCGCGGGCAAGCCATGTCAATTGCAACGCTTTCGCTTTGGGTTGGCACCTACCTGATTGGGCAGCTGACGCCCTGGATGTTAGAAACGCTCTCCCCGGCAGGCACTTTCTTCCTGTTTGCCATAATGTGTATTCCTTATATGCTGATTGTGTGGAAAATGATGCCGGAAACTGCCGGAAAATCGCTGGAAGATATTGAACGGTTCTGGTTGAGTAAAGTGAAAAACAAATAAATTACAATATGATGGATTTAAGAAAAATTGAACAACAATACAAGAACGAATTACTGAACAACATACTCCCTTTTTGGCTCGAAAACTCTCAGGATGAAGAATCTGGCGGTTATTTCACCTGCCTTGACCGCAAAGGAAAAGTTTTCGATACCGATAAATTTATCTGGCTGCAAGGGCGTCAGGTGTGGATGTTTTCCATGCTTTATAACAATGTGGAAAAGCGGCAGGAGTGGTTGGAGTGTGCTATTCAGGGCGCTGAATTTCTGAAAAAATACGGACACGACGGAAAACTCAACTGGTATTTCTCGCTCACCCGCGAAGGAAGTCCGCTGGTGGAACCCTATAATATTTTCTCATACACCTTTGCCACAATGGCATTCGGGCAACTGAGCCGGGCAACCGGAAACAGCGAATATGCCGACATTGCCAAACGCACTTTCGACATTATTTTATCAAAAGTGGAAAATCCCAAAGGCAAATGGAATAAACTCTATCCCGGAACGCGCAATCTGAAAAACTTTGCTTTGCCGATGATTCTCAGCAATCTTGCGCTTGAAATCGAGCATCTGCTTGATGAAGAAATTCTTCAGCATACGATGGATACCTGTATCCACGAAGTGATGGAAGTTTTTCTGCGTCCGGAGTTAGACGGAATTATTGTTGAAAATGTGAACGCTGACGGCACTTTATCCGACACTTTTGACGGAAGACTGATAAATCCCGGACATGCCATTGAAGCCATGTGGTTTATTATGGACCTGGGGAAACGCCTAAACCGCCCGGGGCTGATTAACAAAGCTGTTGAAACAACGCTTGTTATGATTGAATATGGCTGGGATGCGCAATATGGTGGCATTTTCTATTTTATGGATCGTCTTGGTCATCCCACCCAGCAGTTGGAATGGAATCAGAAACTTTGGTGGGTGCATATCGAAACGCTCATCTCTTTGCTGAAAGGATACCAACTCACCGAAAATAAAAAATGTCTCCAATGGTACGAAAAGGTGCATGAATACACCTGGTCACACTTCAAAGACCCCATATTTCCGGAGTGGTGGGGATATCTCAGCCGCCGTGGCGAAGTGCTGCTTGACCTGAAAGGCGGGAAATGGAAAGGATGCTTCCACGTTCCAAGAGGAATGTATCAATGCTGGAAAATATTGGAGGAGATTAACGGGTAAAAACTCAGCACCCTCCCCTCACTCTCACCACTTCGCGTTTTACGGGCGCTTCCGTGTTTTTCAGGGCATCCACAAGGTTATCCATCTGCCGGGCTGCATCAGAGCGAAAGTGAAAAATCTGCATCTCCTTTTTCGATGCGTCTTCCGAAGGTTCTTCTGCCGCAAAAAACATTTTTTGGAATTGCCGGGCAGATTCACGCAAAATCAGGTTATCCGATTTTCCGATATGCTTGGCTTTCAAACATGCCATGCGAACCAATGTGTCGCCATCGGCATAAAAAATATTGGTTTTGAGCCGTTGCCTGAACAGCGGTTCATATTGCCTCTCCATCATATCTTCAAACGGAATATTTATCGCCATCGGCAAATGAAATTCCTTATATTCTTCGGGTGAACGAACATCAATAATATTCAGGGCATAATAGTTATTCACTATTTCATCGGCTAATTTATCTGCCGCAATCTCCTTAAAAACACAGGTTTGCTGGCGCTTTGCCTCTGCAATCTGCCGGTTGATCATATCCTCTTTCCCGGGTAAAAAAGCCACAATGCCAAGCACAACAAAAACTGAAGCCGCAGCAATTGCATATTGATTTCTCAGTTTGGGCTCAAGCGTTGATTTACGGTTGTTTACCTTGTTTTCAATAAACCAGGTGGCAACAAAAGCGCTCATGGCAATGAAAGCAAGCAAGAACCCGAATGCAACGTTCGACATACCAAAAAATTCGGAAATACGGACGCCGCCCATATTGTCTGCGTAATAAATTTTCTCAACCAACGGAAAAGTTTCGATAAAACCCCAGACGCCCAAAATAGCTCCAAACACAAAAGCGAGCGCATCCAGCTTGCCGATGGCAAGCGCACAAACTCCGGTTCCCGGACAAAAACCGCCGATGATAAACCCGGCGCCCATGATTAATCCGCCCAAAATTGCCGATTTCAGGAAAGTGGGATTCACATAAATGGCATCCAGATCAAGCAGCCCGTAATGACCAAGCAGAAGTACGCCGGTCATGGCAGTAATTCCGGCAGTAAAAAAGACGCGTAAAACGGTAAAATCGTAGCCATAAAACAGCCCGACAAGTTTCTTTGTGGAAGAAAAACCCGCCTGTTCGAGGATAAAACCAAAGCCGATGCCTAAGAAAAAAGCGATAATCAGGCTAAACTCCTCACTGATAATATAAGGTAGTAGTGGTCCCATAGCTTTTTATTTTAACCAAAGTTTTCTGAAAAAATAGGCAAGCGCATAAGCGCCTCCAAAAATGGCAAGCATGGTCACTATTCCCCCGAGGGAGAGGACAGCCATGCCGCTCAGTGCCGATCCGCTGGTGCAGCCGCGCCCCAATTGTGAACCGTAGCCGAAAAGCGCTCCGCCCAATATTGCCCCTGCAATGCGCAAACCGTTGGTTACCCGTGGTCCTTTTTCAAGTTTCAGTCCGGTGCGGTTGGCTATCACGCCGGAGAAAAATGCTCCGACCAAAACTCCCAAAACTTCAAATACCAGAAAGTTTTTCCATGGACCGGAAGGATTTTCTTCTTTAAAATCTGTATAAAATGCTGTTTCAGCCGCATGCGCCGGCGCAACATTTTCCACCGAAGCGACCACCACGCTTTTAAAAGCACCGCTGGCGCCTAACCCACGTCCGGTAATATAGATTGTTGCAAGCAAAACACACCCTAACAGAAAACCGGCTAAATAGGGATTCATGTATGCTTTCGATTTTATTGTATCTTTACTTGTCATACACACTGCTTTTTATATGATTATCAAACTTTTAGAATATCATGATTTTCTTCTGCCTCGTGCTCCTCATCCTCATCTTCCAAATCTTCATAACCGGTAATCATCGCCTGAATATTGGATGTGGGCGTATGTCCGGTGGTTGTCATATATACATGCACCACCAGAAAAACCATTAGCAGAAAAGCGCCCAACGTATGCCAGAATGCGATACTTTCGAGGGAAAAATCGCTGACAACAACAATATCGTTTCTGTCTATGGTTTTTTGAAACATATAGATTATTCCCGAAATAATGGTCAATGGAATAAGCACCAATTTAAATCCGAGATAAACCAGCCGCTGCAGGGGATTCAGCTTTTTCACCTCAGTCTTTTTTGTAGGATGCTTCTCTCCCCTGAACATTCCGAGACCGTAGAACCGTATCTGAGCCGCCAGTTTTTTTGTTGTGGGAATATATTGTCTCCACTCGCCGGTAACCAGATGCCAGAAAATGGCAAAAACGATCAGGGCTATCAGCATCCATGATGCCACGCGGTGAAAACGGGCTGCATGTTCAAATCCCAGAACGTGAATTGTACCGTGAACTTCAAATCCGGTAAAGGCAAGAAAAATTATCAGTGAAGCCTGCGTCCAGTGCCAGAACCGCTCAAATCCTTTGTAAACATATACTCGTCTCATAGTTCAATTTTATTCAGAAATGTTGTTTTGGTAGTCAATATTTTCCGTGTCATACTCTTTTCTGCGGATGGAGAGCAAAACCCGGAGTGCCGCATGAATGAACACAGCCCCCAATGCGCCAAAAAACAGCAGTGAGCCGATAAAATCCAATGGTTTATTGTAATCGCGCCCGGGAAGGTAAAAACCGGCAAGCGAAGCGAGCCTTCCGTCATCGCTACGCGTATGACATTCGGCACAACCCACAGTCTGCTCCTTAGGTGCAACCATGTGATTGATTGGCCAGTGCATTGTGGTTTCCACAAAACCGTAGTCGCCGCTGAAAGGCAGCCCCACATGCTTCATTCCCGCTGCAGCGGCAGTCTGCCAGTCAAAATCAACCCAAAAGGCGCTGTCTCCCTTATTTTCTGCAAAAAGTTTGGGCTGAACTAAAATGTTGTACTTTTTATCGTAAATCTGATCGCCGCGATGAATCTTCACCGGAAAAATTTTGGACTCGGCATCCTCATAAGAGCCAAAAAGAGTATTCATCGCCACAGGCATAGATTTGATGGTATCGCCCAGCAGATAGTGGTCGGCAGTTCCGTTGAACCAGATATAATCCGGTTTTACATTTTTCGCCCACACAAATGAACCTTTTATGGATAAATACTCTTCTGTGCTGTCGTTATTAAACTCCTGATAAGGCTCTCCGTCCTTCAATTTTCCGGCAGTTGACCAGTGCCACGACATTTTGGTCGGGTTTTCTTTTGCATAAACCGGAATATGGCACGCCTGGCAGGAAACCTTTGCATTATGGCGGTTTAGCAAATCGTCAAAATGGGGTGTTGAGGTGTGGCAATCCTCGCATTTTGCACGGTTGGTATTGGTTGACGACACAGAATACATCCTTCCTTTAATCTGGTGGTTTTCACCGCCGTGGCAAGCCACACACGACATATCCATGCCGTTTGCCGCCATGTGAACATCCAGATTGCGGTCACACGCCAGTTGCGCTTCCTCCAAATCGCCGTGTTTCACATTGTTACCTCCTCCGCTGTAGAAATGGCAGCTTCCGCAGTTCATCCGGTGGGGAGTGCCAACGCTCTGTGCCACAAGGGTTAGATTTACTTCCCTATCGGGATATCCGGCTGAGGCAGAACCTTTGAAATAGTGATCGCTGTTGTCGTGGCAAACCATACAGTCCACATTCCGGGCGTTGTTAAAGTCATAGGCATCGTTGGTCATGCCAAAACCGATGTGGCATTTTGCACAGCTCAGCTCATTGGACTGCGCACCTAAACAAAAATTGTTCAGTACATTTTTTTTGCCTGCCGCCGCTAATCCCCTGCCCTCAACATAAGAAACCCGCTCCCAGTTCCAGTGCGCCGAACGCATCACCTCCTTATGCCGCTCGGTGTGGCACCAGATACACTGCTCCGTTACCTCCTGCGGTGTTGAAAATTCCTGCTGAAGTTGCGGAAACTGGCTGTGATCCACAGAAGAGATCGGTTTGATGGCATACTCCTGTTTCAACTCCTCCAGCTTCAGATTGTAATACTCATCTTTGGTGTTAAAAATGTTTATCAGCGCCAGAACTGCAATAACAAAAAAGATAATCAGAATTACGGTTTTTTTCATCGTATATGTTTTTAGCTATTGACAATAACGGTTTTTGAAAATGTTTAATTATGCAAATCTATCGAAATATCTATATATCCAAATATAAAAATAGATGACAGGTAAAATCATTTTTTCAAAAATAAAAACAAAATACTATAAACCAATATATTAAACAAATTATTTTTATTGAATTTTCCCGTAATATATACTGATTCTAAAGAAGGACAATTCAGATAAAAGTATATTTTTATCTGAACAAAAGTTGGGCACAGGGATGTATTTTATGCACAAAAGTTAATATATGATTAAGTAAATTTGATTTTGATTAGATATTATAAACTAACTCTTTTATTACTGCTACTATCCTTCTGCCTCAAAGAATTTTGTTATTGTTGAAATTTTAGTCTTACCCATTTTTTCTAAAATAAGTAAATCAGTATCCCCTGTGATTAAATAATCAGCTTCAGAATCTTTGGCTAAAGCTAACAGAAAATTATCTCTTTTATCCCGACACATTTCAACAACCGATTTTACTTCAATAAACTCCGAGTGTTCTTGAATGGTTTCTAATAGCTCTCTAATATCTTCATTGGAAAAGAATCTTCGAAATTTACGCCTTTTCACTACACTTAAAAACTCTTCCAATAATTCCCGGCTGAATATTATCTTGGCTTTCTTAACAAAAATTATTTCATCAAGTTGAATATAGTTCTTGGATATCAAAAAACTAACCCAAAGATTAGTATCAAGAATCAGTTTTAGTGTCTTTTTTGCCATATCTTTGACTTCTGACCAATTCCACTTCTTTTGTAATTTCTTCCAAAGTAGGGGCATCCGGACTTTTTGAACGTAATTTTTTAAGCAGCTCAGAAAATCCACTTTCGGAATAGTCCCGAATGGCAATCAGATTCAACTCCTCTAAGTTTCTCAAAAGCTTTTTGACTTTAGGGTTCAATATTTCAATTTTGACTGTACCCATAATTCAAGTTTTATGAAAATATTTACACAACGAATATAGAACTTTCTTCACTAAAAACACAATTACAATTCGGATGATTGAAAAATCATTTACAGTTGTATTTTCTGAGTAGATTTCACATTTAAATTTTTAAAACCCAAACGTGCAGTTGAAATAGCCGTCAAACAAGATCGTTTGCTAAAGTCAACAACAAGCTAACCTCAATATATCTACACATTTCAATAACTGATTTCACTTAAATAAATTCCATTTATAATATAAATGTTTAGCCCTAAGTGAAAGATTCCCGCCCAAAAGGGCGGGAATGACACCGTTAATGGAGTATTTAGTAAGGAGAAATGGTGACTTAATGAATCGTCATTCTCAACCGCAGGTTGGGAATCTATTTGTATGAAATTTACATGGGAGCAAAGTCGCGGATATGCATTGTTTACAAATATCCGATTTACGAGATTCCTTATGGAATTAGGAACTCTTTTTGATTATCAAATCCACAATTTATTCATTGATTAGTTCCTCGACTTCCTCTCTTAATTTTTTCAAATCATGGGATACTATTGCCCAAATAATATCCTCAGAGATAGTATCATAACCGTGAATTATCCTGTTTCGGGTATCAACAATTTTTTGGGTGTTTGTTATTTTTATATCGGGATAAACTTTCACTATTCTATTAACAGCCTCTCCAATTATTTCAATGTTTCTCTCTACGGCTTTTTTTGTTTTCAAATCCTTTTTAAACATAAAAAAGTCTCGTTTTTTTGGAAGAAACTCTTCAATTTCATCAATAGCCTGCCTGATGTCTTCAAGCCATATCAAGACTTTCTTTTCCATAAATCTGCACTTTAGTCCGATTTATTTCATTTGCTAAAAATTTATTTCTGATTGCTTTTTGCTCAAGAAGATCAATTTCTCTTTTCAGAATTTTCTCAAGCTGAAATTTCAAATTGAAATATTTATCTGAATATGAAATCGGGTCATCATCAATTATATCCACAATCAAATCAACATCACTGTCAGCCGTAAATCTCCCGCCCGTTACCGAACCAAAGGCAAATAATGTATTGACGTTGTTCAAATTACAAAGTTCCCTAATCTGGTCAATATGTTGATGTAAAATATTCATATCAACGCAAATATATCAAAAATTACAAGTTTTTGAAAATATTTATTTTTTGATTTCCAACAGGTTATTGGTTGCTGATAAGTCGAAAAGCAATCTTCTCTTCCCCTCAATGCCCGTTATTCAGCAGGTTTTCGCTCAGTGCGCGGAGAGTGTTTATCCTGACTTGTCTCTTTTAGTGCGGTGAGAAAATTCTTTTTAAAATCACTAAAATGAAAAATAAGCCGAAAAGGCTTTGTTGTTGTTAACTGATTAGTTACCTTTGTGTAGTGCAAAGGCGATTAAAAACATACGGTAAATACTTTATGGACTTCTACAACTCACTTAATGAAGATGTTCAGGAAAAGATTGATTGGGTTTTTGAAATTGTAAAAGCAGCTGATCAAATTCCAAAAAAATTCTTTGAGTATTTGACCGGCTCGGACGGTATCTATGCTATCAGAATAGAATACAAAGGGAACATTTATCGGGTTCTCTGCTTTTTTGACAAAAGAAATATTATCATATTAGTAAACTCTTTTCAAAAGAAAACTCAGAAAACACCACATAGAGAAATTACTTTTGCCGAAAAACTAAAAAAGCAATATTTAATAGATAAAAAGATTGATGATGAATACGAAAGAGATAAAAAGATCAAAAGATAAGATTGTTGACTGGGACGAACATCTTGACAAAAAGTATGGAAAAACGGGAACTGCTGCAAGGACTGCATTTGAAAGCAAGGCTCAGGCATTTGTAATCGGTGAGCTTTTAAAAGAAGAGCGTAAAAAAGCAAATCTGACCCAAAAAGAGATGGCTGAAAGAACCGGCACCAAAAAAAGTTACATCTCAAGGGTTGAGAACGGGCACGCAGATATCCAACTCTCAACACTGTATAAACTCATTGAGCAGGGGTTGAACAAGAAACTGGAATTCTATATCCGCTAAAAAGCAATCTTCTCTACCCCTCAATGCCCGTTATTCAGCAGGTTTTCGCTTAGTGTGCGGAGTGTGTTTATCTTTTGGGATTCGGGAATCAGAATGGAAATATTGAAGCGGCTGCCTCCATAAGAGATCATGCGGATTGGAATTCCGTCTAATGCGTGGAAAACTTTGGATGCAAAGCCGCGCTCTTCGCGGATAATATCGCCGACAAGACAGACGATTGTCATGTTTTTGTCCACTTCAACTTTGCCGAACTGTTTCAAGTCATGTAAAATCTGTTTCAGATTTTCAGTATTGTCAATGGTCAGTGAAACAGCAACTTCCGAAGTGGAAATCATGTCGATTGGAGTTTTATAGTCGGCAAAAATTTTAAAAACGCTTTTCAGGAAACCGTAAGCCATCAACATCCTGCCTGAACGGATTTTAATTGCAGTAATTCCGTCTTTTGCGGCAACTGCCTTAATTCCGGTTCCTGAAGATTCTCTGGAAATCAAGGTTCCGCTGTCGGACGGGCTCATCGTATTTTTCAGTCTGAGGGGAATATTGTGCGCATAGGCGGGAAAAACAGTTTGCGGATGCAGAATTTTTGCTCCGAAATAGGCTAACTCTGCCGCCTCGTGAAACGAGAGCTGGTCGATTTTAGATGTATTTTCCACAAATCGCGGGTCATTGTCATGAAATCCGTCAATATCTGTCCAGATTTGAATTTCCTCTGCTTCAATGGCAGCCCCGAGGAGAGATGCGGTGTAGTCGCTTCCGCCGCGCTGCAGGTTGTCAATATCTCCGTTTGCATTGCGGCAGATGTATCCCTGTGTGATATAGTAGGTTGCATCACCTGCCTCAGCAAGCACACGCCGGATATTTTCACGGATAAATTCAGAATCTGCCATTTTTTCCTCGTCGGTGCGCATAAACTCAAGCGCCGGCAACAGTCTGGCATCATGCCCCTCCTCAACCATTAAAAGAGCAAACAGCCCGGTTGACATCAGTTCACCCTGCGCAAGAATTGCATTTTCGGCAGCCTGAGTAAATTTGTTCTGAACAAATGATTTTATCGTTTCGAAACTGGTTTCAACAGCTTGTTTTCCCTTGACCTTGTTTTCCTCAGCTTTAAAAAGCGAATTCACAACAACTTCATAACCGGCTTCTAACCTGCCGATGAGCTTTTCAGCCGTTTTCCGGTCTTCGTTTTTCAGGCTTGCTGCAATTTCAACCAGTGCATTTGTAGTGCCCGCCATGGCTGAAAGTACCACAATTTTTCTCTCTCCGTTGGATATAATTTTCAAGGTTGCCCTCATGTTTTCAGGAGAGCCCACTGATGTACCGCCAAATTTTAAAACTTTCATGGTGAAACTGTTTATATTTATTTTTCAGACGTAAATATCTCTTTTTTTCAGAAAATCTTTATTGAAACGAACAGCCAATCACTGATTTTTAAAGAATTCTTCAAGAAAAAAAGCTACCAAGTCTTTTCCTGATGAATCCACGATACCGATTTCGGGAGCATAAACAATTGCTCTCAATCCTACCTCCTCTGCCCGTTCCTTAATTGCCCTGGCATGAAGCGGATGATGATTCAGCTCGTCTTCATTGGTTGGAATTCCGTTTTTTTGTTTATTAAAGACAAAAATCGGGGAGCTGTTTTCGTCTATTAACCGGAGCAAATCTAACTTTTGCCTGATTTCCCGTTGATCATACAAATCGGTGCCCTCATAATCGGGCATTCCGAAAGCTGTGGCTATTGCCCTGTGCTGTTCGGGGCTGCCCGACATGGGAATTCCGATAATTTTTTCCCATTGAAAAATATCGTAAGTGGATTGGGTGGCAAAAGCGCCCGCACAGGTAATCCGTGTTGACTCACGTAGTATAGGATCGGGGTTTTCGAAGTCAGCCATTTCATCGGAAAATGCAAGCCACAAGGCAACTCCGGCACCTGCTGAGCCACCCGAGCAGGCTATCCGCGATTTATCAATATTGTATTTTTCAGCGTTGTGCCGGATATATTGAAGACATCTTTTGGAATCATTGAAACAGGAAAGAATGCCGTAAGGCGGTTCGGTCATAAACCTGTAATTTATGGAAGCCACCGAAACGCCGGCATCTATAAACCGCACTAGGTCTTCCGATTGAAAATATTTGGATTTGTCGCCGCCAACGAATCCGCCGCCATGAATGTAAATCACGAGCGGAGTCGGTTTTTCAGACTGAGCCAGCCAGATATCAAACGTGTTACGCGGATGGCTACCATATTTTTCATTTTCAAATGTTGCCCGCTCTCCCCTGATATTGACAGGCTCGCCAACAAGAGCAGGTTCAATTACTCTTCCCAAAATTTGAATTTTTCATTAAACATTTAGCGGCGCAAAACGATGTGCCATTTTTCTCTGTGCTTTTCAGAGAGCAAATAAAAATTCGGGCAAAAGTAGGGTTTAATAATCAAAAACTTCCAAAAATGGTGTGTTTTTCAGAATTAAAGTAAATCGTAGAGTAAATGTTAAATCCCTCTTTATTTGTAGTCAGTTTTCGTTCAATATGAAGCACGGGCTGCCCCTTTTTCAGACGAAGAATCTTTTTAATCTTCTCATCGGGAATAATGGCTTTCAGCTGTTGCTCACCGCCTAAAATATCAATGTGGTAATGCTTTCGCAAAACTTCAAATAACGATTTATTTTCTAATGAACGCCTTGTAAAACGTGGTAAGTTGATGTTTGGCAGATGGTTAATATCGTAAAAAACCGGTTTTTCATCCACATAACGAAGCCGTTCCATATAAATACACCACGCCGCTGTTTCAAGCTCTGAAAGCTCAAAAGCAAACTGCGGGGGCCAGTTTCGGATAACCGGCGGCTGAAGAATGTCGGTTTTCAGATAGCGCGAGCCCACAGCGGAAGCAGTACCCGAAATAGACAAAATCCCGATATTCTGCGGGGGCTTTCGCACAATACTCCCCTTCCCCTGCTTCTTCAGAATCAGCCCGTCTTTCACCAGCATATCCAATGCCTGGCGCACCGTGGGGCGGGTAATCCCATAAACAGTGCACAACTCGTTCTCCGAAGGCAGCAAATCTCCCTCCCCATAAACGCCGGAAACAATTTGCTCCCTAAGCAGCTCTGACAATTTGCGGTATTGCGGAACAGTTTCATTCATGCCCCAAAGTTAAAAATTTTAAACAATATGAGCAAACAACTTGTATTTACAAGTTATTTTATTTATTTTTGCAATAGAAAATTACTTATACATTTATACATGCTGTAAACCAGCACAATAAAAAGACAATTGAAATTCTGAATTTGTAATAACAAGTTAAATAAAACAGATAATGGCAACACCAGTAACCATGCCCCGGCAGGGACAATCAGTTGAATCCTGCATCATGGGCCAATGGCACAAATCGGTTGGAGAAGAAGTTAAAAAAGGCGATTTGCTTTTCTCCTATGAAACCGACAAGGCATCGTTTGAAGAAGAAGCGGAAACGGATGGAATTCTGCTGGCAATATTTTTTGAAGAGGGTGATGAAGTTCCGGTACTCACCAATGTTGCTGTCATTGGCAGCAAGGGAGAGTCCACCGCTGAATTTGCTCCCGGAGGCGGGAAACCGGTTTCTTCTGATGAAGAAGAAAAGCCGGAAGAAAAAACGGAGGAAATTCCGACAGTCATAGAATTTGACATTGAAGAACAGGAACAGGAAAAGCGCATCCGCATTTCGCCGCTTGCCAAAAACATGGCGTTGGAAACAGGTGTGGATATTTCCCGGATTAAAGGTTCAGGACCGCGCGGACGCATCATTGCCCGCGACATTGAAGCTGCCGAAAAGTCTGTTCAAGAAGCTGTTGCAGCGCCTGTACCTGTTTCAAAACCTGAAATACGGAAATCACAAATCATTCAAACCGGTGACGATTTTGAAATTAAATCTATTTCAAATATCCGGAAGCTCATTGCAAACGCCATGCACCAGTCGCTGCAAAATTCCGCACAGCTCACCCATCACCTCAGCGCCGATGCACGGCAGATTCTGAAACTCCGCAAAAAATATAAAGAAGCATTCAAAGACGGAACGCTATCACAAAATGTTACCATAAACGATCTGGTCTGCTATGCAACAATTCGCGCACTGGAAAAATACCCGCAGGCAAACACCCATTTTCTGGGAGATAAGATGAAGTGGTTCAGCAAAGTACATCTCGGATTAGCGGTTGATACCGAACGGGGATTGATGGTTCCCTCTTTGCAAAATGCAGATGACCTGTCGCTAACAGGGCTTTCCTACCAACTGCAACAGCTTGCGTCACAGGCACGCAGCGGAAGTGTAAATCCCGATCTGCTCAGCCCCGAAGCGGCATCGTTCACCATTTCAAACTTGGGCAATTATGGCGTGGAAATATTTACCCCGGTGATAAATCTTCCGCAAACTGCAATTTTGGGCGTTTGCACAATAACCCCGCGACCGAAGGAAATTGAAGACGGAGTTTACGCATTCGTTCCCATGATTGGCTTGTCGCTGACCTACAACCACCAGTCGCTTGATGGCGGTGAAGCAACCCGGTTCTTAGCTGAGATAAAGAATCAGATAGAGAGCTTATCGGTGTAGAGTTCGGAGTTCAAAGTTCAAAGTTCAAAGTTTAGAGTTTCAAGTTCAGAGTTCAAAGTTTCAAGTTTAGAGTTCGGAGTTTCAAGTTCAAAGTTTAGAGTTTAGAGTTATGGCGACATTTAGCAGATTTGAAGATATAATAGCCTGGCAAAAAGCAAGGGAGCTTTGCCATATAGTTCACGGCTTTACTTTGAAGGAGCCATTTTGCAGGGATTTTAAATTGGTAAACCAGATAAAAGGTTCATCCGGTTCTGCCATGGATAATATTGCCGAAGGTTTTGAACGGGATGGCAACAAAGAGTTTTTGCAGTTCTTGTCCATAGCCAAAGGTTCTGCCGGAGAAACACGGTCTCAGTTATATCGGGCACTGGATAACGGTTATATTACTAAAGAAGAATTTAACGAAGCCAGCTTGATTGCTGATGAAGTCAGCAAATTAACAGGAGCTTTGATGAAGCATTTAAAATCAAGTAATCTCAAAGGAAATAAATTCAAATAAAAAAATTACCATTCTGAGTTCCCAAAACTTGGAACCCGAAACCCGGAACTCGGAACCCGGAACCCGGAACTGAAACAAAATTCAGAAATAAAAAATTTAAATTAGAATAAAATGCCTAAAATACAGTTCATTAATCCCGACGAAGTCAGAAAACCGCAAATGCTGGAATTTGATCCTATTCCAATCAATCAGTATAATAAAACGATTGAAGATGAGATGGATAACTTCAGCAGGGAAGATTTTCTGCGAATTTACCACGATATGGTGGTTATCCGTGAGTTTGAGACCATGCTGAACCTTATCAAAACTCGCGGTGATTACAACGGAATCCCATACAATCATCCAGGTCCGGCGCATCTTTCCATCGGACAGGAAGCGGCTGCTGTCGGCATGGCTTTCACGTTAGACGTTGATGATTTCATCTTTGGCTCGCACCGCAGTCACGGTGAAATTTTAGCCAAAGGGTTGTCTGCCATTGCCAAACTTGACGATGCGGCATTAGAAAATATCATGGAAACCTATTTTGGCGGAATTCCGTTGAAGCCGGTAAAAGCCGGGCATTCCGGCACAACAGCAGAACTGGCAGTTAAATACCTGCTTTACGGGACATTAGCCGAAGTTTTCGCGCGTGAGACCGGTTTTAACAAAGGATTGGGCGGCTCCATGCACGCTTTTTTCACTCCTTTCGGCGTTTACCCAAACAATGCCATTGTGGGTGGTTCAGGCGATATTTCGGTAGGAGCGGCGCTCTACAAAAAAGTGAACCGCAAAAAAGGAATTGTTGTGGCGAACATCGGAGATGCTTCCATAGCCTGCGGTCCGGTTTGGGAAGGACTTGCATTTGCCACCATGGATCAGTTCAACCATCTGTGGGAAGACGACATGAGAGGCGGTTTGCCGCTCATTATCAACATTATGAACAACCAGTACGGAATGGGCGGTCAAACCAGCGGCGAAACGATGGGCTACGGAGTTGCCGCCCGCATTGGCGCCGGACTGAATGCCGACCAGATGCACGCCGAGCGCGTGGACGGATACAATCCGCTGGCTGTGATTGACGCCTACCGCCGCAAAAAGAAAGTTCTTCAGGAAAAACGCGGACCGGTACTTTTAGACGTGCTGACCTACAGATACAGCGGGCACTCCCCTTCTGATGCATCCTCCTATCGCTCAAAAGAGGAAATTGAAGCCTGGGAAAGCCACGATTCCATCGTATGGTTTGGCAAAGAGCTGACACGAACGGGCATTGCCACGGCAGCCGAATTGGAAAAAATTAAAAGCGACACCGAAAATCTCATCACTTCCACGCTGAAACTCGCCATTGATGATGAAATTTCGCCCCACATGAATCTGAAAGAACATCCCAATCTGATTGGAGAAATGATGTTCAGCAACCAGTCGGTTGACCGCATGGAAGAGGGTGAGCCGGAAGTGAATCACCCCATGGAGGAAAATCCGCGGGTGCAGCAGATTGCAAAAAAAGAGCGGTTCATGTTTGACGAAAACGGAAAACCGCACTCCAAAATCAAGACTTATGCACTTCGCGATGCAATTTTTGAATCGATTATTGATCGCTTTTACAAAGACCCCACGCTGATTGCCTATGGTGAGGAAAATCGCGACTGGGGCGGCGCATTTGCCGTTTACCGCGGTCTCACCGAAGCGCTGCCCTATCACCGTTTGTTCAATTCGCCCATTTCGGAAGGCGCCATTGTGGGCACTGCTATCGGATATGCGATGTGCGGCGGCAGGGTAATTCCCGAAATCATGTACTGCGATTTTTTAGGTCGCGCAGGCGACGAAGTTTTCAATCAGTTACCAAAGTGGCAGGCAATGAGTGGCAATGTGCTGAAAATGCCGGTGGTACTCCGGGTTTCCGTGGGTTCAAAATATGGAGCACAACATTCGCAGGACTGGACAGCGCTACCTGCTCATATTCCCGGGCTCAAGGTGGTGTTCCCGGCAACGCCTTACGATGCCAAAGGACTGATGAACAGCGCGCTGCAAGGAACTGATCCGGTGATTTTCTTTGAAAGCCAGCGCATTTACGATATTGGCGAAATGTTTCACGAAGGAGGTGTTCCGGAAGGGTATTATGAAATTCCGTTGGGCGAACCCGACATAAAAAAGGAAGGGACGGACGTTACCATCGTCAGCATTGGCGCAACGCTTTACCGTGCATTAGATGCCGCAAAAATTTTAGAAGAAAAGTACAATATTTCAGCCGAAGTGATTGATGCCCGCTCACTGGTTCCGTTCAATTACGAGCCGGTTATCGAATCGGTCAAAAAAACGGGACGTATCGTTATCACCGGTGATGCCACAGGGCGCGGCTCCTTCATGCGCGACATGGCTTCCAATATCACTGAACTGGCATTTGATTACTTAGATGCCCCGCCGGTGGTAGTTGGTTCGCGAAACTGGATTACGCCGGCACACGAGTTGGAAAATAATTTTTTCCCGCAGCCGGAATGGATTGTCGATGCAATCCATGAGCGCATTCTTCCTTTGCCGGGGCACGTTTCCGATAATGATTTCTCGGAAGAAGAGCAGTTGGACAGAAACGCACGGGGAGTTTAGAAGCTGAAAAACAGCAATTTAGCCGCTATTCTAAAATTGCTTCTCCTTCGATTTCTACCAATAAATCGTCGCGGCAGATGTCGGCAAGAATATAAACTACGGGCAATTGCCCGTAGTAGCCTTCAAATACTTTTTTGATGGCTGAATAGTCATCCTGGTTTTTTACATAAACCCGTGCATGTCCGTAAGCCGGATGGAGCGAATCGGATGTTACCGTTTTCAGGGATTTTGGAGAATAGAGCTGCTGCATGTTCTGAATGGTAATTTCAGTCTGTTTGGCTGGATCATCAAGGGCTACCGTGTTTTCACCACGAATAGAAGCCGTTCCCGAAATAAAAATCTGCTTTTGCCCAAAGCACTCAAAAAAGCGGGCGCGCTCAAATTTCGGTGTTGCTTTTAGTGCGGAATGCCCGCCTTCCAGAACTTTTCCACTGTAACAATGGGCTGAAATCTGCTCCGGGTTATCAATGGGCAGGCTGACAGCCCCCGGAATATCCACGGCAACAAATTCAATAATAACTCCTCCCCTGTTCATTCCGATACCCGTTGCCGCAGGAAAACCATTCCTGCCGAAGTGGTTTACATAAACCGCAGAGCGAACATTGTTGAACTGCTGGTAGCGCTGATCCCTGTCGTCAAATCCGGTAATATTTTCAATGTAATTCCACTGTCGGACAACGGAGTGCAAAGGCAAACCGGCTTTTTTCAACAAACCGGCGAATGTCTCAAAAGCAGAAACCGAATTTTCCCGACAGGCAGGAAAACTATCCGACCGGGAGCTTCCGATTAAAACTTTTGCTCTGTCTCTTCTGAAAAGCATCGCCGAACCTTTTTCTTCCGGCAAAAACTCCACCTCCCAAAGGGAAGCATCAAAAGTGAAAGCTTCGGTAATAATTCCGGTATTTAACGGCGGTTGCGCAATCAGCTCACAAACTACAGGAGTTTGAACAGACGCTGCCACAAACTGCTGCAACTTGTCTTTCAACTGCTGATACTCTTCTTTTGATTTTGTATCTGCAAAAAAATTTAGCTTGTAAACCCGTTTATCCCGGGGAATATTTTCTAACTGCTTTAAATGACTGTATATCTGTTCGTCAACTGATGGATATTCTCTTTCTGAAAAAATAAAAATACGACTTCCGTTTAAAAAATACATCTGAATTTTGGTTTTCTGAAAGTGCAAATATGCTGCTTTTCCTTTTAATAACCTTCTTTTGCAGTTGCACCTTTTAAAACTGCTTCTGTGGAACCGATACCGAGCCGCGTGGCTCCCTGCTTCAAAAATGCGGCTGCATCTTCCGCAGTGCGAATTCCACCTGATGCTTTCACACCCATTTTGCCGCCAACCGTTTTCACCATGACGTCAATCACTTCGGGTGTTGCTTTTCCCGGTCCGAAGCCCGTCGATGTTTTCACGAAATCAGCGCCGGCTTCATAAGATAATTCGCATGCTTTTGCAACCTGCTCAAGCGTCAGGAAACCGCTCTCCTGAATTACTTTCAGCAGAACGCCGTGTCTGTGCGCAATATCTGCAACTGCTTTAATATCCTCCAATACATAGTCGTAATTTCCACTTAGAAATTTCCCGATGTTCATCACCATGTCAATTTCATCGGCGCCGTCTTCAATTGCCTGTTTTGCCTGAAAAACCTTTACCGGAGTTGCATCCGCCCCATGCGGAAAACTCAACACACAGGAGACTTTCACATCACTTCCTGCAAGAAGCTTTTTTGCAGCTTTGATGTCGCACGGTTTCACGCACATACTGAACACACCGGATTCCATGCACATTTTTGCGTGTTGTTCCAGGTCGGCATCTGTAAAATCAGGTTTTAAAACAGCGTGATCAATGGTTCTTGCTATCTCTTTTAAAGTCATAATCATTTTTTTACTCTTCCATCTCTTTTAAAATCTGCTCAACCTGCTCGTTGGTTTTGAGCAGCATATCCTTGCATGTTTTCAACAGTGTGGAAACCCGCTTCACCTTCTCAGCCAGTTCATCCACATCCAATTCTTCATTTTCAATTTTCAGAAGAATCTCCTCAATTTCAGCAATTGCTTCATTATAAGTCACCTTTTTCGTTGCCATTTTATGATTATTTTGAAATTTTACTTTTTACTTTTCCGTCTGCAAACCGTGTTTCAATCTCATCGTTTTTGCTGAGCAATGCAGCCGATTTCACAATGCTGCCCTCCTTGTAGGTTAAGGTGTAGCCACGGTTCAGAACATTCTGCGGATTTAGCAACCGGATTGAATTTTCATTTCGCGAAATTCGTTCCTGCTCCTTTGCAAGCAGCCGCACCGTCCGGTGCTTCACCGTCTCTTTTATATGATTCAGTTCTGCCTGCTCTTTCAGAATAGATTCCCGCGTTGTGCGCCTCAGTATTCTGCTATATTTTTCAAGCCTGTTTTTGCTCTTAACCCTCCGGACTGAATATGCAGCATTAAGATTATGCGTTAAACTGTTCAGCTCATGGTTTTTACTAAACACAAACCTGCTGACATTTCGCTGAAGAGTGTTTCCCTGCCTGACAAGCTGCATGTTTTTGTCAGCCACAAAATGCTTCACACTCCGGTGAAGAACATCTGCAAACTCCTCAAGCTGCTCCTGTTTTGATTCAATGGTTTGCCGGGTCAGCTGTAGCAATCCCTCTTCGAGCGTGGTTAAACGCTCATAAAATCGCTGTGCGCCGCTGATAAAAAATTCGGCTACGGCAGTTGGCGTTTTCATACGGGTATGCGCCACCAAATCAATGATGGTGTCATCCTTTTCGTGACCGATACCCGTTATCACAGGAAGTGGAAATTGTGTGACATGAAAGGCAAGTTCATAGCTATCAAAGCTGCTGAGATCGGCGGTGGCGCCACCGCCTCTGATAATTGCCACCGCATCAAAAAAAGCCTCATGTTCAAAAATCCGATCCAACGCCGCAATTATTGAAGGAACCGTTTCGCTCCCCTGCATATATGCTTCAAAAAGATGGGTATAAAACTTAATTCCGGCGGAATTATTTTCAAGCTGATTTATAAAATCCTGATAACCGGCAGCTGTTTTTGAAGAGATTACTGCAATTTTTTGCGGAACAAGAGGAAGTTCCAGTTCCTTGTTCATATCAAAAACCCCGTCCGTTTTCAGTCTGTCAATAATTTCCTTTCGCTGGAGAGCCATGTCGCCAATGGTGTAGGCAGGGTCAATATCCTTAATGTTCAGGCTCATACCGTAAGCCGGGTGAAACTCCACGGAAACCTGTACCAAAACTTTGATTCCGTGTCCGAATGCCTGCCCGGCGCTGGTTTCAAAATAGGGTTTTAAAATGCGGTAGGTATAAGACCAGATTGTTGCCCGTGCCCGCGCAATAATTTCATTGTCCTCTTTTTCAATCAGTTCCAGATAGCAGTGCCCGCTTCGGTTTTCCTTCAGCTCGCTGATTTCTGCAATAACCCAAACCGATGCAGGAATAGCGCTCTTCAGCGCTTCCTGAATCCACTGGTTTAATCTGAATAATGTCAGCTTTCGTTCCATGAATCAATTCAAATTTATTGCGATTTTTACCGCATCCGTTGCGTCATCGGTAACGATTTGCAAAATAACAATACCGGGCGGTAATGTATGAAGATTTTGAAGTAAAATTTTCACGGCATCCGGTGTCTCCTCTTTGCGAAGCAACCTGCCATCGGTTGAGTAAAACCCGATTTGCACTTTTGACGAAGTTACCTTTTCGTTTTTCTGCAAAACAATGTAATCCTTTGCAGGATTGGGGTAAATTTGCCAGGTGTCCCCGTTTTTCAACTTATCCACAAAAGTATTTTTCAAAATCAGATCAGCAATTTTCAGGTCGGGAATCCCATATCCAACCAACGAGTCCGGTTTGTCGAAAAGATGGGCGCTCTGCTCAATCGCCCGCTTCACATGATGCGCTGACGCCTCCGGGTTTGCCTGCCAGAGGCAGGCTGCAGCGCCTGCCATCACCGGCGAAGAATAGGAAGTTCCGTTACCCATAACCACATCGCCGTTTCCCCGAACAATAACCGTATTCCAGCCAATAGCCGACACATTGGGCTTAACCTTCCCGTCTGCTGCCGGTCCGTGCGACGTAAAAGCGGCAGGTCGCCCATCTCTGTTCACGGCGCCCACACCGATAACACTGTCGCCGTCAGACGGAGCAATGATGTGTTTCCACTGATTGTTCCCTTCGTTTCCGGCACTTGCAAAAACCAGAATTCCGCGCGAAGCGGCAATGTTTGCGCCGCGGGTAATCCGCGTTGTGTTGCCGTCCATATCGGAATAGGAATGGTTCATAGCGGGGTCGTCAAACATGTAATACCCGAGCGATGAATTGATAATATCCACCCCGACACTGTCTGCAAACTCGGCTCCGGCAATCCAGTTGTCCTCTTCAATGATAAACTCAGTTTTGGCGTCTTCGGTTTGAATGAGCCAAAATGAAGCTTTTGGCGCGGTTCCCAACAGCATTTCCGGAACATTTCCGCCGATGGCGGAAAGTACGCTCATCCCGTGCGAATGATTATCAAAGACACTATTCTCATCCACAAAATTTTTCACACCTAAAATCTGATGGTTTGCCCACAGGCTGTCAAATGCCGGATAAATGTCCACATTAAAAAAACCTGCATCCAAAACGGCAATCTGCATTCTCTCTCCCCTGAAATTTTGCTGATGAAAAAACTGGGTGTTCAGCTGCTCAATCTGATAGGATGATTCGCCATAGTTTAACGAAAGTTTTCCCTCCATGCTCAGCAGAATATCAGGCTCCTGAAACTTTGCAACGGCGCTTTTAAAAACGGCAGTTCTTTTCGAAAGTTTTACTTCCCTGACAAAGGGCAGTTGTTTTACGTCCGTGAGAAAATCAGGAGAAGTTGCCCTGACTGTTATTCCGTTCAGCCATTTTGACGAATGGATAAATTCAGCGCCCAGATCAAGTGTTTGACTGATATACAGGGGATTCACGGGAAGATCAAGCGAGTCAATCTCAATATTCTGCTCGATTCTGCGCCGGATGGAGCGCTCAGAAAGATATTTTTCAGGTTCGGAAAGCGACCAGGGCGAATTGTTCTTATCTGAAAAAGCTACCCAATAATAGTCCTGAGCCACGGAAGTCAACACTCCGCAAAAAACTATCAGAATAACCAATATTAACGGCTTTTTCATTGAACAGTGTTCTAAAATTATTCCTCATGTAAAAATACAACAGAAACTGATGAAAAGTCAGGAAATCTATCTGATTTTTTGCATCTGCATCAGATATTGCGACGGATCCTGCATAAACTTTTCCGGGTCTTGCAGCGTATGCCGGGTTTTCTCCAGTTCGCTGTTCTGAATGCTGTCTATACTGTCGCGTACTTCCGGATTGAGCAACTGCCCCTCAGCATATTGCAAAGTGTATAAATAGTTCCCGTTTTCATCAGAATATTTCCATTCTCCGTGGCGCAAATTGTCTTTATAGCCTGCCTCCATTTCCACCCGCCCGTTACTGAAATAGGAAAGACACAAACCATTTCGTTTTCCGTTACTGTATTTGCACTGCATGTAGGGCTTCCCGTTTTTGAAAAATGCACGGTAACTCCCTTCCTGCTTTCCGTTCCGCCATTCGGTTTCATCAAGCACTTCCCCGGAGTCATAAAATGTTTGCGAAATTCCGTGCTTTATACCTTCGGAATATTCCTCTTCCGAAACCTTCCGGTTATTGACATAAAAAATCCATCTCCCCTCCCTCTTTTCATTCAGATAAAAGCCCTCGGCAATTTTTTTCTGATGTACGTCAAACAGCAGGGCATAAGCAGAATCAGAGTTTTCGGAATAGCTGATTTTTGCTTTCACCTGTCCGGTTTCGTGGTAGCGAACCCACTCTCCTGACGGTCTGTTATCTTTGAAAAAACCTTCATACATCAACCGTCCGTTCGGGTAATTTCGCTGCCATTTCCCCTGACGCAAACCGTCCGAATCGGTGTGATTCATCTGAGAAAAAAGGGTTAACGGAACAGTCAAGACCGTGAACAACAACGCAATTTGTAAATTTCTTCTCTTTTGCATAAGTGTAAAGATATAAGATTCACTTCGTTTTTTCATGCAAAAGAAGGGGAAATTGTCTTAATTTTGCAACCGCAGCAGCCAATTCTAAAAAATATCAGACCGCCATTTTCTATTTCAAAGCAAAATTTCAGCTGCAAAACGGTTCTCTTTATGACAGAAACAATTTTAGAATGCAAAAATATTTCCGTTAAACGCGGTGAACAGACAATCATCCGGCGGTTTTCGCTGACTGTTTATTCAGGCGATCATGTGGCAATCACCGGTCCTTCGGGTAGCGGAAAAAGTACGCTTTTGCAGGCAATTGCAGGGAAAATTTCATTATCGGACGGAACAATCACACGCGATTTTTTCAATCGTTTTCAAAAAGAAAATCATATCCCCGATCCGCTGTTTTCATATCATCATCTCACTGCATTTATGGATGTGAAACACGATTTCCGCAACCGCCAGAATCTTCAGAGTTTTTTCTATCAGCAGCGCTACAACGCAAGTTTTGCTGACAATGCGCCAACTGTGAACGAATATCTTGAAGAAATTGCTGACTCCAATCTGCCAAAAGGTTTTTGGGATATTGCCAAAGTTACTGAGCTGCTGCAATTGGAGCATCTGACCGGCAAGCATCTCATTCAGCTCTCAAACGGCGAGTCGCGGCGCCTTCGCATTGCCGCAAAACTGCTGAAAAATCCAAAGCTGATGCTCCTGAATCATCCGCTCACAGGCATTGATGTTGCCACAAGAAAACGCTTTGACAAAATTTTTCATGCCATTGCAAATTCAGAAATAACATTGATTTTTGCGTGTGCTCCAAACGAAATTCCATCGGTTGTGAACAAAGTGGCAGTACTTTCAAAAACTTCGGAAATAGAAATTGTCAATCGTGAAAATTTCATTTTTCAGGATAAAGCTCCGCAAGTGAAAATTCCTGAAAACATTGACCGGCTGACAGCCAGTTACAATAATATTCCGCTGTTTGACACCATAATCGGGATGAGAAATGTCTCTGTTGGCTACGGCAACAAACCGGTTCTCGAAAACATCGACTGGACGGTCAAACAGGGAGAGCACTGGATTTTGTCGGGACAGAACGGTTCGGGGAAATCTACACTTTTAAGCATGGTCAACGGTGATCATCCGCAGGCATATCGTAATAACATTACTCTTTTCGACAGAAAAAGAGGAACGGGCGAAACCATCTGGGATATTAAACGACAAATCGGGTTTATGTCGTCCGAACTGTATCAGTTTTTCCCCGGCGGATTGAGTTTTCTGCAAGTCGTAACATCAGGCTTTTCAGACATTATCGGAGTTTTCAGAAACGTGAATGCCGAACAGGAAGAAACAGCTAAACGGTGGATTAACCTGCTGGGGTTATCATCTTTTCAGGACAAACCGCTGCACCGGGCACCGGTAACCATGCAGAGATTGTGTCTGTTAGCAAGGGCTATGGTAAAAAATCCGGTTTTGCTAATTTTGGATGAACCATGCCAGGGATTTGACGACGAACAGCAAGCCTATTTCAAGGGAATTTTAGACAAATTATCTGCCCATAAACTTCTGACGTGGGTGTATGTAACACATTTTCAGGAACCCCTCCCCGACAGCGTAACCCACCAATTAGCGCTCTCCGCCGACGGCAAAGTGATTTTCAACGGGAAAGTGGTATAGGGAAAATAGATGATTAGTAGTGAGTAGTGAGAAGTGAGTATCAAGATTTTCAGGAAGACTCTGAGCACGAAGATCAAAGACACGAAGATTTTACACGCCTTTCTGCCGGCAGAATTTCGTGATTTGGCAGTAAGAAATTAAAAACCTCTCTGTCCATCGTTATTCAAAAATAAAAAATCCGTACAATAAATTCTATTGCACGGATTTGTCTATTTTCAACTATTATTTGTTCAGAAGATTATTTCACTTCTTCAAAGTCCACATCAGTAACTTCGCCGTCATCTTTCGGACCGCCTGCACTGCCTTCATCATGGTGAGCCTGCTGCTGATCCTGCTGTGCCTGCGATGCATTGTACATCTCCTGCGAAGCAGCTGAAAATACCGTGTTCAATTCGTTCATTGCCGAATCTATTGCAGCAAGGTCCTGATTCTTATGTGCATCTTTCAATTTTGCCAGTGCATCCTCAATGGGTTTCTTCTTGTCGGCAGGAATTTTATCGCCAAACTCTTTCAGTTGCTTTTCGGTTTGGAAAATCAGGCTGTCAGCCTGATTCATCTTGTCGGCTTTTTCCTTTGCCTGCTTGTCGGCTTCTGCATTGGCTTCTGCCTCCTGCTTCATTCGTCGGATTTCTTCGTCCGACAAACCTGAAGAAGCTTCGATGCGGATAGATTGTGACTTTCCGGTGGCTTTATCCTTGGCATTCACATTCAGAATACCGTTTGCGTCGATGTCAAAAGTTACCTCAATTTGCGGAATGCCCCGTGGTGATGGCGGAATTCCGTCCAAATGGAACCTGCCGATTGTTTTATTTCCGGAAGCGATTGGTCTTTCTCCCTGTAAAACATGAATTTCAACAGAAGGCTGATTGTCGGCAGCAGTGGTAAAAGTTTCCGATTTTTTGGTCGGGATGGTAGTATTGGCTTCAATCAACCGGGTCATCACGCCGCCCATGGTTTCAATACCTAACGAGAGCGGGGTAACATCAAGCAGCAGTACATCCTTCACTTCGCCGGTGAGCACACCGCCCTGAATAGCAGCACCTACAGCTACCACTTCATCCTGATTCACTCCTTTCGACGGATTTTTTCCAAAAAACTCTTTCACTTTTTCCTGAACGGCAGGAACACGCGTTGAACCGCCAACAAGAATAATTTCATCAATATCCGATGGAGTCATTCCGGCATTTTTCAGTGCACGGCTACAAGGCTCAATGGTTGCATTTATCAATGAATCAGCAAGTTGCTCAAACTTAGCGCGTGTGAGCGTTCTGACCAGATGTTTTGGGATACCGTCAACAGGCATAATGTATGGCAGATTGATCTCTGTCTGCGTTGAGCTGGACAACTCAATCTTTGCCTTCTCAGCTGCCTCTTTCAGACGCTGTAAAGCCATGGGGTCGCGCCTCAGGTCAATACCTTCGTCTTTCTGAAACTCTTCTGCCAGCCAGTCAATGATCACATGATCAAAATCATCACCTCCGAGATGGGTATCCCCGTCGGTAGATTTCACTTCAAAAACACCTTCTCCAAGCTCAAGAATGGAGATGTCAAAAGTACCGCCTCCCAGGTCGAAAACGGCAATTTTCATGTCTTTGTGCATCTTGTCCAAGCCATAAGCCAGCGAAGCAGCAGTAGGCTCGTTGATAATTCTCCGCACTTTCAAACCTGCAATTTCACCGGCTTCCTTTGTTGCCTGGCGCTGTGAGTCATTAAAATAAGCGGGTACGGTAATCACTGCTTCACTCACTTCCTGCCCTAAATAATCTTCGGCAGTTTTTTTCATTTTCTGCAAAATCATTGCAGAAATCTCCTGGGGTGAGTATTTGCGGTCATCTATCTGTACACGCGGCGTATTATTATCTCCCTTAATCACTTTATAAGGAATACGGTTTATCTCTTTGGTTAGCCTGTCATAGGTTTCTCCCATGAACCGTTTGATGGAGAAGACAGTTTTGACAGGATTGGTAATTGCCTGACGTTTTGCCGGATCGCCCACTCTGCGCTCTCCGTTCTCAACAAAAGCAACAATGGAAGGAGTTGTCCGTTTCCCTTCACTGTTGGGGATTACCACAGGCTCGTTACCTTCCATAACTGCCACGCATGAATTTGTAGTTCCTAAGTCAATTCCAATTATTTTTCCCATAGTATTCTATGTATTTCGTTGTTATTAAAATTTTTCAAAATGTTTTTTTAAAAGTCAACCCTGAATATCAATGATTATGCCATGCATGACTTTGATTTCATAATCCGAAATTATGACACAGATAGCCTGGGATTTCAGGAAACAGAGAAGCCCTCTGGTGACAAAAAGGCAGAAGCGGGGATTTGATCTTAGAAATCGAATTAGGATTTTGCTGTGTGTTTTATTAAGGCTTCAGCAATTATAATAACAACCAGGCAGGTTGATACAAAATACAAATTCGGGAAATTACATTTAGACTCTGCTGAAAACTTCATTTAGCTTTCACAAAAGTATAAGACACTAATAAGTCCATAGAAAGCTTTATTTGAAAAGACAGTTGCAAAAATCGTTGTTTAAAAATTTGCCAAAAAATATTTTCCATTGCCATTAGAATATTCATTACAAACACGATAGATGCTACCCAACTCTGGTGGATATTTGATATAGGCACCGCATACGGTTGCATCCAACTGCAACTTTTCCCTTCGCTGGTACGGTTTTGTAAACCGTATCTTGCTTTGCAATAGCAAAAAAACTCCGCAAGAGCAAAAACTATTTTTTTATGGTCTTAGGACAATGAACGAAAAACAAGGGATAGCAAATTTTGCCCTGCTGGGTTCACGCCTTAAACCCATTCAAAATAAAAAGCCTCAACTCACCATACTATAACTTATACATCTACAACTTACACATTTGTAACTTACAGTTCAATAAGCTATCTTTGCATTAAAACGGCAGAAGTTTATGAAAACACCTTTTGTATATGGTAAATTGCCTTTGGAAATTGATTTCACGAACAGGGAAGAAGAGATGTCACGGCTAAAAAACAACTTCAATTCACTGATCAACACAGTCATAATCTCACCACGCCGCTGGGGTAAGACTTCCCTTGTGAAACTTGCAGCAAAATCGGCAATGAAAGAAAACAAAAAGCTCAAAGTCATCCACTTAGACATATTCAACATCCGAAGTGAGTATGAGTTTTATTTATTGCTGGCAAATGAAGTATTGAAAGCAACTTCATCCGGGTGGGACGAATTAGTGAGAAACACACGGATGTTCCTGGAACGATTGATTCCGCAAATCTCCTTCTCGCCTGACAATCAAAATAGAGTTTCATTTTCTATCGGCTGGGAACAACTACAGAAAAACCCGGATGAGATTCTTAACCTCGCAGAAAACATAGCTCGTAAAAAAAACTTTAATATTGTAATATGCATTGATGAGTTTCAGCATATTGCAACGTTTGAGAAGCCGGATGCCTTTCAACGTAAATTAAGAGCACAATGGCAAACACATCAGAATACAGCTTACTGTTTGTATGGTAGTAAACGACACATGTTATTGGATGTTTTCTCAAATTACGCCATGCCATTCTATAAGTTTGGCGATATCATGTTTCTGGAAAAAATCTCAACCGGGGATTGGGTCTCCTTCATCCGGAAGCGATTTGCCGACACGAACAAGATAATCTCACATACAGAGGCCGAACAAATAGCTTTCTTAGCAGACAACCACTCATACTATGTACAACAACTGGCACAACAAGTTTGGTTCAGAACAACTAAAGAGGCCACTGCTGAAACAGTTGCAAATGCATTCGAAGATGTAGTAAGCCAGCTCAGCCTGTTATTTGTAAATTTGACAGAAACGCTGAGTAAAAGGCAATTGTCCTTACTTCAAGCCATACTTATGGATGAAAAGCAGCTCTTTTCAAAGGCAGTTTTAGAAAAATACAGTTTAGGTACTTCTGCCAATGTTGTTCAATTGAAAAGACGATTGACAGAATTAGATATTATCGATGAAATGCAAAACAAAATTGTTTTTTTGGATCCGATGTATAAGCATTGGCTGGCGGATAGGTATTTTGGTTTGAAAAGGGAGTAGAGACCAATCGTATTTTTTCTCTTATTTAATTACAACAATTTGAAAAACCTTTCCTATGAATACTTCACCAACGTTGTCATTTCCGCCCTTTGGGTGGAAATCTCTCACTTGGGAGTAAACATAGGAATAAGTATTTTATGTTTTTAACATTGACTAAAACACTGAGAATAACCACATAGACTCACATACAAAAAGTGACTAATTGAGTTTTAACTCAATTTTAGAATTATTGGTTTCATTAATGATAGCGGAACATCTACTTTTACAATTTTCCCTCTGTTTTGAAAATTAACATGATTCCATCTACCGTATTCATCCAATAATTCAATTTTTTTGTCCTGCCATTCAGCGGAAATTTGCAAAGAAAATGAATCAAAATCATCGGAACACAGATTAATCAATGTAATAATGGCATAATCCTTTGATTGAGACTGATTAAAAATGCAAAATACATTGGGCAAATCCTTAACAAAAACCGGCAGAGGCTCATTTGCTAACCATTCAATTGTTTGACGAACAATCTCTTTTTTCTTGTAGTTAAAAAGTCCGGAAGATCGATTGTATGCATGGAGCGCCGTTACGGCAACCCGACCTCCAAGTTTATTTACATAACGATACATACCCGGTATGATTGGCTTCTCCTCTGCATCCAAAAAATTAGTAATAATTTCTGCTCCGCTCACCGGTTTCAAAACAAAAAAATCACCACTTTCAGTGCCTGCCGGTGCAAAAATTAAATTGTACATTAAATCTCCTTTTACATCCGAAAAACTGACACCATCCTGTAATCCTTCAAAACAAAAATTTGCCTCTCTACCCCTTGAAACTTCTTCTGCACCAATCATTTCACCCCACCCTTTTTGATATAAAGAAAATGCTGCACCTCCATCCATCAATACTCCTCCTGCTAACAATTCCCTTATTTCTTCTTCGTCCATCATTTCAATCATATTCCCGGATATCAGCTTTACATTCCCATTTTTTGAAGTATATGGTATTCCAAACCTGCCCAAAGCAGATACCCAGGCAGCGCCTGATGTAATGCCCGGACGTCCCCGCCCGGAATATGGGTTAACAATGTGGGCAAAAGGCCGATGAACAACTTCCACACCTGTTACTTCACAATTTTGAACAGCAGTTTTAAGGGCATCAAACCGTGTAATCTCTGAGTGAAACATTTTCGCATAAGCTTTTTCTTCAGCAGGATTATCAAGATACTGGGTCGCATAAAACAATGAATCGTCAAATCCATAAGAGAGCGCGGCTGTTATCAAACTCCTGATTTTGGCTGCTGACATGAAAAAACGGGTATGCGGATAGGTATCTGACTCATGGAAACATTCAAAATTCTCAGGCAAATGCTGAATGCTGTAAAGAGCATGAAAAACATTATCCGGCAATGATTGTGAATCATCCGAGCCGTAACTTGTGCCGTAAAGTCTTACCGCTGGTCTGGTTTGACCTGCAAATGCCTGAGTAACAGCTTCAGTGAAATCACCATCAAAATCAGACATGCCGGACTGACACAACATTACACGTGTTTCCGGTGCAATCGCATCAATTTTATTTCTTATCTCACCCGCAAGAACAACGAGAGAATCACGCGACAATTCAGCCCAGGCGCGGCGTAATTTCATACTTTCAGGAGTCACTGTTTTAAAATGATTAACCAACTCTTCTCTTGAGTACGATTTATTATGTCTTTTATTAAACTCCGCAATATGAAGAGGACAAAAACAGCCAAACGTCACTTCCGGTGGCTGGTGGCTCAATTCAAAATCATCCTCAAATTGCACCATAAATGGTCTGCTTATTTCTACAACAGTAGCAACCTTATTACTAAAGTCTTCTATGAAATCCGGGTCCAATGGGCAAAGCGATATTTTTGAAACGGCTCCTGAAAGATCGTAAATATATTGAAAAGGCGCACCTGAGCCTGATCTCAATGAGGGTGCACACCACCACCCCACTTCAATATCATGCGGTGAAAGCTTATTTTTAACATATAATACCTCCTCGCCGATGTTCTTGTAAACCTGTAAAGTCGGATAACCGGTTAGTCTGACATAATCCATTGGAGCCGTTAGCAAAAACCGCCGCAATCCATACTTCTCTTTCAATTCAACCATTTGAGACAGCATTTCTTCTTTTCTGTCCATAAAAAAATTGAATGGAATTATTGGATTGAGCCCGGAACTGTAGGTTTGACTACCGCTTGATTTAGCATAGGAAAAAAGGTTTCCTGTGGTTAAAAGGGCAGAACCCAATGCAGAAATTCGTATAAAATCTTTTCTTTTCATTCGTATTAGTTATTTATTGAAAATTTCTATCTCGCTTAGTTAACGCTGTCAAGTCTAAGGACGTTGACAGGTTTCAGTCAACAAGGACTTGTCAGCGTGGGAACCACCTGACAACGTCAAACTGATACAAAATTAACTAACTAAACGACAATATTTCCTATTTCGTACTCGATTTCCCCAACTGAAACCCAATCTTCGCCGCCTTGGGGCAAAGGAAATGTTTCAACAAATCGTTTCGAATCTTTTGTGGGTTCCGAACCAAAGAAGTAAAAATTGAAATCAAAAAATGAAAAAGTGGCAGTATTTACTTCGGAATAGTTTTGCGCCACCGCCCGGGCAACTTCAAAACAACCTTAAAAAGTGACAGCATTTGACTGGAATCACTGGCAGCCTTTCATCGGAATGGGTGGCAGGGTTTGCGCCGGATTATCCACTTCGCGGGCTTCTTTGCGTTTCCTGCTGAAAAGGTGGGTAGGGGGGATACCACAATAAGCGCTTTCTGCAAAGAAAATGAATGTTTATCTATTTTCATAGACGT
>CAYNOQ010000007.1:45031-50655 GCA_964398855.1 uncultured Mariniphaga sp. | reverse complement strand
ATTTTCAGTCGGGATGAAAGCATCAAAACCGTTTCCGGTTTCGGCAAAACTGTCAAAACCCTCACCTGCAAGCTCAGCCATCAGCACATCGCGGAGCCACTCCTCAAAAGGTAAAATTGTGATTGAAACTTTGTGGTAGTCCACTTTTTTATTTCAGAATGCGTTAATGATCCCTAAAAAATCTTCAGCTTTCAGCGATGCGCCGCCAATCAGACCGCCATCCACATCTTTATTTGCAAAAAGCTCCGGTGCATTGTCCGGTTTGGCGCTTCCGCCATAAAGAATAGAGACGCCTTCTGCTACTTCGTTACCGAATTTTTCGGCAATTGCCGAGCGGATAAATGCGTGAATTTCCTGTGCCTGTGCAGAAGTGGCTGTTTTTCCCGTACCGATTGCCCAGATGGGCTCATAGGCTATTACTAACTTTTTGAATTCGCTTTCGGGAAGTTTGAAAATAGTCTCTTCCAACTGATTTTTTACAAATTCATTTTGATTGCCTGCCTCGCGTACCTCCAACGGTTCGCCGCAGCAATAGATGGGCGTCAATCCGTTATTTAGCGCCAAAGCCAGCTTTTTGTTTAAAACCTCACTGGTTTCGCCGTAATATTCGCGCCTTTCGGAGTGCCCCAGAATAACATACTCAGCGCCGGTTGACTTCACCATTTCGGCAGAAACTTCGCCCGTGAATGCTCCTTTTGCTTCTGCTGCGCAGTTCTGCGCAGCAACACCGATACGTTCGGTATTTACCGATTCAACCACTTTGGAAAGATGGGTGAACGGAACGCCCAAAACGATGATTACATCGGTAGCGGCTTCTTTTGCTACTAACTGATCTACGGCCTTTGCCAACTCAATTCCTTCCTGCAAATTGGTATTGCATTTCCAGTTTCCTGCTACTATTTTCTTTCTCATTTTTCTGATATTTAGTTTTTTACGATAAATCTTCTGACAAAATTAGCCCCTTCCTTCGGAAGGTACGCTTCACCGTTAACCTGCCGGTCAGTTTTAACTATTTATTGATGAATTTTTGCTCAAATTCTTTTGGCGAAGGTATGTCATTGTAATGGTATTTTGCCACAATAATTCCATCCTTGACAACCATCAGTCCGGGATTGGAGCGCACAATGGTTTTCAGTGTAATTTCATCGGTATTGAAAAATTCGTAGGGCGCTTCGTTTTCCCGGGCAAAAACTTCCGAAGCATCGGGCAGCGATGAAGTGAGGCAGATAAACTCCATTTCACTGCCAAGCGCCCAGTGTGCCAGCGCATTGATTCTTTCCTGTGACTTCAGTGAAGATTCTGAGAGATCGTAGGCAATCAGCATGAAAACATAGTTATCGGCATACAGGAAAAAGTCGATAATATCATCTCCCTCAGGCGTTTCAATGGTTAAATCGTGAATTGGCGGCTCATAGCCCTTTTGAACCAGAATGGATTCTATATCATGGAAAGCGTAGTTCACCGTGTCCTGCCACGGATAATTCTCCTCAGAAAATTGCTCCACTTTGCCGGTATTGATGTTTTCGTAGTAGAAAATATTTTCATATTCATCCTGCGGTGCACCTGCCGGAACGGACATTGCCTCGTGAATGTTTACCCCAACCTTATAAGGTCTGAAATCGAAAACCGGCAGGTGATTGTAGGAGTAAATGACAAAACCAAAATAAACAACCACTAAAAGAGTTGACAACACATAGCCACTCTTTTTGCCGGGTAGCCCCTTCATCCTGTTTCGATATATGAAAATGATGATAGTCAGTATAATAAGAATGATATTCTTATAGAATGTCTGCCAGTTGGAGATGACCAGTGCATCACCAAAACAGCCGCAATCCGTAACCGGATTGGCAATGGCAATCCAGAGCGTCAATCCGGTGAAAAAAACCATGAAAAGCAGCGCTAACCACGAGGTAAAGCGCATAAAAATGTTTGATAGCAGCGCCACGCCAATGGCAAACTCGGCAAACGAAAGCAAAATTCCCAATGGCAGTGCAGCCCATATAAGCCAGTCCAGATGCATGGCATTCATATAGTCTGTGAATTTGTAGGCTGAACCCCATGGGTCTATCCCTTTGACAAAGCCGGAAAAAACAAATACAATTCCGACAACAATCCGGGAAAAATGCTTGATTACTTTCATTTTACAGAGATTTTTCTTCTTCAAATTCAATCTTAATCAGGGCAAAAACGGCATAATTGATCATGTCTAAATAATTTGCGTCAATTCCCTCAGATTCAGTGGTCTTGCCCTCGTTGTCCTCAATTTGCTTGGTGCGCTTTAGTTTCATCAGAATGAGATCGGTATAGGAGCTGATTCTCATTTTGCGCCATGCTTCGCCATAGTCGTGATTTTTATCCTGCATCAGCGATTTTGCCTTGCCAAACCAGTTGTTGTACAATTCGGTGGTTTGTGCTTTGTCTAACTCATTTTCCGAGGGACCCAGCTCCAACTGGATCAATCCCATTATGGCGTAGTTTATAATTCCGATAAATTCAGGACGGGTACCTTCGTCAACTTTGGCAATTCCCTTTTCCTCAATGGTGCGGATTCGCCGTGCCTTAATATAAATCTGATCGGTTATTGACGAAGGTCTTAAAATATGCCAGGCAGTTCCGTAATCATTCATTTTTGTTGTGAACACTGCGCGGCAAATTGCCATAATCTCGTCATATTGCTGATCTGTTTTCTTCATCTCTTTTTTAATTAAAGCATAAAAATAGAAAAATTTGAAGAATCTGGCGGTTTTGTTATACATTTGTAATGCTTAATTGTTTAACGATAAAAACTTTTTGCTTATGTTAATTACCCAATCAGCGGGTAAATTCCTGAAAAGAAAAAACATGATCAATCTGGGCGGCAGATTGATAGATTTTACCCAGCCGGTGGTTATGGGCATAATAAATGTCACACCCGACTCCTTTTTTGATAACGGCAAAATGACTGATAAGAAAGTGTTGCTTTCTGCTGTGGAAAAAATGATTGGAGAGGGTGTTACGTTTTTAGACGTGGGAGGCATTTCAACAAAGCCCGGTGCTGCTCTTGTTTCAACAAAAACAGAACTGGACAGATTATTGCCTGCTGTGCATGCCATACGAAAGAATTTTCCCGAAATACCGCTTTCCATTGACACATTCCGGTCGTGGGTAGCAGTTCGCGTCATTGATGAAATTGGTCCCGTGATAGTAAATGACATTTCCGGCGGGTCGCTGGATTCAAAAATGTTTGAAACCATCGGAAAAATGAACGTTCCGTATGTTCTTACGCACATTCAGGGAACACCTCAAGATATGCAGGATAACCCTGAGTATAACGATGTTGTCCGTGATATTTCAGCCTGGTTAAGCGACCGGGTGAAGCTGCTGACAAAGTTTGGGGTGAAAGACATAATCATCGACCCGGGTTTTGGGTTTGGAAAAAACCTGCAGCACAATTACGACTTGCTGAACCGGCTGGATTCATTCAAGGTTTTCCAGCTTCCGGTGATGGTAGGGCTCAGCCGTAAAACAATGATCTGGAAACTTTTACAGATTGAACCTGCGGATGCCCTCAACGGAACAACGGTGGTTAACACAATGGCGCTGCTTGGAGGTGCAGATATTCTGCGCGTGCATGATGTGAATGAAGCCATGGAAGCCATTCAGATTTTTAAGGCGTTAAAAGCAACAATAGCCTGATGACCGCCTTTATAACCATAAGGTTTCTGGATATACTCGATATACTTCTGGTAGCTGTCCTGCTTTATCAGGTTTACCGGCTTGTCAGGGGCACTGTCGCTTTCAATCTGATTATCGGTTTAATTTCGGTCTATCTTTTCTGGATTGTGGTGAAAGCGCTTAATATGGAGCTGATTAGCACAATCATGGGGCAATTTATCGGCGTGGGACTGATTGCGCTCATCATTGTTTTTCATCCCGAAATCAGAAGGTTTCTCATTTTTATCGGGAAAAACTACAACGTCAACAGAATACTTCTTTTAGACAGAATTTTTGGAGTTCACCGAAGTAAATCTTCTGACTCTGAGCTGATTGAGATGATTGCCGAAACCAGCGCATCTCTGGCAAAATCAAAAACAGGAGCGCTTATCGTTATTGCCCGAAATTTTGAGCTGACCGAACAAATCAACAGTGGTGAGCTGCTCAATGCCGATATCTCTTCCTCGTTGCTGCGCACCATTTTTTTCAAAAATACTCCGCTGCACGATGGCGCTGTAATCATAAAAGGAAATGTCATTGCAGCAGCAGGTTGTATCTTGCCCCTAACCCAGCGCGAGGTGGATAAGACCATGGGACTGAGGCACCGGGCTGCAATCGGCATCAGTGAAACCACTGATGCGTTAGCAATTGTTGTTTCCGAGGAGCGCGGAAATATTTCGTTTGCCGTGGAAGGGGATATCAAACGAAAGATTTCCAAGGAAATGCTGGTTGAATTGCTCGAAAAACACCTTGCAGAGTGAAGTTGATTCCAGAATCTTTTTTTCCATTTTTAAATAACAATGAACAGAATTTGTAAATTATTTCAAATTAAATATCCTGTGATTCAGGGTGGTATGGTGTGGTGTTCAGGCTGGCGGCTGGCAGCGGCAGTCAGTAATTCCGGCGGACTTGGATTGATTGGCGCCGGCTCCATGTACCCGGCAACCCTTGAGGAACACATAATAAAAACAAAGTCGGCAACCGACAAACCGTTTGGGGTGAATGTGCCGCTTCTCTATCCTGAAATTGACGAAATAATGGATATTATAGCCCGGAACGGGGTGAAAATTGTTTTCACATCAGCCGGAAGTCCGAAAAAATGGACGGGCTGGCTGAAAGACCGGGGAATTGTTGTTGCCCACGTAGTTTCCAGTTCGGTTTTTGCCGAGAAATCGGAAGCAGCCGGAGTGGATGCCATTGTAGCCGAAGGATTTGAAGCCGGCGGACATCTCGGTCGCGAAGAGACCTCCACATTGGTTTTGATTCCATCGGTGCGAAAAGCTACCGGTCTGCCGCTATTGGCAGCCGGCGGAATTGCCTCCGGGCAGGCTATGATGGCTGCGATGGCTTTGGGAGCAGAAGGCGTTCAAATCGGTTCTCTCTTTGCAGCCGCAGAAGAGTCGTCTGCGCATCCCGACTTCAAATCACTGGTCATCAGCCTGAAAGAAGGAGATACAAAGCTGACATTAAAGCAGTTAGTTCCGGTGCGGTTGATAAAAAACCGATTTTTTGAACAGGTTGAAAACGCCGAAAGCCGGTGTGCATCAGCCGAAGAATTGAGAACGCTACTCGGAAAGGGAAGAGCAAAAAAGGGGATTTTTGAAGGTGATCTGAATGACGGCGAGCTGGAAATCGGGCAGGTATCGGCACAAATAGACAAAATTCAACCCACAGCCGAAATCATGCAAAACCTGATGAAAGAGTATCATTCGGTAGTCGCCGAAATAGCAGGCAAGAGCAGGTTTGGGGTTTGATATGGTTAATTCTATTTTGAAAACTTGAAAAGTCATATAAAAGTTGATTCGCAAGTGGTTAATTCTTAGACCACTGTTAATTCAACTTGGGGATAAAGATTTCCACTCTCTCAATTAAAGTGTCGTGAGGAGATGTTTTACAAGTAACTGTACCACCTGATAAACCATCATAAAATA
>CAYNOQ010000007.1:0-44931 GCA_964398855.1 uncultured Mariniphaga sp. | reverse complement strand
TGCAAACATGCGTTATCAATCAGCAAAAACTTACTTGGAATAAAACTCATTCAGGGTGATTACATCGTCGGATTTGCAAAGGGGGCAGCGGGGTGAATCCTCGCTGTAATCATTGAAACTGGACTGGCATGAGTTGCATTTATACCAGTTATCATCAAAATAGATATCGCCTCCCCTGAAAATTATATCAAGCCCCTCCACAAAAGCTGTGGCAACTTTTTTTCGGGCTTCTTCATAAATCCGGGTGAGCGTAGGTCTTGAAATATCCATGTGTACTGATGCCTGCTCCTGGGTCAGATTCTGATAATCCAACAGCCTGATTGCCTCAAACTCTTCCAATTTGAGAACAACCTCATTCGACTTGCGCCCACGAACGCCATAAACTGACATTCCTTTAATAATTGGAGGCGCCTGTATTCTCCTGCTCTTTTTTCTTCTGGACATTTTTAAGCCATATTAAGTTTACTTAATAAAAAATGATCTGCCAGAACCAGTGCGGCCATGGCTTCAACAATAGGCACAGCGCGTGGAAGTACGCACGGGTCATGCCTTCCCTTAGGTTTTATGGTAACCTCTTTATTATCCTTATCAATTGTGTTTTGCTCTTTCAATAAGGTTGCAATAGGCTTGAAAGCCACATTAAAGTAGATATCTTCCCCATTGGAAATTCCACCCTGAATTCCGCCTGAGTGATTTGTTTTGGTTCGTACCCCGCTGTCGGTAATGACAAACACATCATTGTGCTGTGAACCGCTCAGTTTTGTGCCTTCAAAGCCGGAGCCGTATTCAAATCCTTTGACGGCATTGATTCCAAGCATCGCAAATCCGAGATCTGCGTGTAGCTTGTTAAATACCGGCTCACCCCAACCGGCAGGCACACCTTTAATAACGCAGGTAATCACACCACCAACGGTGTCAAGGTCTTTCTGCGCAACCTGAATCCGGGAGATCATCTTTTGGGCAGTCTCCTCATCAGGGCAGCGCACAATATTATCTTCCGTTTTGGAAAGATCGAGCTGCGTATAAGGCTTCTCCAGTTTAACTTCTCCTACTTGGGAAACAAATGCCTGAACAGTTATACCGGGAGTTGTCAAAACTTGCTTGGCAATTGCTCCGGCAACAACACGGGCAACAGTTTCACGCGCCGAAGAGCGCCCGCCGCCGCGATGGTCGCGGGTTCCGTATTTTTTCAAATAGGTGTAGTCTGCATGTGAAGGACGGAAAATATCTTTCAGGTTATTGTAATCCTGAGAATGATGGTCTTCGTTCCAGATAACAAACGCAATGGGGGTTCCCTGTGTTTTTCCCTCAAAAACACCGGATAAAAACTCAACCTGATCGGCTTCTTTTCGCTGGGTGGTTATCCGCGACTGTCCCGGTCTGCGCCGGGAAAGATCCTTTTGAATCAGCTCGACGTCCAGTTCCAGAGCGGCAGGACAACCGTCAATGATACCGCCAATTCCGCGTCCGTGAGATTCGCCAAAAGAAGTAAGCCGAAAAATTTTTCCGAATGTGTTCATATAACTTTTTTTATTCCGCTTTAATCAGCGATGCAAAATGTGCCGGTGCTAATCTACTCATTTTGCCTAAAAAACCCGTTCCCTTTTGATTTAATGAGGAAACGGGATGAATTAATTATTAAAAATATCGAAAATGAGCTAACAACCGCATCCGCAACCTCCGTTGCCATGGGCATGACCTTCATGTTCGGAAGCACAACCGCAGTCGTCTTCGGAGTCACCACCGCTGCAACAACCACCGCCACTGCCGCAACCGCAACCGCTGCCGGATAAGATTCCTGCAAGCTCTTCTTCCGAAGGTTCGCGCACGGAGAGTACTTTTCCTGAGAAAAAGAGGTCTTCGCCAGCTAACGGATGGTTAAAGTCCATCTTCACTTCTTCGTCAGAAACTGCAAGCACAATACCGTCCATACGCTGTCCGTTGCTGCTCATCATCGGGACTGCATTGCCAACAGCAATAAGCTCATCATCAAAATGTCCGTCAACCAAAAAAACCTGCTTGGGCAAATCAACAATAGCATCTTCATTGACTTCACCATACGCATCATTTTTCAATAAACGGATTTTAAAAGGGTCTCCAACTTTCAGCCCGGAAAGC
Source organism: uncultured Mariniphaga sp. (assembly GCA_964398855.1). Taxonomy (GTDB): domain Bacteria; phylum Bacteroidota; class Bacteroidia; order Bacteroidales; family Prolixibacteraceae; genus Mariniphaga. Next base: position 42,813 of record CAYNOQ010000007.1, on the reverse strand, counting down.
TTAGATTCAAACTCCGGCAGCATGGAACCTGCACCATACAGAAACTCCAGCGGATTTTCTTCTGTTGCCCGCTCAATGACATCCCCACTTTCGTCATCTATGTGCAACACATAGCTCAAAGTCACCATTGAATGTTTTGAAATTTCAAGCATAATCTCATTTTTTTTTAATATGATACAAATAAACTGTTTTTTGGGAACAGAACAAAATACTTTTCTGTCTTTTATGTGAAAAAGTTGTAACTTTTTTATAAAGGGCTACACTCTCAGAATTTTTCGGATGAAAATTCTATCCCCATCACGGACATTTAAAAAATAGACGCCTGCCGGCATATCTTTCAATGCTGAAATCTGTAAAATCTGCTCTTCTGAAACCTGCTGCTGAAATAGTATTCTGCCGTTGCTGTCAGTCAGCGTAATCGTTTTAAAGCCATCTTTCAGATCAACAAAAAAATTGTCTTTCACCGGGTTTGGGAACACGTTAATTTCAGGAGTTTGCATGGCAATCCGGTCAGAAAATGTAAATGTGCCAACTGTAAAATCATCCATGCAAAAATAGGCAGGCGTGTTCATTCCATACTCTCCCGTATCACTGGATTCCATGCCAAAATGAAGTGCAGTTACATTTTTAATGCTGCTGAGATCAACCCAGCGCCACTCATTCAGAATGTATTTCATTTCAGGGTTTTCGTCACGGTAATCGGCTAAATAAAACTCAACCGTTTCAGTTGTATTGCCGGACTCATCCGTTCCCCAAATCAACAATTTCAGAAAATCGGGGTCTTGCCCGCTTTCTCCGCCAAATTTTTTGGAAAAACCGAGCGGGTCTCCATCCCGCATCAGCAAATAGGTCAATGTTGAATTGGTTGCATAAAACCCGGTTAAATCAACCGGTTGCTCAAATTCAATTTTCAGTTCTCCCGGAAAATAAACTACTGCATAATTTTCTGAATCTTCTGCTCCGCTCCCCGTTATGGCGCTGTACTGGTTTTCATACCCGGGAGTGGCGTTATCCGTAATATTCGACACGGAAAAGCCGCTCCAGTATTGCCAGTCGGCATTATATTCATTGGGAAACCAAAAGCCGCCGCTCAGGAAACCCCCGGCTGAATCTTCACCGTTGTAATAAGAACCGGCTTCCAGTTCCACATCGTCAAAAGTGGCAACATGCTGTGCACTTGCATAAAAAACGACTAAAGAGAGAAACAAAATCAAGTAAATTTTTTTCATTTTAAAATTTTTAGTGGTAAAACAATAACTTCGTGCAATTCAGCTTGTGCTTCCATATTCATATATGCTTTGAACAGAAAACAGTAGAAATCTGCATTTCAAAACAATGAACATGATGCATAGACTTACGCACATGATTTCAAATCATTCTCGTTTCACAATACCAAAAACAGTGGGAAATATTTCAAGGCAATTTACCTTCAGCTTTTCTTCCCGAAAGCTTACGATACTGTATTTTTGGAAACAGCAGGTTTTCTGGCTCTCCCCGATTGGCAGCCACCTTCCCGTTCCGAAATTCGGAACAGTGGTTTTTGATGTGCCAACATGAAAGGATTACAGCTGCGGGTACAGCTCCGGTTTTTCACCGGATTCCATAACTGATTCCGCCACAAAAGTAAGTAATTTTTTATATCCCCGATTGCTTTAATCTGAATGAAACAGGCAATTCCAAAAGTATATCATTTCTCCCTACCCACTAACAAAACACATTCAGCTCATACTCAACACCCTCAGCTCTGTCAAACAGAAAAATATTTGTTCGGTCAGCTGCAAACTATTGTTTAAAAAAATATCTTATTTTAAACAATAGAATACTTTTGCATCTTAAAATGTTTTTTATATTTGTATCGTTTTGGTTCTTTGTATTGATGCTTAAACATTGCCAATTGACACACAGCAATATATAGATGGTATTTTCAATTTAAATTACTGTTCTTTTTAAAGAGCTCGCATGGTTTTAACCCATAAAATTACAGAATTATTCATTGAAATTCTGTAGTCAGAAAGATTTTTCAGAGAGATTTTTTTGAAACATAATAATTAGATGTAAAAACTATGAATTTTACAGGTAAATTAAAGCAGGCTGTAAGTATAGCGCAATCATTAGCCAAAGAATTTTCCAACAATGAATTTTCTCCGGCACATCTCTTAAAAGCCTTACTTCACAAAGATGTCGGGCTGACTGAACTTTTAATGGCTCTCGATCAGGATATTTTTTACCTTGAAGAGTGGGCGGAAGTGCGCATCGAATCCTGTGCGAAATCGTCAAATGTGCCGGAAAATCCACCCGGAGACAAAAATGTTCAGGCAGTTTTCAGAGAAGCTGAAAATATCCGGCTCAAATTATCACGCGACGAAACCGATCCGGAGTGTGTGCTGACAGCAATCAGCACTCCCGGCGTAGGCTTCAGTTATGAACAACTGAAGACATTTACGCTCAGCCAGACACAAATTATCGACTTTTTGCTGGAAAGCAGTGATTTTCAGGAAGCAATCGGTATGACCGACAGCAAACAAGAGAAGAAAAAACAGGAACATTCAGCCAATGCACTGCTGAAATATTGTATCGACAAAACCGAAGAAGCCCGTTTGGGGAAACTCGATCCGGTAGTTTGCCGCGACAATACAATCCGTGGAATTACTGAGATTTTAGGACGCCGCAACAAGGCAAATGTTTTAATCATTGGCGACACGGGCGTTGGCAAAACGGCAGTAGTCAACGGTTTTACACAAAATGTAGTAGATAAAAAAGTGCCTTCCGGTTTGATTGGCGCCGTTATTTTTGAACTCGATTACGGTTCTCTCATTGCAGGCGCATCCTACAAAGGCGAAGTTGAAGACAGACTCAAAAAAATCATTGCTGAAATTCAGCAATACGACAAAGCCATTCTGTTTATTGACGAAATGCACATTTTAGCCGACAAGCAGGGAGGAGCCGCCGGCGCTGCAAATCTGTTAAAGCCGGAACTTGCACGCGGAAATCTTACTATTATTGGTACCACATCAATAGACAATTACACCAAATTCATAGAAACTGATGAGGCTTTTAACCGGCAGTTTGAACTCATTAAAATAGAAGAACCTGACGAGCAGACAGCGCTGAAAATGCTGACTGAAATTGTTCCAAAATATGAAGCGCACCACAAGCTCAAGGCAGATGAAGAAGTGATGAAGGAAGCCATCAGGCTCTCCAAAAGGTTTCTAAAAGAGCGTTCGCTGCCCGAATCAGCCATTGACCTGATTGACCACACCATGGCAGGCGTCAGGCTGATGTCCGATATTTCGCCGGCAACCATTGAAAAACTAAAGACGGAGTTAGAGCAGTTTGGCAACGATACGGAAAACCACTTCACTGAGTTGCAATGGTTCTGTTCAGACCTGAAAAATCAGATTTCACCCATTCTGTTTTCCAAACTCAACGAAGAGGAGAACCGACAGACATCAAACAGCGGCGCCGAAGTTTATGAATCCTGCCGCCAGGTGCTGGAAAATCTGGAAAAAATCGCATCAGAAAAGGTGGAAGCGCTGAATAAATCGGATGTCGGTGCCATTGTTTCCGGACGAACAGGAATTCCGCTTGGAAAAATGCAGTCCAAAGAGCGCGAAAAGCTGATGAATATTGAAGATTATCTCAGAAGAAGGGTAATCGGGCAGGATCATGCACTAAAGACCATTGCCGAAGCGATACTTGAATCACGCTCGGGATTGAACAAAGCCAGTCAACCTATCGGTTCATTCTTTTTCTTAGGTCCTACGGGCACCGGAAAAACTGAGCTGGCAAAAGCGCTTGCCGAGTTTCTGTTTCAGGATGAAACATTCCTGATCCGGTTTGATATGTCGGAATTTAAGGAAGAACATTCGGCTGCACTGCTCTATGGAGCGCCTCCCGGATATGTAGGCTATGAAGAGGGCGGGCTTTTGGTAAACAAAATCAGGCAAAAGCCCTACTCCATCGTTCTTTTCGATGAAATCGAAAAAGCACACTCTTCTGTTTTTGATATTTTTCTTCAGATTTTAGATGAAGGAAAACTGCATGACCGACTGGGAAAAGAAGGCGACTTTTCCAATGCGATGATTCTTTTCACATCCAATATCGGAAGTGATTTCATTGTGGATTCTTTTGGCAAAGATGAAATTCCGCCATCCGACCGGCTGATGGAAATTATGAGTAATTATTTCCGTCCTGAATTTTTGGGAAGGCTCACGGAGATTGTTCCGTTTGCGCCTATCAGCAAGGACAATGTGGTAAAAATATTTGACATTCACCTGAAAGGGTTGCTAAAAATCTTAGATGAAAAAGGAATTAAGCTGGAGATGGACTCCGGAGCAAAAGAGAAGCTGGCACAAGCCGGATATACACCCAAATACGGCGCCCGCCCAATTGTTGGAATCATACGTTCGCGTCTCAGGAGACCGCTTTCGCAAATGATAATTTCCGGCAAAATCGGCAGAGGCTCAACAGTACGACTTTCACTCGACGAAAATGAAGAAGTTGCTTGGGAAATTGTTTAATTTTTTCAAAGGAAAAAAGAGAGAGAAACAAAATAAAGAATTATTCACACATAAATTTGATACTATGCAAACATACGGAATTGGGGGAACAGAAGTTCCCATGGATGCAAGCGAAGCGCTGAGTGAAATTGCTCAAAACAAATCTTTGCTTGTGGAAAAACTAACTGACGAGGCGCCTTTTAAGCCTGATATTGTTGAAGGACTTACATCTATTGATGATGTATTCAGCCATTTCAGACCATCTGTGGATGTGGACTTTGAGGATGCAGATGGAAACAGCCGCGAAGAAAAACTCTCTTTCAACGGTCTTGCTGATTTTGGGGTTGGAGGCATCACTGCACAAAGCAATTTTCTGAAAGATTTAACCAGCCAGAAGGAGCAGTTTCTGAAAATTGTGAAACAGCTAAAAAGCAATAAACTGCTGCGCAAGGCAATTGAAACCAAGGAGACAAAGGAGGCAATGCTGAACACAATTTATGCGCTAATCAGAGAGATTGAAGAAGCTTAACCAATCAATTCATAAAAATTAATACAAAGGATATGGCACCACAGGAACAAAAACAAAATCTTGAGCAATACAGGGAAAAAGTTGCCGAAATGACCGGGCAGGTGGAAAAACCGCAGGAGCTGCTGGAACAAAGCCTGGCGCAACTTTCAAAAATTGGAGGATTCGATCTGCTGGAGGCAGTAATTGATGGGGTTCAGAACCTGAATCCGGAACGAAAAGCCAGAAAGCGGATTTTCCTTTCGGAGTCTTCAAAAAAAGATGAGCGCGAACAGACAAAAAATACGCTTCAGCTATGGGCCGCCGTGCTTTCTTCTTCTGAAAATGTGATGGAGATGGTTGAAAATTGCGAACAAAGCGCACAATCAGCAGAGGAAACACTAACAAAAAATCTGGCAAAAGCGATAGAAGCCACAAAAGATTTAGAGACATCGTACCGCTCGGTTGCCCTGTTTTTCAGAAATGCAGGCAGCAACAAAATTAAAAATCTGACTTTTATGAATGCTGATCCCGAACAGCTGAAAGACCTGGATGATACCCGGTTCATAGATGCCATTCAGGAAGAGCTTGTCAGAAATTATGACCGGCTGGATTTACGCGACAACTACAGCCTTTTGATTGTGCCCGGCTACTTAGGCTCAAACAAAGTGGTTGAAAAATGGGCAAAAATCGCTCACGAAAATAAGGTGATGTTGGTAACCGACTTTGAACATCTGGATACGCCCGATGATGTGATGGAGATGTTTGAGGCAGCCAATCTCACCGGCGGAGATATCTACAAATCAAATGTACTTATGACTTGTAATTATCTTGTTGGGCGCGACAAATACAAAGAGTTAGGCGAAGAAGAGGAGCTTTTTGTTCCGCCTTCAACAGCACTGGCAGGCACAATATACCAAACACTTATGTCGCAGGTGGCAGCCGGGAAAAAACACGGCAGTCTCAGCGAAGTGGACGGTGTGAAGTTCGACCTGAAAAAAAGTGAAATTGCGAATCTCGAAAAAATGGGACTGATTCCCATGGTCAACGAATATGGTAAAGTGATGGCATTTTCTGCAAAAACACTTTTCAACGGCGACAATTTAGGATTGCAAACCTACTCTGTAGTGCGGGTTTTCGATTATGTAACCAAAGTATTGATGGATTTCCTCAACCGCAGGGCATTTGAAAACTTCAACGTAAAAACGCGGAAAGAAATTCTGAGTCAGATTATCCGCTTTTTAGACAGCATTACCGGACCGGGAAAACTCATCGAAAAATTCACCATCAGGCGGTTTGAACAGGATAAAGTTCAGAAAGATCGTATATACCTTGATATTCACATGACTCCCTATTTCCCGGCTAAAAACTTTATGATAAAAATGGACGGGCAAAAAGGCGATGACGGGAATGATTGGGATACGGAATACGAACAGGATTAACAGTTTATTTTTTTAACCTTAAATTTTTCAATCATGTCATTTAAAGCAATTTTTGAAGTGGACGGTAACAAATACCGTGTTTTGGAATGCAGCTACAGCCTGCATCAGGATTATGACAACACCGGAAGGCCCTCATCAACCACACGTGGCGGAATTGTTGACCTGGTGGTTGAATCTACAGACGACACCAGCATTTTTGAATGGATGTGTGACAGTTACATGAAGAAAGATGCCAAAATCACTTTCAACAAACGCGACGAAGACTCAAAGATGAAAGAGTTAGAGATCATTGAAGCCTATATTGTAGGCTACAAAGAGACATTTGACGATTCGGGAAGCGGAGCAATGCTTCAACATTTTACCCTATCTCCAAGGTCAATTAAAATGGGCAACGGAGAACATGAAAACGAGTGGGCGATTTAAGTAAACCCACTATCATTTTCTTTAATTTTTCAGAATGCGTTCATCCGCATATAAAATAGGTTTCCACACATTGCAAAACCTATTAAAGATTTCTTTTGTGCATTAAATATTTTAATTTTCAGATATGTCCTTAGTAGCCCGACTCCATCTTGACCAACATCCTCAATCCCAAAAAGGATTACGGGTTTTGTCCTATAATTTTGGTTTTTCTCAGGAAATTGACAGCAACGGACTGCCCAGTTCAAGGGTGCGGGCCGGGCTTGTTAATCTGACTGTCTATGGAAAAAGTGATCCAGACCTGGTCAACTGGATGTTAGGCAGGATGATGACGAAAAACGGAAAAATTATTTTTACCGGAATCAGCGATTCCGGAATTCCACAGGAAACCAATACGCTGGTTTTTGAAGACGGAATCCTTGTTTCTTACAGCGAATCCTTCAACGACCAGTCCGATATGATAATTTCCCTCAGCATATCCTGCCAGAAAATAACATTGTCAAATGCAAGCTGGGAGACAAAATGGGATTTTGACAAAGGCGCTTAAATCTAAAATATTTAAAGAATGGCTCTACTTTCAAGTATTGATATCAATATCAACAACAATCCGTTCAGAAATTTTCAGCAGGTTGCAATCAGTCAGAATTTGTACGGCATTGACCGGTTTGAAATTCTCTGCCGCTATGATGCTTTGGAGGAGCTTGACGGTTTTCTCATTGAAAACTCCAAAGATTTCCTGGGCTATCCCATAACAATCCAGACAAGATTTATGCAAGGCAACAGCGAAACGGACGGTATCAACTTTTTAGGTTTTGTTACGGAGATTGAAAGCTCCCGGAGCGCTATGGCAGACAACGATATGATAGTGATTTCAGGAGGCAGCAAGGAGATTGTTTTAGACCGAAAACCACACAACAGGTCATTTGTTGACAAAACGCTTGATGAAATTTTAAATGAAGTGCTGGCAGATTATGAGCTGAGACCCAGAGTGAGTTCAAGAAACCAGCTGCGTCATCCATATATTGTACAATTTGAAGAGAGTGATCTGCAATTTATCCGGCGCCTCTCCATCCGATATGGCGAATGGTTCTTCTTTAACGGCAGTGAGTTAATTTTCGGAGAAATTCCTGAAGAGGAAAAAACGCTCACCATCGGTCAAAATCTGGACAATTTCAGATATGGGTTGCGGGTAGCTCCCGTGAAATTCAAACTGACGGCACTTGAGCCGGTCACGGTATCGCTTCACAGATACAACTCCGGCAACAGTTCAATAGAATCAAACCTGAATACTTATGGAAGACATGCATTAGACAGGTCCAGAATTGTTTATCCTCAGCATGGAGAAGATTATTTTGAACATTTAAATTTTGATGAAGATAACCACCAATCCGCATTGGACAGTGTTGGTCAGCTTCAGGAATCTGCCGATGCCGTAAATCTTGCAAATGTTTCGGGAAATTCAACAAACGGTACGCTCTCAGCCGGAAACTTCGTGAAAATTGACTGTCTGAAAAGAGACGGCAACGCGGTAATGAATTACGGCAGATATCTGCTCACTTCGGTTCGCCATGTTTTTGACAATACGCTGACTTATCAAAATAATTTCACTGCAATCCCGGGAGAGACATCTATTCCGGAGAATACAAATCCCTATTTTGTCCGCAGGTCTTCAAATCAATTAGGATTGGTTACCGACAACAGAGACCCTGAAAAAATTGGCAGGGTTCAAGTTAAATTGTACTGGATGGAGCTCGAAGCCTCAACCCCCTGGATGCGGGTTGCAACCCCTTATGTTCATGTCAATAGCGGATTTTATTTTGTGCCGGCAAAAAACTCAAAAGTCTTAGTTGGATTTGAAGATGGTAATGTTGAAAAACCTTATTGTCTGGGCGCACTGTTTGATAAAAATGCTTCTCCCGATTCGGATTGGGTCGGTAACGATGACGTTGATAATGCAAAAGTTCATGCTATCCGAACTCGCAAAGGTCAAACCATTGAATTGCATGATGAAAATGGCGCTGAAAAAATCAGAATATATGATACGTCAGGCAACAATGAACTGGAGCTAAATTCTTCCAATAAGTCAATTACCATTAAAACAAAGGGGAACATGAAAATCAGTGCCGGCGGTACTCTGGATATCAGTGCAGACGCAATTAAAATTAAAGCAAACAATGACATTGAAACCAATGCCAAAAACATAAAAAATGATGCTGAAATCAAAATTGAACATAAAGCTGTTGAGATAAACAGTGATTCGGATGCAGTTATCAAACAAAATGCAGAGCAGATAATTTTAGAGGCTAACACCTTAGTAAAAGCTAAAGCATTAACTGTAAACATCGAAGGGATAACTACAGAAATTAAAGGAACCGGAACAGCTGAAATCAAAGGCGCAATTGTAAAAATTAATTAAATAAATCATTATGCCACCAGCAGCAAGAATATCAGATATGCACACGTGCCCCATGGTGCAGGGGACTACACCTCATGTAGGCGGACCAATTTTGCCTCCAGGGTGCCCAACAGTCTTAATCGGAGGAATGCCTGCTGCCCGTATGGGCGACATGGCAGCCTGTGCCGGACCACCCGATACCATTATCGTAGGATCGGCAACCGTGTTGATTGGCGGGCAACCCGCCGCAAGAATGGGAGATCAAACTGCACACGGCGGAACAATCGTATTAGGCTGCCCGACAGTGATTATCGGAGGTTAACTTTAAAAGCCTGAGGAAAAAGGAAAAGATTTATGACTTCTCATCAGGATAACAGGATGCTTTCAGATTTTGGTTTCAGGGATTTAAACCATCTGCAAAAGTTTTCTAAAGTTAAACTTTGGGAAAGAAGCCAGATTTATCAATTCCAATGGCGGGTTAAAATGATGACAAAATACAGAGGCGTCAATACGGCTGTAAAAAAGGAGATTGAAATTTTTCACAAAGAGTACGAAGATTATTTGTTCAGAAACCCAAAAGGATATCCGGCAGTCTGGACAAAAAATGCAGCCGGACAGTTTAAATATCTGTTTGAGAAACTCGAAAAACCCTGGAAGTTAATCAAACACGGTGGCTCGCTTTTTTCAATCTCAGACCCGCACGGCGTGCTGTGGTTCAGAGCAATTTCTTCTGATGAATTAATAATTGCCTTAGACATTTGCTTCGAGGAATCACAAAAAAACAGCACACGGTGCAAACCGGCTGAGCTACTCCTGAGCTGGCAGGAATGTAAAAACGCTTACTCAGTAAAAAAACCAGCCTACTCTCCCTTTCTGAAGAATAAGGAATATGACATCGCACTACTGATTTGCGATAACGTTGATTCCACATGGGATTCTCAAACCGGTGAATGGAAGCCGTGGAGTAATCCATGGTCAAAAGCTGCCTACCAAAAACTCTCAAAGCTCAAAAGTGAGGATGCTGTTAATCAGCAAAATATGAGATATGTCAAAAATTTCTCTGTTTCGGATAAGTTGATCAAAGATGCAGATTCACAAAAAGTTTCCTTTGATGAAATGGTAAATTTTGTTTTTTATGAGGGATTAGCAGAAATGCAGAACGCAGCATCTGTTTTGTATCTGGCTTTTGCAACAGAAAACACACGTTCTTCAGCAATTATCAACGATTTTTATGAGCTACACAGAATTTCAAAATGGTGGAAATAGAGACAAAAAAGGCTGTTTATTTTACCGGCTGAAACAAAAGCAAATACGTCAGTAAATATGTTTTTCACAAATAGAAAATTAAGTTTGAAAATCATTCAATCTTTTTCTATTTTTGATGCTTAAAACTATTTCAAATGGAGGGAACTGGTTTAGCATTAAAAATAGGAAGTCTTGTTCTTGGTTTAGGAACATTTCTCGTTCTGTTTAAACAGGTGAAGCAATTGAAAAAATATGGCGTTGCCAGTCTATTTTATATTATCATCACTTCGGCTCTTTTGGCGTGTTCAACACTTTTTCTCTATTTGTGGCCGGAAAAGGGTGAATTCACTAAACTTATATTAGCCCAGCTGTTTATTGTGGCAATCGCTATTTTACATCTGTTCCTGGCGCCAAAACTACTGCCCTGGTATTCCAAGCAACCTGTCAGCATACGGTTTGCATTCATTTTGTCCATCCTGCTTTTTACATTCTTTTTCACCAATCTCTCTTTCACTTTTCTTGTAAGAACACAGGTGGAAATGGTGTGGCACCTCTCTTCTCTGTGGTTCCTCATCCCTGTTTTACTGGACATTACAATCAGCAGACTGCTTGAGGTTCCGCCAAAGCAGTTCAAAAAATGGCAATATCCGGTAAGTGTTAAAATTGAAGACCCGACCGACAGGGAGATGGAGAATCCTGTCGTAATCAGTTTTATTTTCAGGAAAAGCCCCGACTCGGCAGAAGAGACCACATTCAGGGCAAAAGCGCCGCAGGAGATGAAATTAGGAAGACTTTTCTATTTTTTCATAAATGACTACAACAGCAGGCATCCTGAAGGACCGGTCTCTTTTTTTGACATGAACAATAATCCTCACCAATGGACATTTTTTAAGCTGAAAAATAAATTTTTCAAAATCAAAACACCGCTCGACCCGGATGAATCAATCGCCAACTGCCGGATTAAGGAGAACGATATACTTATTTGTACAAGAGATAATGTTAACGAAAATTTGAACGAACATGAAAGCGCTGAACAAGAAGGAAAGAAATAAGGCATTTTATAAAGTTACCGGACTTTTTCTGCTTAGCTTAGTAATTGCCATACTGCTCGGTTTTTCAACCATGAATGTCGGAAAACTTTCAGAGCAGAAGTCAAACACGGAATTGGAGAGATTGAAAAATCATTTACAGTTTCAGGAAAAGGTTTTTGCTCCCAATGTTGGCGAAACTGCCGAAATGTTAGCCAAAGTGCCCACAGCAAAGGAGACCGGGGAGAATCTTGAAGTTCTGAATCAGGATATTGCTTCGGTTTTAAGCAACACCAAAAATCAGGTTGCAGACGACAACACCTGGGAAACAAAGATGTATAAGGATGTTATCGAAGCGCTTTCAAATCTCCAGATGGCATACAACAACCAAATGAAGTTAAAGGATCAGATAGGCGATTCGGGTGAGCTGAGCCAAAAACTTCAGGAGACCATTGTCGAAAAAGACCGGCTTCAGACACAACTTGCACTTTTACAGGCAAGTGGTGGAGGCGGTGGTGGCGGTGGGGGAGCAGATGTGTCACAACTTGAAAAGGAACTGCAAAAGGTAAAACAGCAACTCAACACCTGCAATATTGAGAATAAAGCGTTGAAGCAGGAGATTGAAAAAGTAAGAAACCGCTGATTGTAACACAATCTGCTCCTACTGAACAATTTTTCCCCACGGATCAGTTTTGATGATAAACGGCTCCTTTTTGCCACCTTTTTCCTGTGTGCCGGCTACCAGAATTCCGCCGTCTTCGGTTTGTACCAAATCCATAACAAACTGATCACCGGGTAAAGTCAATGTTTCGTAGCGAAACATATCCTTTCCGGTCCGGTCAATCCAGCAGAGCGAAATATCGTAATCAACTCCGTTAAAACAATGACTTGCAACAACATACTCATTATCTGTTTTAATCATTGTGGGCTTAAACTTCAGTAAATCATCCTTTTTAATGGCACATGGCAGAATGTGCTCACAATCAGTTGCTTCACCGTTTCCCTTGACCAATGCAAAACTGACTTCATACATTCCGTTGCGCTGCAAATCCTCTGCCCTCAAAAGGGCAAATCCATCCTGAAAAGATTCCAGAATACTACAACCAAACATATTCACCGCTGATGTTATAAGCTGCATGTCTCCCACCCCTTTTCGGTCAATTTTTGCGAAGAGCATGCTCATCTGGGATTGCTGCTTCTCCTGCCAGTAGCCTGTCAGGGCAAAACCGCCGTTTCGCATGGGAACAATGGCTGTTACCGTCTTCAATCCGATAAATTTGAAAGTGCGGTCGGTAACCGGAATTATCCTGCCCGACAGGTCTGTTTTTTGAAAAAACAGGTCAAGCGGATAACGATCATTGATGGTATTTGCAATAACTCCGGCTTCCCCGGCAACGCTCAAAGCAATTTCGGGATAGAAATAATCAGTTTTGTAGCTCTTATCTGCCGGAAAAACTATCGGACTATCATTTTTGAGTTTCGAGTCAACTATCATTACAAACAATTTCCCTGAAAGGTCAATACCAGAAATCATAAATTTATCGCCGGGGAGTGGCACCACTCCCGAAATCAGTTCGTCAAACTCCTTCTCCTGTGTAACGTTCCCGCTGTCGTTAATTTTTGCCAGCAACGATTTATTGTTTGACTTTTTCATCACTGCCAGAAATTCATTTTTTGAAAGATTTAACAGGGAGACAACAGATTCCGTGTTTTTCCCAAATCCCTCCTTCACAAAAACCGAAACATTGCTTTTCAAAATTACCTCTTTAGAAACCTGGCGGGAATCGCCGGTTGCCGAATTTATGGCATTCAGCGTAACCGTATATTTACCGGGCGACAGATAGGTGTGGAAAGGAGATGCGCTGTTTGATTCGTTATCGTCTGAAGAAAAATCTCCGAAATTCCAGCTGTAAGTATCGGCATTGGTTGTAAGATTTCTGAATTCAACCTGGGCAGGAATTTTTGACGGGTCATATTTCATCTCAAAATCGGCAACAGGCGGAGCAGATTTGATGGTTACAGACACCTTTTTTTCAATGATTTTCTCCTTGCCGGTTCCGCTGCTTTTCACATACAGCATAACTTTATATTCACCGCTCCTTGCATAGGTGTGCTCCGGGTTCCTCTCAGCCGAAGAGTTCAGATTTCCGGAAGCCGGATCACCAAAATTCCATTCATACTCATCTGCGTTTTGAGAAGAGTTTGAAAAAACAACCTTGCCTTCGGTATTTTGGTCAAATGAGAAATCAAACGCTGCAACAGGCTCAACAACCGGTGTAACTACAGGCTCAGGGATTGGTTTTCCTGAAACTTCCACAAAATCAACAAACTCGGCAGATTGACCCGTACTGCTGTTTTTCGCTGAAAGCTTAACCTGATATCTTCCCTCCCGGGAATAAATATGGGTTGGATTTTTCAGTTCTGAGCTGTTTTCCTGTGAATTTTTATCGCCAAAATCCCACAAAAAGGCGTCTGCATTCACGGAATAATTTGTAAAATTAACCACTGCCGGCGCAGTATAACTATCGCTTTCAGTTGAAAAGCGCGCTTCGGCAACCGTTGCAAGTACGGGAGATTCCGGTGAAGTGATAACCACCCAGTCAGAATGTCTGCTATCTCTTGAAAATCCGGGACTGGAAGCAGTTAAAACCACTTCATAGCGTCCGGGATTTTTGTAGGTATGAACCGGATCTTTTTTCTTTGATGTGTTGCTGCTCCCCGATTCGGGATCGCCAAAATCCCATGAGAAACTGGTGGAATTTAAGGAGTTATTTATGAAAGTGACCGAAACGGGACCAATAACATTGTTGTTTTGAATGACGAAATTAGCTTCGGGCGGTTGGGGAAGGTCTTCAATTTTTACCACTTCCGAAAAAGTTTTGGGCTTTTTAGCTCCCTGCGCCCACACTGACAGCTGAACCTTGAAATTCCCCGGTTTTTCAAAAAAGTGAACCGGATTTTCTTCCGAAGAGCTGTTTTTTGCACCGGACGAAGAGTCGCCAAAATTCCATTCATAGCGGTTTGCAGCTGCGGATGTATTCTTAAAAGTTACCATTGAAGGCGCTGTTTCTGACGATTTGGTATAGATAAAAGAAGCGGTTGCCTCCTGCTTGCTTTCCACAATAACATCTTGCGTGATTTCATCAGATAAACCGCTCTGATTGTTTTTAACAACAAGTTTAACCCGGTAAGTACCCGGTTTCTTGTAAGTTACGGATGGACTCTCTTTATCCGAACTGTTTTTCTTTTTAAGAGAGGGATCGCCAAAATCCCAGAGATATTTGTCGACATTGGCAGAAGTGCTTTTCAGTTTCACCGTGGCTGGGGCAGTCTGATTATTACCATCAATCTCAAATCCGGCAACAACCGGGTCATATTCCTTAACCTGAATACTCTGATAATAAACATTTTCAAGCTTAGTTTGTGAATTTCGCGCAATCAGTGAAATAGTATAAACTCCGCCTTTCTGATAAACATGTTTTGGTTCTTTTTCAAAAGAAAGATTTGCTGCTCCTGATGACTGATCACCAAAATTCCACTGGTATTCATTGGTGTAAACCGACTTATTGGTGAAAGTAACCTCGCAGGGAGCATATCCGTTGTTACTTAGCGAAACAATATCGAAAATAGCCTGCGGCTCATTTTCCTTATAGGCAAAAACCTCCACCTTTACATCCGAAATGTTTCCGCTGAAATCATCTTTAAAATACCACACAATTGCCTTCTCTGTTCCGGGATTTATGCCGTTCCCCAAATCGCCATAGGCTGATGTTGTTTTCACCTGGGCGCCACTATGCGTGGCAAACAAAACTACGGTAAACAAACCTCCCTCTCCGGGAGCGACAAGGTCATAAGAAATCAGCAGTTTTTCACCATCCGAAACATTTGTAACCACATGCGATGCAAAATTCTCCTGCGCTGTTCCCCGGCAAATCATAAAAAGTGAAATGAGGGTCAGGATTGTAAATTTTATACTCTTTTTCATGATTCACATCAATAAATTTCTACTAAAAAAACAGAGTTATTCAATAAATATTCTGTAGGGAAGC
Source organism: uncultured Mariniphaga sp. (assembly GCA_964398855.1). Taxonomy (GTDB): domain Bacteria; phylum Bacteroidota; class Bacteroidia; order Bacteroidales; family Prolixibacteraceae; genus Mariniphaga. The sequence goes on along the minus strand of CAYNOQ010000007.1, from coordinate 27,230 downwards.
AAATTTACCGATTCGTTTTTCAGCCTGATTTTCAATGCTTCGGTTTTATATTGCAACTCCTCATCAGAAATTTCCATATCATCTTTTAAGTTCAGATGAATATCAAGCGTGCGGCTCAATCCCTTTCCGGGAACCGATTCCAGACGAACACCCTTTTTAACCTCAGCTTTTTCAAGCAGGCTGCCGAAAAGCTCAAAGCAAAGCGCCTTTATATCTTCCGAAGTAACCACCCTTCCTCTGGACAGTAATGACCTTCTGAGCTTGCTGAGTTTGTCTTCGTTTGACAATTTCTGTCTTCCTCCAATAGTTTGCGTAACAAGCGCAAGGCTTTTGTCATTCAGATCACTTCCCCTGTAAACATTGAGTCTTTCGCCTACCCTGATGTGGTTTGCCAGCTCGCCCGACAGCGACCAAAACTCAACATTCACCTTGTCGAAAACCGATTCGGATTCCAAAACGAGATAAGAGCTTAAATCATTGGTTATTCCAGACATGTTGACCCGCTGCTGCAATCTGCTCAGTATCTGATCTAACTGTTTCAATTCCATTGAAATCAATTCACCTCCCTTGATGGAAAAAGCAGCCGCTTCATCACGCACCAAATCTATCAGCCGCTCAATGGTTTGCCGCGCATCGCGGGAATCAAACCTTGCTATTCCGCCCTGCCTGAGCTGATATGATTTCTGCTCTTTCCCGCCGTTCCCTGAAGCAGTGCCTGGTAAAAAAAGCGAATTGGAGCTGTCTGTAACTCTCAATATATCAAAAAAATAGTCATCGGTCAACAGCGGAATGACGTTTGTACCTTTCACAACGGTATGGGTGCTCTCATTTAGCTCCCGGTTAAACACCGGGAAACAGTTGACAAAAACCAGCAGTTCATTAATTTCTTCTGTTGACAGCGGCTGAAATAGCTCCGCCTCAATCCATAGGATATTGTCTTCAAAGAGAGCAGCATTTTTATCTTTTGAAAAACCAACAAGCAGTTTTTCTCTATATTCTTCCGGTGAGAAATCACTCTTTTGGTAGTTTTCATTTGCCAGCGTCGCAAAGTTTTTTTTATAAAACTCGTTAATGAAGCGCGCCGTGTCGGCAGAAAGATTCTGGTTATCGTGTGCCAGCTTTTCAAGTTGTTGTTCCGTCGATAAAAAGCCCTCTTCAAAGTTCACTTCCCGCCCGTTAACTTTCCAGTTTGCCGATTGAATTGCATCAAAAAAGCGGTCGTCGGCAGAAATATTTTTAAATGAAAAATAGAGCGACAACCCATCAAGCAGTTCAGCCGGCTGGTCAAATCTGACTCCAAAAACAAGTTTTGAGCGGGAGTTCTCCCCATAACTCTCTTTGCGTGCAATGACATCTTTGAACCTGCCGCTGATTTCATACATTTCCTCCCCGAACAGCAGGTATTTCATCTCTGCATTGAAAATTGCAAAATTTCCGGTTGGCGTAAACCAAATATTTTTTCTTTCGGTCTGCTCTCCCCTGCCCTCATCTTTTACAATATTTTTTGTGAAATAGAAACGATAAAATTCATTGACGTAGCTTCTGGGCTGATAGGACTTTACTGTAGCTATTGCGTGAGCGGGAAAATGGGTGAACATATTTTTACTGAAAAGCACATCTAACAGCTTTTCAATAATCCGGGCATCGGATTGATAAATTTCCCGCGAGACATTTCGAATCTCTTCTGCAAGTGCGCCAAAAATCAGGTTCAGTACCGGATCAAACGAGTTAATATCCTGGACATCAGAATAGCCCCAAATTCTGGAAGCATTTCTGATCATTCTTCTTTTTATGGAGTCTATCGAGTCAACAGCCATGATTGCTCATTATTATTTTTATTTCAAAATGAATCAAATTACTTATTATCAAGCTTTTAATATGAAAACGGACCAATATAAAACACTTCATTGTGCAGAAAGGGTTCATTGGTTTTGTCAATTACTCCCCTGATACTCATCTGAATTTGTGTTTTCACTCTTTTATCCCGAAATCGGGCGCTCAGTTCCACCTGGTCAATTTTCAGTTCAACATCCACATTAATCAGCCTTTTTTCACTATTATTGATCGATTGAAGAACCGATTTTCTCAGTTTTTCATTCAGAACATTCGTGTTGTAGATATTCTCAAAATCGTATTCCGAAATTTCGGTACCGAACAGCGGATCGTGCCTCACTTCATTGTATGATGTTACGGTGATCAGATGAATCATGTTATGAATCGACTGTTTTAAATCGATTCGTTTTACATCTTTCTGCTGCATTATCGCACTGCTTGAAAATGGTATATCCAGGTATTCAGCCATTGTTTTAGTTATTATTCTGTGTTCATATTAATCAGCCAAAAAGCTTCTTCCGGCTTTCTGTTCTTTCACAAAAATACTTGTCTCCTTTTTCTTGCCGATGTAGGTCAGCGACTCCAGCTTATCGAACAGGCGTGCAATAATCTGAAGAAATTCACTAAACTGCTCAACGCTGAAAAGAATGTCAAAGTGGCGATATTCAAAATTGATGCAATAGACCAGAAGTTTTTCAAAATCTCCCTGTTTCAGCTCCGACCAGTTGGTGAAATAATTGAGCAGCTCCTCCTTATTTGAAGATGCGTCAGAGTCAATGGTATTTCGGATAACCCGCGCTGCATTGGCAATGTGCATAAAGAGATTTACGGGGGGCAGATTGGGTATTTCAAAACGGAGGCGCAAATGGTTTTCCGAAATATAGTTCAAAAGATTTTCGGAGAGCGCTCCCACGGATTGTGCCAAGGTTGTATCCTGATTCTTTTCATTGATTTTCCGGATTATGCTCAGCAAATCAATTTCAAGCTGACTGAAAACTTTCTCGGTCATTTCACAAAATTCCATCAATTGCATATGGCTTTTCACTGTCATGCAGGATGGCAGGTAATCATCAACAACTTCGGGGGTTCCCTGCTCGATTTTCAATTTCCCGATAACTAATGAATCGGGCTGAACGCTTTGAGCCAGCAGCTCTTTTTCTGAAACGAGGGTAATTCCGTAGCCGGGAACGGTGTAGGGATAGCGTGGCGGGTCATCAAATGTGTTCAGTTCCCCGAACGGTTGCCGCACAAATGCGTTGACAGAGAGCAAAATATAGAAAAACTCTCTTTCGCCGGCTGACTGATTCAGTATCGCTGAAATATCAGCCTCTAATTCCGGTAGCTGATGTTCTTCCTGAATGTCAATGCGGGCGCCACTTCGGGTCACAGCCCGGCAGAAAAAAATCCTTACCCTCAGAAATTTCTGATTGTCAATTTTGACAACAGTTTTTACTGAACTCTGTGAACCCAAACCAATGGGCAGCAGTCCGTAATTTATGCCGTTCAGAAAAACACCTCTGGCATCAATTATCTCATCTGTGAAAGCATTCTCCATCTGGATGAAATGATCTTTGCTGATGTTCATGCCGTTCTGCCAGTTGACATGGAAATATTTAATCTTTGAATCACTCATTTCTGCAATTTTGATGTTAAAAAACGTTCGGGAATTTTATATAGTTATGTTATATCCTAAAACCGATTTTCCGGCACTTTGTTCTGATTCTGAGCTTAAAACAAACACATTTTTTTCTTCGGGTCCAACCAGTTTTGTTTCAACGTCAAACTCCACAGGAAAAAAGTAGCCGTAAAAACAATCAAGCATCCTTTTCAGCGCTCCTTCGTGAAAGAACTCCATAGCGCTGATTGACCTGAGCGGTCCGATTTCCACGGTTATTCTTCCGAAAAAGCCTGAAATTTCATTTCCGAGAACTAAATTTTTCCCAAGTTTTGAACGCCCGAGCAAACCTGCCGGTGCCATCTCCTTTTGCAAATGGCTGTGTACTTCATCCGGTTCACTGTCTGACAGGGTAATGGCAACCTTTTCCTCTAAAATATTTTCGAGACACAGGGCAGTCAGTTCATAATCACCGGAGATTTTATGAACGAAAGGCAAAAATTTCACTAACCTGTTGGAGTAAATTTCAGGAATCGTCTCATCAATTTTCCAAAACTCCGGAATCATATTTCCCAATAAATCGGTGTGGAGAGCGTTCAGGCTGCGGTTTTCACTGCCCATAATTTCAATCGCCTGCATGAAAATTTCATTTTCAAAAATCCTGAAAAACTGCCGTGCATTCTTTTCCTCTGTTTTAAGTTTCATGGAGTCTTTTGCCATCTCACCCGCGCTTGTGTGCCTGTTATCTGCCATTGGATGAAACAGCGCTTCGGGCAAAGCGTCATAAATGCCTGTCCGGTTCAAGTGCAGGGTCAGCGTTGTATCGCCGTTTTCAAAATTCTCCGTTTCGCACCGGTCAATATCGGTTGTCCACTTTCGTTTCATCGGTCCGTCAAAAGCCACCTGAACGGCATCCCGCATAAAACCTTCTTCTTGAAGACAAAAAGCCACATATTCAGCCTTTAAATCAATCAGCAACTCACTGATAAATTTCGATTTCTCCTCAAAATTCATGATAGTAGTTTTTAAAATAGTCCGATAAACCGAAACAATGCAACAGCAATATAATTTACAATAGTGCAAATATATCATATTTAACACTTCATACTCTTATGTATGATTAAATTTTATTGCTCACCCGATAAGATTGTTATGGTATCTTATAATCAAAGACTTATAATCAGAGTTTGAAGGCGGTAATGTATTTTAAATGACAAAATCAATTCAAAAAACAGTTTTTGAAACGGTAGCTCAGATTATTTTTCAAGGTGCGATATTTCTTCAACTAATGGAAATATTCAGGTTTTTTTCCAAATCCGAGTTCAATCAGCCTCGTTTTTTGTAAACTTTTTCGGGTAGTTTTAGTGCACGAAAAACTAAGAAAATTCCTGCCAAAACAAACGGAATGCTCAGCCATTGCCCCATATTCAACGTCATTGCGGCTTCAAAAGCTTCCTGATCTTCCTTGATAAATTCGATGAAAAAGCGGGCAAGGAATATCAGAATAAAAAACATGCCCGTCAGAAAACCTTCCCGATATTTCAATCGGGTGCGCCAGTAGAAAAACATGAGCAGTCCAAAACTGAACAGATAAGCTAATGCTTCATAGATTTGCGTGGGATGCTTGGGCAGCGTTTCGCCGTTTCTCTCAAAAATAAATCCCCAGGAGAGTTGGGTTTCAACGCCGTAAATTTCAGAATTCATCAGATTTCCGGTACGAATAAAAGCTGCCACCAAAGCTGTCGGCACCACAATGCGGTCGATTGTCCACAAAACATTCCTTTTCGTTATCAGCTTAGAGTGAATCAGCAGTGCAATGATAATTCCGATTGCGCCCCCATGACTGGCAAGCCCGCCGTGCCATACCTTAATAATTTCGGAAGGGTGCTGGGAATAGTACTCCCACCCGTAGAAAAACACATGCCCCAAACGGGCGCCCACGATTGTGGCAATGATGATATAAAAGAAAAGGGAATCGATCCACTTTTGGGGTGTTTGTTCCGATTTGAACATTCTCTCGCCAATGTAGTAACCGATTAAAAAACCGGAAGCAAACAGCAATCCGTACCAGCGGACAGATAAAGGACCTAAATTGAAAATCTCGGGACTGGCATTCCAGTGGATAAAATTTAAAAATTGCAGCATATTGTTTTGTTTAATGAATTTCAGTAAAATCAGCCGATTTCATTCTCCTGTGCACTGTTTAAAAGATTATACGCCCCTTCCGTGGCAATGTTTATATTTTTTCCCGCTCCCGCACGGGCAGGGATCGTTTCTTCCCACTTTCTTCTCCACCCTCACCGGCTGCGGTTTTGAGCGCTCACCCGTGTTGGTGTGCGCACCCTCCATCGGGCTGTCCACGCCGGGCAAATCCGATTTCTGCGTTTTGTAGCGGCTCATATCGGTTCGTTTGCGCTCATCAGCCTGTCGCACCTGATCGGGGCTTTGAATCGGAATGTGTCCCTTCATCAATGTGCCTACAACATCCTTATTTACCCTGTTCAGCATCATTTTAAACAGGTTGAACGACTCCAGTTTATAGATGAGAAGCGGATCTTTCTGCTCATAAGATGCGCTCTGCACCGACTGCTTCAAATCGTCCATTTCGCGGAGCTGTTCTTTCCACGCTTCATCAATGGTGTGCAGCACAACCTGTTTTTGATAGGAGCGGACAAGCTCCTTGCCCCTGTTCAGATAAGCTTTTTCCAGATTACAGACAATCTGAAAAACGCGTTTACCATCTGAAATGGGGATTACGATATTCTTGTAAGTCTGCGATTTGGTTTCATACACATTTTTGATGACCGGGAAAGTCTGCTTGGAGATAAATTCCACTTTCCGTTTGAAACTTTCTATCATTTTCTCATAAATCCGCTCCGTGATTTCGGAAACCGGAAGCTGCCTGAACTCATCTTCTGCAACCGGCGACTCAATGGAAAGCAAACGAAGCAGCTCCATGTTGAAGTTTTCAAACTGGTCGGTGCCATAATATTCATTCACCAGATCTTCCACCGAATCGTACATCATATTCAGCAGATCCACTTCGAGACGTTCGCCAAACAGGGCATGTTTCCTGCGTTTGTAGATTACCTCGCGCTGTGAATTCATCACATCGTCATACTCTAACAGCCGTTTACGGATACCGAAATTGTTCTCCTCCACTTTTCGCTGTGCCCGTTCAATGGATTTTGAAATCATCGAGTGCTGAATAACTTCGCCGTCTTTTAGTCCGAGCCTGTCCATAACCCCGGAAATGCGGTCGGAGCCAAACAGGCGCATCAGGTCATCCTCAAGGGAGACATAAAACTGCGAAGAGCCGGGATCACCCTGCCGTCCGGCGCGACCACGCAACTGGCGGTCAACGCGGCGGGAGTCATGCCGCTCGGTACCGATGATGGCAAGACCGCCCGCTTTTTTCACTTCCGCCGAAAGTTTGATGTCCGTTCCGCGTCCTGCCATATTTGTAGCAATGGTAACGGTGCCTGAGTGCCCCGCTTCGGCTACAATATCGGCTTCGCGTGCGTGAAGCTTGGCATTCAGCACATTGTGCTTAATGCCGCGGATTTTCAGCATCCGGCTGAGCAGTTCCGAAATCTCAACCGATGTGGTACCAACCAGCGTTGGTCTCCCCTGCCGGTTTAATTCAACAATTTCATCAATGACTGCATTGTATTTTTCGCGCTTGGTTTTGTAAACCAAATCCTCCCTGTCATCACGGACTATGGGGCGGTTTGTCGGAATTACCACCACTTCTAACTTGTAAATATCCCAGAATTCTCCCGCTTCGGTTTCGGCAGTTCCGGTCATTCCGGCGAGCTTGTGATACATTCTGAAATAGTTCTGAAGTGTTATGGTTGCAAAAGTCTGCGTTGCCGCTTCCACCTTCACCCGCTCCTTGGCTTCAATCGCCTGATGCAGCCCGTCCGAGTAGCGGCGCCCTTCCATGATGCGCCCGGTCTGCTCATCCACAATTTTCACCTTATTGTCAATAACCACATATTCCACATCCTTTTCAAACATGGTATATGCTTTCAGCAGCTGATTTATCGTGTGAATTCTTTCGGATTTCACCGCATAATCCTGCATCAGCCTGTCTTTCTCTTCAACAAGTTTATCATAGGGCAACCCGGAGTTTTCAAGGTCTGCCATTTTAGAACCCATATCGGGCATCACAAAAAAATTGGGGTCTTCAAACCCGGCTGAAATCAGGTCAATACCTTTATCCGTAAGTTCAACCGAGTTCATTTTTTCTTCAATAATGAAAAAGAGCGGATCGGTTACTATATGCATGTTTTTGTTGTTCTCCTGCATATAGAAATTTTCGGTTTTTGTCAGCGTGGCTCTCATTCCCTCTTCGCTCAAAAACTTAATCAGCGAATTATTTTTTGGCAGTCCCTTATGAGCACGGAGCAGAAGTAATCCTCCCTCTTTTTTCTGTTCTTCAGTAGCATTTTCGTCCGAAAGTATCTTTTTGGCATCAACAAAAATCCGGCTGACCAAATCGCGCTGCGCCTTGTACAGCTTTTCCACATAGCCTTTTAACTCTTCAAACTGCTGATCGTCACCCTTTGGCACGGGACCGGAAATAATAAGGGGCGTGCGCGCATCGTCCACTAAAACCGAGTCCACTTCGTCCACAATGGAATAGTGATGCCTTCGCTGCACCAGGTCTTCGGGGTTAATTGCCATGTTATCACGCAGATAGTCAAAACCAAATTCATTGTTGGTTCCGTATGTAATGTCGGCATTGTATGCCTTGCGGCGTTCTTCGGAGTTGGGCTGGTGCTTGTCGATACAATCCACGGTCAACCCGTGAAATTCAAAAATGGGTCCCATCCATTCAGCATCGCGTTTGGAGAGATAATCATTCACCGTTACAACGTGCACCCCGCGTCCGGCAAGGGCATTCAGGAAAACCGGCAGTGTTGCCACCAGCGTTTTTCCTTCTCCGGTAGCCATCTCCGCAATTTTCCCCTGATGCAGGATAATTCCGCCAATGAGCTGCACATCGTAATGAATCATTTCCCACTTAATTTCATTGCCTCCGGCAACCCAGCGGTTTTTCCACTGCGCCTTATCCCCCTTAATGACAATGGAAGAACGCAACGAAGCCAAATCTTTATCATACTCCCTCGCTGTAACTTCCACGATTTCATTCTCAAAAAACCTTCGTGCAGTATCTTTAACTATTGCAAAAGCTATCGGAAGAATTTCATCCAATACCTTTTCAATCTTTTCATCAATAATCTCCTCAAGCTTGTCGATTTGCTTATAAATCTCCTCACTCTCCTGAATATCTGCATCTTCCGCTTTTTCTTTCAGCTCTGCAATCTGATCTTCTTCGGGCTGAATCCGCTCCTGGATGGTTTGTCTCAGCTTATCGGTTTCATTGCGCAGCTCATCATTTGAAAAGGGTAAAATGCGTTCGTATTGCTCTTTTATCTGTTCGACAACGGGAGTTGTCATTTTAATATCCCTGTCGGATTTACTTCCAAATATTTTTCCGAGTATATTGGTCACAAGTGCCATATTTCAATATTTTAATGCATCAAATTTTGAACTACAAAGGTAAGAAAATGTAGGGGCTTAACCCGAAACGGGGGCAATTATTTACAGAAATGAAATTACTTTTACTATTCACAAACATAGTTTAACACTTTATTTTCAAATTACTTCCTAATTTTGCAGGTGATGAAAAAAGTTGTTATTGGTCTTTCGGGCGGAGTGGACTCCAGCGTGGCTGCTTTTTTACTGAAGCAGCAGGGATATGATCTGACCGCACTTTTCATGGTAAACTGGCACGAACGGGTGGGCGCGTTAACCAGCGAATGCACCTGGGAGGAAGATGCGCTGATTGCCAGAATGGTTGCGCAAAAGTTAGATATTCCCTTTCACATTGTTGACTTGAGCAGTGAATACAAACAACGTGTTGTGGACTACATGTTTGCTGAATATCAGGCAGGGAGAACGCCCAATCCGGATATTCTCTGCAACCGTGAAATTAAGTTTGACACTTTTTTTAAGGAAGCATTAAAATTCGGCGCCGATTATGTGGCAACCGGGCACTATTGCCGAAAAGGAGAAACCACAACGGGCAGTGATAAAATCTACAAACTGTTAGAAGGAATAGACAAAAACAAAGACCAGAGCTATTTTCTATGCCAGCTTAATCAGGAGCAGTTGGGCAGAGCGCTTTTTCCCGTCGGTGAACTCACCAAGCAGCAGGTTCGCGAAATTGCACGCCGCGAAAATCTGCCTACTGCCGAGCGCAAGGATTCTCAGGGAATCTGCTTTGTGGGGAAGGTGGATTTGCCTACTTTTTTGCAGCAGAAGTTAGAACCAAAAACAGGAAATGTGATTGAGGTTCCGGCTGCTTTCTTGGAGAAGAAAAAACAGATTGAAATTTCCGAAGAAAATTACCATAAACTCTGTTTTCCCTATCCCTACAAACCGTGGAACGGAACGATAATCGGAGAGCATCAGGGAGCGCATTTTTATACAATCGGACAGCGGAAAGGGCTAAGTATTGGCGGACACAAGGAACCTTTGTTCGTAATCGGCACCGATGTGCAGCGCAATATCGTTTATGTAGGTGAAGGGAAAGAACATCCCGGACTTTTCCGTCCCGGGCTTTTCATTTCTGATGAAAATGTTCACTGGATAAGAACCGACATGGCGCTCCAGCCCGGCAGTAAAATGGAGTTTAATTTCCGCATTCGTTACCGGCAGGCGCTGGAAAAAGGAGTGCTCCACGTTAAAGAAAATGGAATATATATTCTTTTTGAAAATGAACAGCGCGGAATCACTTCCGGGCAGTTTGCCGCATGGTATCTGAATGATGAGCTTATCGGTTCGGGAGTTATCGCATAAAATCTGTAAATTCGCAAAAATTTTTACTGATGATAAAATCAATGACAGGCTTTGGAAAAGCCGAATTTGAAGTGAATAACAAGAAAATTATTCTTGAGCTAAAGTCGTTAAACAGCAAGCAGATTGACATCAATGTGCGCACTCCGCCGGTCTATCGCGAAAAAGAAATCGAAATCAGAAAGGAACTTTCCGAAAAGCTGCTCCGCGGAAAAATGGACCTGACCATCTATGTGGAAAACCACGGCGATGAGACCAACAGCAAAATTAACGAGCCGGTTCTGAAAAACTATTTTGAGAGCCTGCGAAAAATCAACAGCGAGCTGGGACTGCCGACAGACCAGGCTACCATGCAGGCGATTCTTCGCCTTCCCGATGTCATTAAAACTGAATATGAAACGCCGTGCGAAGAAGAGTGGCAGGTGATTTTGGAAAATTTGCGCAAAGCGATTCAGGATATTGACAATTTCAGAGCAACTGAAGGCAAAGCGCTTGAAGATGATATTATCTCCAATGCAAAAAGCATTATGAATTTGCTGGCTGAAATAGAACCTTTTGAAAAGCAGCGGATTGAACTCGTGAAAAGCCGTCTTTCCGAAAATTTGGGAAAGTTTCAGCTGAGCGAAAACATCGACAAAAACCGCTTTGAACAGGAACTGGTCTTTTATCTCGACAAAATGGATATGAATGAAGAGAAAATTCGGTTGACAAATCACTGTAACTATTTCCTTGAAACGCTTGCCCATCCGCTCTCCAACGGAAGAAAACTGAACTTCATCTCTCAGGAAATGGGACGCGAAATCAACACATTGGGTTCCAAGGCGTATGACAGTTCCATCCAGCGGATTGTGGTAAAAATGAAAGATCATCTGGAACGGATTAAAGAACAATTGCTGAATGTGTTGTAGCATGAAAGGAAAACTCATCATCATTTCGGCGCCTTCGGGAGCGGGCAAAACCACAATTGTCAAACATTTGCTGCAACAGGAATTCAAGCTTGAATTTTCAGTTTCCGCAACCAGCCGCCAGCCCCGCCCGGGAGAAAAACAGGGCAGGGATTACTATTTTATTCCCGAAAATGAATTTCGTCAAAAAATTGACAATCAGGAATTTTTGGAGTGGGAAGAAGTATATGACGGCATTTTCTATGGAACGCTGAAAAGTGAAGTAACCCGTATTCTGGATTTGGGCAAAAATGTAATTTTTGACGTGGATGTGGTAGGCGGATTAAATATTAAAAAAAATTACGGAAGCGATGCGCTTGCAATTTTTGTTGAACCCCCTTCTGTGGAAGAGCTGGAGAGACGATTGAGAAACCGCTCCACTGAAACGGAACAGAAAATCAACATCCGCATTGCAAAAGCAAAAAAAGAGCTGGAATCTGCCGGTCAGTTTGATGTGATTATCATAAATGATATTTTGCCGGCGGCTTTGGATGAAACAGAAAGAGCAGTTTCCGATTTTCTTTTTCGTGAATAAAATCAAAAATGAATCCGCCAATGCAATCAATTTCGCAACCATGAAACAGGCAGCTCCAAGAAAATATTCAAAAAAAATCACCGGACTCTATTTCGGTTCTTTTAATCCGGTACATATCGGGCACCTTGCCATTGCAAACTATATGGTGGAGTTTGCTGCATTAAATGAGTTTTGGTTTGTGGTTACGCCACAAAATCCGCACAAGCTAAAAAACAGCTTATTAAATGATTACGACCGTTTGGAGATGGTTCAGCTTGCCATCGAAGGTGATGAGCGCATGCAGGTTTCCGACATTGAGTTTTTTCTGCCCAAACCGAGCTACACTATTGACACGCTTACCTATCTGCAGGAACGAAATCCCGGCAGAACTTTCAAAATACTGATGGGTTCCGACAATCTGGAAAGTTTTCACAAATGGAAAAACCACGAAATGATTTTAGAGCATTTCGGAATAGTCGTTTATCCGCGCCCCGGTTTTGATTTTTCGAAAATTGAACATCCCAATATTGATGTTGCCGAAAATGCGCCACAAATGGAAATTTCATCATCTTTCATTCGCGAAGCCATCAAAAACGGCAAAGATATCCGGCACTTTTTACCGCCGGGTGTATGGGAATTCATCGATAAAAAAGGATTTTACAAATAAGAATTTAACAGATTGTCTGATAAATGAGAACTGCAAGAATTATTTTATTTTTCCCGTTAGCTCTTATCAGATTGTTGTCTGTTCTGGCTGTTTCAGCCTTTGTGGTTATGGTTGGTATGGTGTGGCTCAGGTTTTTCGGATTCAGCCGCCGTTTGCAAAATTGGGCAATGCAGACCTGGGGAAAAAGTATTTTATGGGTTTGCGGTGTTAAAGTGAAAAAAAACGAATCTCCGATAGATTCCCATTTTATTTTGATGCCGAATCATCGCAGCTACTTGGATATTTTCATAGTGGCAGCCTACACTTCTGCCGGATTCGTGGCAAAAGCGGAGTTAAAAAACTGGCCACTGATGAAACAGGGAGCAAAAATCAACAACACAATTTTTGTGGAGCGGGATGAATTGCACAGCCTTCTTTCCACCATGAACAAAATCAGACAGGCAATAGAGAACGGTATTTCCGTCGTGCTTTTCCCGGAAGGCACTTCCTACATGGGACCATTAACCAAACCCTTCAAAAAGGGAAGCTTTAAAATTGCCGCCGATTCCGGGATTCCCGTCATTCCAATGGCAATTCATTACAGAGATAACAATGATGCCTGGGTGGGAAACGACACGTTCATAGGACATTTTTTCAGGCAAATGTGCAAACCGGTTACTCACGTAACCATTCGCTACGGAAAGCCTTTAATTCATAGTGATTACCAGATTCTGCTATCAGAAACCCGTGAGCAAATTGATGAGATGCTGAAAGAGATTATTGAAGTGACGAAGTAGTCAGCGGTTTTTCCTTTTGAACCAGTAAAAAACCGGAATTCCGGAAAGAGCGGTGAGAATTGCTATGGTTGACTCCTGCGGTCGCTCAAAAAAAGCGAGTACCAAAATACCCATACTGATCAGAATAAAGAAAATATGCACAAACGGAAAGCCGGGAAGTTTGAGTTTGCTCGTTCCCCTGATACGCAATTTAAAAACGCCCAAAACCGCAAGAATCGGAAAAATTCCCAATGAAAAGCCCATGTAGGCAATGATTTGCTCAAAAGTTCCGGAAAGCACCAGAACAATGGCAATACCGCTTTGCAGCATCAGCGCATTTTGCGGAACCTTAAAACGTGGATGCACCGCTGAAACCCATTTGAAAAAATAGCCGTCGCGGGACATGGAATAATATACCCGCGGACCCAAAATAATGAAAGCGCTCAGCGATGAAAAAAGGGCAAACGAAATGAGCAGAGAAATAACTGTTCCTGTAAATTCACCGAACGCAAACGAAACTGCTAATCCGCCAATTTCGGGTTCGCCCGCCATCATGCCGGGCGGAATGGCATAAACGAAAAAGAGATTCAGCAGAACATACAAAACAGTTACAACAGCCGTGGAAATCAGCAGGGAACGGGGAATTACCCTGATGGGATTTTTGATTTCCGAACCAATATAAGTTGCTGCATTCCAGCCGCTATAGGCAAACATGATAAACATGAGTGAAAGTCCGATGGATTTCCAGCCGCTGAAATCGAAAGTGAATGCTCCTTTGCCAATGGAAGATTTCAGGTGCTCATAGCTTCCGGTTCCCCATATCAGTCCGATTATGGCAAGCCCGGCAACAAGCACAATTTTCAGAATGGTCAAACCGTTTTGAACCCTTGAACCGAAAACCACGCCCATGGCGTGAAGCGATGAAAAAATGAGAATGACCAGAATAGCCAGCAGTCTGCCAAATGTTTCCGGGCTCAGATGAACGGCTGATAAAATCCAGGATTGAAATCCGGGAGCAGCCATCAGAAAATATTTACTGAAACCAATGGCAGAAGCAGCAATAGGCGCCGAAAAACCCACAATCAGCGAGAGCCAGCCGCTCAAAAAACCAAGCATCGGATGAAACAGTTTGGAGATAAAATTGTATTCGCCGCCCGCTTCCGGGAATGTTGCGCCCAACTCCCCAAAAGCGAGCGCACCACAAAAAGCGATGAGTCCGCCAACAAACCAGAGTGAAATCATCAGCAAAGGATTTCCTAAAAAATCCATTAAATAGCCAGTTGTGGTGAAAATTCCTGCTCCGATAATGTTGGCAATTACGATATTGATAACAGGGAAAAGCCCAAGTTTTCTTTCAAGATTTTGAGATGAGTTTTTCAATTTTCATTGATTTTTGGCAGTTTATAGCTGATTGAAATTCCCTGGTTGCCATCGCCGGCAAATGTTGTCTTGTAATCGCTGCGGCTCTCAACATAATCCAAAAACTCACGAATTCCCGAAATTCTGGATGAAGTGTTGTGCGCCGTAAAACAGCCGCCCGCTTCGAGTTTTGGGTCCATATCCAAAAAATACTGTTTATACCAATATTTGTCGGCATCGCTGAAAACAAAATCAAACTTTCCTTCAAGCTGCGGCACAATGTCGTGCGCATTTCCTAAGCGGGCATCAATAAATTTGTCAACGCCGGCTTTTACAAAGTTTGCTTTTGCCTGTAACCAACGGTTTTTGTCTATTTCAACGGTAATTAGTCTGCCGCCTGTTTTACTCAGCGCCCAGGCAATCCAGACTGCTGAATGCCCGGTGGATGTTCCGATTTCAACGGCGCTTGTATATCCGTTTTCCACAATAATATCATAGAGTATCCTGCCATCGGAGAGCGGAATATTCATATCGCTCCAGTTGCTGACATTCTCTTCGAGAAATGCCTTAATTTTTCTGTCCAGACTATTTTCAACTTCGGGAAACTGAGCATCGGCAGAAGTGCAACCAAAAACCACAAATGAAATTATCCAGTATTTGAACTTCATGTGAATAAAATTAAATATTTTCAAAAGTATCGGCAACAAAAAATCTTTGTCTCCTTAAAATACTGTTTTTCAAGAATTTCAATCAGGTTTTTGATCAAATCCGGTTCTCACAAGTTTACAAAAATGGAAAATCCTAAAGATATAAAAAAATCAACTCCCCTGCATAATTACGCTATCTTCCTGCAAAGGATCAGTTCCGGTGATTATTACAGGATTGGAAAGGTAATTAAAAAAGGAGTTAAAAAAGACGGGAGCGCTTTGTGAAGCCACGGCATCAGGCGAGTTTGTCAGATATACAAAACCGATATTCTCCTCCCGGCAGACAATAATTTCCGACCGATATCCCTTCACGTATCCGCTGTGGCAGGCAATTCTCCGTCCTTTGTAATCAATCAGCCGCCAGC
The DNA here is from genome assembly GCA_964398855.1 of uncultured Mariniphaga sp. Classification (GTDB taxonomy): domain Bacteria; phylum Bacteroidota; class Bacteroidia; order Bacteroidales; family Prolixibacteraceae; genus Mariniphaga. Next base: position 11,604 of record CAYNOQ010000007.1, on the reverse strand, counting down.
CTAATCCATAGCTTTTCAGATCGATATCGTCCCAGTATCTGAAATATCCGCGGCTCAGCGGCGTAACAATCCGGGGTCCGAAAACAATCCGGCTGATGCTGTCTTCCAGCAAAGGATTTTCATTGTCGAGAAGCGCAAGAACAAACTTTGACATGTCGGAGATGCTCGCATTGACGCCGGCTGCAGGAGCTGTGGAATAGTAACGGTTATTCAGCGGCAGCAGCTGATAGGAAGTATTTGTTCTGCTGTGAGGCAACGCTTTGTTTTCGTTATCCCGGAAAGCCGGGAAGCCGGTTGAAGCATCACTCATTTCTAACGGAGTGAATATTTTTTCATGGATTAGCCGATCAAAATTCTTTGCTGTTTTTAGGGTAAAAATAGTATCTATCAGGCTGAACATCACATTCTGGTAGCTATACATCTTTCCGGGATTTGCCGAAATTGCAGCATGTTTCAGGCGCGTATAAATCGTTTTAAAAGGCACGTGGCTCTCCACCAGATCATCATAAGCGTAGGGCGCCAGCCCCGAAGTGTGTGACAGCAGATTAGCAACTGTTAAACTATCCGTGTTTAGTGAAGTACTTAACTTAAAATCGGGAAGTATATCTAAAATGCGCTCGTTGAAATCTATTTTATTCTCCTGTGCCAGAATGCCTGAGAGCATACCCGTAAAAGTTTTTGAAACAGAAGCCAACCGAAAGATTGTGTGCTCATTTACAGAGTCGGCAGTTCCGATTTTACGCACACCAAAGCATTTTTGATAAGCTATGCTATCCCTGTAAATGATGGCAACGGCTCCACCAACGGTTCCGGTGCTGTCAATTTCGGCATTCAGCCATTCGTCAAAATTATTGAAAAGATGTTCCATTCTTTTCAACTCTTTTTCTGTTTGCGACAAACGCAACTCTTCAAAATCCGTCAGCGAATCCGGCGAAGAAGAAATACGCTTGTTTGTCGTAATAAACGAAGCAACTACAAGAACTAACAACAGGAAAATCAATCTCATTCTTTTCATTCGTCTTTTTTATTTCTACGAAATATCAAATGGCGTTCAAAATTATGAAAATCGTTAAAACTTTAAAATCGAAAGTGCAGTTTTTTATGAAAGTTTCTCTGTTGATAACTTCGGGGGTTAAACAACACCCTGTTTTATCCGGGCTGAATTGTTCTTAATAATCTGCGAAAATCAGCGAGACACAAAGAAAGACAAAAAGTAACTCACAGAGCAAATTCAAAAAATTCACACGGTTATGCATTCAATATTGCAAAAAAAAGGATTTTAAACCGGATTCTGTTTTTCCAAAAAGTATCTGAACTGGTCAAGCATAATCGGCACATCATCCTTGTCAACACCCTGATCAATCAAATGGGGCAGGTCTTCATCAAAAACTTCAAGAAATTCCTCTTCCGTAAATCCTTTTTTCGACACCGATTTGCAGTAGAAATCTAAAGCATCTTTCCGGTTCCCCAAACTCCACTGCACATGTCCCATATTCATAAAATCATGTTTTAAAGGATTGTCCTCAAGCAACTGCGCAAGATATTTTTCTGCCTGCTCTTTTTTCCCTGTCAGGAAGGAGCACCAGGCGATGGGGCGCCAAACTTTCTTATTTCCGGGAGCAAGATATTCCACTTTGAAATAGCACTTCAGCGCTTCATCATATTCATGCAGCTCCAGCAAACAGCGTCCGATATTGAGCTGGTTGTTCAGGTCATCGGGATCGAGCCGCTCGGCAGCCTGATAATATTCCAGCGCCTTGCCGGGCTGTTTCAGATAACGGTAGCAAAGAGCGATTTTCTTCAGATTCCAAAGGTGGTTCACTTCATACAGCTCTGCCTTGAGATAATTTTCAAGAGATTTTTCAAAATCTCCGGTTTTTTGCAGGCAATAGGCAATCTTTTGATAAAGCTCGCCATTAGGCTCCTGCTCAAGCAGATACTCAAAAATTTCGGCAGCTTCTTCAAAATAGTTTTTGACAAAATAGTATTCAGCAATATTTCGCAGAACCTGGGGATGTTCTTTGAGAATATCACCCAAAGCTAACGTATTGTGGAAATCCATTTTCCAGTTAAAAATATCTTCAAAATCACTTTTTCGGGGAAAAAGCTTGTAAAACCGATACAAATCCTGAATATAACGGTTTGAAACAATCTCATCTAAATGCCCCGGTTTTGTCAGCTCCTCATCGGCAAGCAGCTCTTTGAGCTGTTCCATTTCGGCATGAACAGCCGCTTCCATAAAATTTCTGTTCTCCTGCGGTATGGACTGAATGCTGAAACTGAACGAATATTTATCCGAATTGCACAAAACAGGCGCCTTGTCAACAGCATCCAGCAGCCGCATAACCACTTTGTCAGAAGTGTCCAGAACTTCCGTAATCTCAGGATTTTCAATAAAATAGGGAATAAACCAGTTCCCCATTTCATCGTAAAAAGGGAATGATTTCAACATAGCAAAAGATTCCATAAAAACATCGGCTCCCTCCATCTGCAGCTCGGAAAGCTCCTCCATTTTGTCAATAAATCCGGGAGACTCGCTGAAAATCTCCTGCCAGTCGGGGTTTTTGTCTTCGCCAAAAACATCCTCCATCAGACTGTCCAAATTGATTTTATCTTTCAGGTTGGGACTGATTTTAATCATTTCGGGTACAATCTCATCGCGGATGCGCTGCTGTAGTTTTTCGGTCTCCTTGCTCCGGATCAGCTGCAAAATAATCCGCTCCAGATTTTCCGTAAACCCCGGATTTTCGCTGATTATTTTCAGTCTTCCGGTTAAGGCGGGATAAAAGTGCATACGCTCATCATACCGATAAAAACCGATGAGCAGCCCCACAAAAGCGCGCTGATTAATTTCAGCATTTTCCGATTGAAAAGCATCAAAAAGCAGATGAAATTTCTCTTCATCAAAATAGCGCTGAACGCTCATTGTCAGCGCAGTGATCAGAAAAGATTTGTAATGCACGGGAACTATCGGATTTTTAAAAAAATCTTTCAGCGCTTCCGATTCTTCAGCCGATATGTTGTTGCGAAACCAAAGATGATAGAACAACCGGAATATCTGCTTTTGGTGATTTTTTATATTTTCAGTCAAACCGGAATTTTCCTGAAGATAGAAATTCTCCAGATTGTCGGTAAATTTCGGAAATTCAGCAACAAAAATTGCATCGAAGGTTCTCTTTTTCTCAAACTCCAACGATGGCGAAAACCGCAGCCGGATCGCTTCATTCACCTTATCGGCAAGACTAAAAACAGAAACGATGAGCTTCAGGTAAACCTTCTGCCGTTCCGGGTCCCGAATGCCTTCCACCGTATATTTCAGCATATAATGGTAGGTCTCTTCTAAATTTCTGTATTCATCGTAAAAATTTCCCTGTCCGGTTTTTTGAATCAGTCCGCCTAACAGGTCAAATGCAGGTTTTAGCCTCCGGGCTGAAAGGTTGCTGCAAATTTGTCCGTATATTTTTTGAAGTTCTTTATCTGTCATTTTATTCTTTTTCTCTTTCAAAAGTAAGTTAAAACCATCTTCTATCAAAAAATAATCCAACAAAAAGAGTATGCAGATATGTCAGGTGATTTGTAAATGCGGATATTGAGATTGCACAGGAATCTCTTTTATACTACTGAATTTCAAAAAAATGGCAGGCTTGTAAGCCGGGTTCTGTATTTTCGATTTTCATCGGAAACCTTTATCATTTATCTTGCCCCGTCATCACTGGCGGGGTCCTGCAGCCTACCCCTCCCGACACTCCGATTGAGATTTCGGAAACGGAGCGGGCAACTCCGCTGCGTTGCAACAGCCGCGCAATCGGGATATATTTGGCTTTGCAACCCGTGATGCGTACGGCTGATTGTGTTGCCACAACCACCGGTGGGCTTTTACCCCACCTTTTCACCCGTTCCCCGATTAATCGGGATGGTTATTTTCTGTTACGCTGATATCCCCTTTCGGAGATCTTCCTGTTAGGAAGCACGGCGCCCTGCGTTGCCCGGACTTTCCTCTCTTTGCCTGCAAAGAGCGATAAAGCAGCCTGCCGCTGCAAAAATAGAGAAAAACCGGCAGAAAAAACAATATCGGTCAGCCTCTGCGTAAAATTACCATCGTTGCGCCGTATCCGTATTCCTTAAACGAAGCGTCCTGAAATTCATACTTCGGAAATTTCGATTTCAGCAGCCGGGAAACTTCCTGTTTCAGAACCCCTTGTCCCACACCGTGGATAAAGACAATCCGCCCGGCACGGGACTCAATGGCAAGACGCATCTCTCGCTCCACCTTTTCTATCTGAATTTCTATAATTTCCCGGTTTTCCAATCCTTTGGCACTGTCAACCAGCTCATGGATATGCAAATCCACCTCAATAATTTCCGGGGGTTTGGTCTTTTTCACAATCGGCACAGGCTCACTTTTCTCTTTCAGCCTGATGACTTTTTTGAAATCTTCATCGGTGAGCTTATCTATTTCCGTATCTAAAATATTTGCAGAAATCTGATAAATCAGTGCATCTGTTTTGAAAAAGAAGTTGGAGGAAAAGCTCTTCTCCTTGTAGAACTTTACCGGATTGACTTTGAATGTTTTAGTAACGGGAGGGTGCAACTCCTTTTCAACGTTTCTGAAAAAAATGAGCTGAAAACCATATTCAGGCAAATCGGAAAACTCCGACTGATCAATCACTTCCAGCTCTTTTTTGGAATTCGGACGAAGCAGCCCGCGCTGCACAGTTTCAAATTTTCCTTCTTTCAGATGAGAATAGCGGTATAACAGCGTAAAATTGCTGTCATTCACCAGATAAAGAGCAATTTCGCCTGATAAAATATTTCTCACGTCGTCTGGCACAAAACAGAAATAAAAGTCGGGAGAATCCTTGCCTTTGATAATTTTGCTTTTGGATTTTTTCTTTTTGGGAACTGAAAGTTTGGAAGTTTCCGGTTGCTCCGCAGCTCTGTCCGGTTTATTCAGCGCAGGGTCATCAACCCGAATCAGTTTTGAAACCGGATAAGGCACTTCAAAACCATCTTCGTTTTTAATTTTTGCCCTGTTCTTTCCGATGAATCCGGTTACTATGCCGCCGCCTACATCATTCAGAAATTTTACTCTGTCACCTATTTTTATCATTTTATCTGTTTTTTGCAAAATTAAGATTTTTTATCCATCCAAAATTTTAGTGTATTTTTACCATTTCAACAAAACAGAACGCTTGACGGATTACAAAAACATAAAGATTAGCGATTTCAGCTACCGGCTTCCCGAAGAGAGAATTGCCCGCTATCCGCTGGCAGAGCGCGACAACTCAGCCCTTTTAGTGTGGCAAAACGGCAACGTTCACAAGGATAAATTCAAGAATATTGCTGACCTTTTGCCGTCGGATTCCATGCTGGTTTTTAACAATACCCGCGTCATTCACGCACGGCTGTTTTTCAAAAAAGAGAGCGGCGCCACCATTGAGATTTTTTGTCTTGAGCCGACAGAACCGGCTGATTATCAGCTTGCATTTCAGCAAACTGAAAAGGTGGTCTGGAAATGCATGGTGGGGAATGCCAAAAAATGGAAAAACGAAATGCTGAAAAAAACTTTCACGCTGAATGGTAGTGAAGTTACATTGCAAGCCCAAAAGGTCAGGCAGGAAAATCAGACTTTTCTTATTGAACTGAGCTGGAATTTCTCCTTCTCTTTTGCCGAAATCATTGAAGCGTCGGGCGTTTTGCCTATTCCGCCTTATCTGAACAGAGAAACGGAACCAGACGATGAACTCACCTACCAGACTATTTATGCAAAACTGGATGGCTCTGTGGCTTCACCTACTGCCGGATTGCATTTCACCGAAAAGGTGATAAAACAGCTTGAAGATAAGCAGATCGCAGTGCGCGAAATCACCCTCCATGTGGGAGCAGGCACTTTCAAACCGGTGAAATCGGAAATGCTCGGCGACCATGAGATGCACCGCGAACAGGTTGTTCTTCCCAGGAAACTCATTGAAGAATTGGCTAAAACCGCAAAAAAAATCATCGCTGTGGGCACAACTTCAGTTCGCACATTGGAGAGCCTTTACTGGTTGGGTATTAAATTGGGGAAACAGCCGACTGAACATAAACAACTGACTGTCAATCAATGGGAGTCCTATGAAACAGGCACAGAAATCAGCGTTCCAGACGCATTACAAAACATACTTAATTGGTTTGAAAAGCACCGGTTAGAAACTCTGAATTTTGCCACTGAAATAATCATTGTTCCCGGTTATGAATTTAAACTGATTCAAGGGATGATTACCAATTTTCATCAGCCGCAAAGTACGCTGCTCCTGCTCATTGCCGCTTTTTTGGGTGAAGATTGGAAAAATGTGTATGATTTTGCATTGAAAAACGAATTTCGTTTTTTGAGCTATGGCGACAGTAATTTATATTTAAAAACAACATACAATGAATAAACTGGGACACTTAACACCGCAGCCGCTTTTTAACTATTTTGAACAAATCTGCCAGGTTCCGCGACCATCAAAAAAAGAAGAGAAAATCCAGAAGTTTTTGCTTGATTTTGCAAAAAAACACCATCTCTCCGCAAAAACTGACAAAGCGGGCAATGTGCTGATTTCCAAACCTGCTTTTCCCGGCAGGGAAAAAAGCCCCGTGGTTATCCTGCAAACCCACATGGATATGGTTTGCGAAAAAAACAGCGATAAAATCTTCGATTTCGACAACGATCCCATTGAACCGGTGGTTGCTGACGGGTGGGTGAAAGCCAACGGAACAACTTTGGGTGCCGACTGCGGTATCGGGATTGCCGCACAGCTTGCCGTGCTGGCAGCGGATGATATAAAACACGGTCAGTTAGAATGCCTGGTAACCGTTGATGAAGAGACCGGACTAACCGGTGCCAAAGCGCTTGAACCGGAATTTATGAGCGGTTCGATTCTGCTGAATCTCGACTCGGAAGATGAGGGCGAAATTTTTATCGGTTGCGCCGGTGGAATTGACACTGTTACCGTTCTTCATTATGAAAATGAGCAGGTTCCAAAAAATTATGAAGCAATAAAAATTTCAGTATCCGGGCTTTTGGGTGGCCATTCCGGGGATGACATTCACAAAAACAGGGGTAACGGCATTAAAATCATGAACCGATTTCTGCTACGCGCTTCTCATGATTTTTCTGTTGGACTGGCAGACTACAACGGCGGAAATCTTCGCAATGCCATTGCCCGCGAAGCCAGGGCGGTAATTGTTTTCCCGGAAAAAGAAAAGTCAAATCTGATAAATGCGTTCAAAAATTTTGAAAAACAGATAAAATTTGAGTTTGAGCTGAACGAACCTAACCTGAAACTGAGTGCCGAGGATGCCAGACTCCCCGATTTCATAATGGAATCTGAATCTCAAATCAGATTGCTAAAAGCAATATCTGCCTGTCCGCATGGCGTTTTAGAGATGAGCACGCGGATGGAAGATATGGTTGAAACTTCAACCAATCTGGCATCAGTAAAATTTGAGGCGAACAATACCATCCAGATTACAACAAGTCAGCGGAGCGAGTTAGAGAGCAGGAAATACGCCGCTGCGGAAATGGTGCGTTCGGTATTTGAGCTTGCCGGCGCCGCAGTTTCCCATTCCGACGGCTATCCCGGCTGGACGCCTAATCCCGATTCAGAAATTCTAAAAACAACAGTGGCTTCCTATAAAAAACTGTTTGACATAGAGCCGGTTGTGCGCTCAATTCATGCCGGATTAGAGTGCGGACTTTTTTTAGAGAAATATCCGAACCTGGATATGGTTTCATTCGGTCCAACTATCAAAGGTGCGCACTCACCCGATGAACGACTCAATATCGAAACGACCGAAAAGTTCTGGAAACATCTGTTAGATGTTCTGGAAAATATTGAGTAATTTCAGCAAAGCAAAGAATTGAGAATTTAGCACAAACAACTCAGCCTTAAATCACTGCAAAACAACATTATAATGAAACAAAAAATTTTACTGCTCCCCATTTTACTACTGCTCTTCGTAAGTGTCGTCAGCGCACAGGAACCTTCTTCTTCAGTCTTTTTTCGTAATCAGGGCGGCAGCCGGCAGTGGCTAACCTATCAGGATAATCATCGCGCCCTGTACAAAATCATCACCAATGAAGCATTCAGACTTCTGGATGAAAGAGAAGAGAAAGTCTCCCGTTTCAGTACCCGTGAAGATTGGGAGAATCACCAGAAAGAGATGAAATCTGTGCTGTGCCATTCGCTTGAAAAGTTCAGTAAAACACCACTCAATGCTGTTATCACCGGTACTTTGGAGCGGGAAACGTTCACAGTGGAAAAAGTGCGGTTTGAATCGCACCCCGGATTTTATGTTACTGCCGGACTTTTTCTTCCAAAGAAAAGGCAAAATCCGGCTCCTGCCGTGATTTACGCCTGCGGGCACACGGAACTTGGATTTCGTAGCGACACCTATCAGCATGTCATTCTTAACCTGGTAGATAAAGGGTTCATTGTGCTGGCATTTGATCCGCTTGGGCAGGGCGAGCGACTGCAATATTTAGATGCCGCCACAGGCAAATCAAAAGCCGGAGGTCCCACCAAAGAGCACTCTTTTGCGGGAGTTCAGACGTTGCTCACCGGAGCTTCACTCACCGACTATTTTATATGGGACGGTATTCGCGTACTGGATTATCTTGAAACCCGCCCGGAAGTAGATATGCAACGAATCGGGATGACAGGACGCTCTGGAGGTGGTACCCAAACCGCTCAGGTTGCTGCCTGCGACGACCGGATTTATGCTGCCGCACCGGAATGTTATATTACCAGTTTCAGAAGGCTGCTGCAATCCATCGGTCCGCAGGATGCAGAACAAAATCCCTACAACGCCATTGCCGGCGGATTCGACCATGCCGATTTTATCCATGCCAGGGCGCCAAAACCAACGCTGATGATTACTACCACACACGATTTTTTCAGTATTCAGGGCGCCCGTGAAACTTTTGCCGAAGCGCAAAAGTCTTATGCTGCATTAGGGAAACCGGAAAATATTCAGATGTGCGAAGATTTCGGAGTGCATGAATCCACACAGAAAAACCGGGAAGAGTTGTATGCTTTTTTCCAAAAACACCTGAATAATCCCGGAGAAAACAAAGATATTGAAACCACTCCTTTTACCCTTGAAGAGCTTTGGATAACGCCAACCGGACAACTCGCAACGTCCTACGAGTGCGAGACAGTATTCACACTGAATCAAAAATATTTTTCCAAAAAATCAATTTCTGCCGGCGAATTGAAAGAAAAAGCTCTGCAAACAGCTGGTATTCAACCTGACAGAAAACTCACGGCAGCAGTTTATACAGGAAAATTTCAAAAGGAGAATGCGGATGTAAAAAAGTACTTTCTTGAAAACGACAAAAAGGATTATGCACTTCCGGTTTATGTGATTGAAGGCAACAAAAACAGCAGCAAAAATCTTGTAGTCTGGTTTCATCAGGACGGGAAAAGTGCAATTTTTGAAACGGCGCAGTTTCAGGAAATTTTAAGCCGTGGAAGCACAATCGTTGCAGCAGATTTGCCGGGCATTGGCGAATTAAATGACCCCGATTTTACAGGCGACGGGGTGATTGCAAAAATTCCGTTCAACTACACTTTTGGCGCTAATCTGGCTGGGAAAAGCATTCCCGGAATACAGGCGGAAGCAATTGATTTGCTCAGTCAATTCCTACAAAGCGATCCCTATTTTATGAATAGAAAACCGGAGGCGATAGTTCAGGGAAATGCGGCATCAGCCTTGTTGCATTTTGCAATGCTGAACAATCCGTTTGAGAAGATTACTTTTTGGGATTTCCCGGGGAAGGTGATGGAGCTGGTCAAAACTGAATTTTACAATCCTGAAACAGCCTTCAGCGCAGTTCCCGGCAGTCTGCCGTTTTACGATCTGAGCGATCTCACAGACTACCTGAAAATATCGGGAACGGAGATAGAGATTCATTTAAAAAAGTAGATTTTTTGAGTTTGCTCTTTCTCTAAAATCACACAAGCTGAAAAACCTTTGATTTTATCAAATCAAAGAGAAACACGTGCTGAAAGCGTGATTCAAAAGCATGGTTCATAATCTTTTCGGAAAGATTGTATGTTTTGACGCCTCTCAGCCGGTCGGTTGTGATCAGCAGCCAATAGTAATTGAGCCGCTGTTTCTGATAATGTTTCAGTTTTTCGTCCTTCTTATGAATGGCTTCCCGAATGTCTGCCACCACATTTTCGGAGACTCCAAGATTATTGGAGCGTTCCCATACCGAAGTTTTCATTTCAGGATGATTTACAACTAACAGAGACTCAACCCCGTCTGGCAGGTTTTCAACATGAAGTGAATGCCTGAAAAACGACTCTTCACTTTTCCCTTCAACAATCTGCCGGATAATGTTTGCTAATTGCGCAGCCTTTGAAACAGTGCTTTCCTGATGTATGGGCATATTTTCTGAAAAAAGAAATTTCACAAAGAGCTTATGAGAATTTGTATCCTCGAAAAGAGATTTTGCCAGCAGAACAATCTCTTCACGGATTCCTTTTTTCAACAACTCTTCCGCATCCGGCAGTTTGGCATTTAGCGGGTTAAGTCTTGTAAGCTCAATCCCCAGACTGTTTTTGCTTTTCAATGTCACAATAAAATCCGGGGATTCCGAAGGAATTATTTTTCCTTTGGGAAAATCGGAATAACAATCCTTGAAATATTGTATCAACAGAATTTCCAGTTGCTTCTTATCAGGCTGCATAACTTTTTATTTTTTCCGAAATTTAAAAAGAAATATTCACGGGAGTAAAATATTTTATCCTTTCATTGCAGCCTGTCTCATCTCCTGCGGCATTTTCTCAATGGCATACCGAAGGGCTGTGCGGGACATAAGTGCTTTATTTTTCATTACATAGTCAAACACTTCCGCCTGATGTGCCTGACTTGCAACTTTCAGTATCCAGCCATAACCCTTCTGTACCATATCATCGGCGTCAGAAAGTAACATGCCGGAAATTTCTAAAACATCATCCAAAAACTTTCCTCTTTTTGCCGGAAGAATTAAAGTTACGGCAGCAGCGCGGCGCACCCATCTGTTTTCAGATTCAGTAAACTCCTTTAGCTTAAACATAAATTCCGGATACATTTCAATAAAGTCTCCAACGGCATGATTGCACAGCGTATCGCACGAAGCCCAGTTTGAGACATATTCCCGTATCCATTTTTCAAAATATTGCCAATCGGCAGGTTCGTATTTTCTCCTGAGTGAATAAACCCAATCACAGGCAACAAATGATTCTTCAATATAGCCCGATTGCCAAAGGATTTCGCACAAATTGAAAATTTCATTTTTTGTTGCTCCTCGAAGCTGCTTCAAATAAACCTTCGCAAGTTTGTGCACCTCCGGATTTCCAACACCATAATTCTTTATCTCTTCCTTAAAATAATTCTGAACAGAAATTCTTTTATGCTCATCAGCCTTATTTTTCAGCTCCTCTCTTATTTTTTCAATGATTTTTTCCATTCTCAGGATTTGATTAATTTATTTTTCCGAAATATTACAAATTCTTAAATCACGAATGTGCTTCCCTTAACTATAAATCGCTGTAAATATAAATAAACTGACAATCGGAAAGGCGGTCCATT
>CAYNOQ010000006.1:0-54606 GCA_964398855.1 uncultured Mariniphaga sp. | reverse complement strand
TAGTACTGACTGCCAGAGAAGAAACAACATAAGGAACCACTAAAAATGAAAGGCTCTCGTCAAGGCGTGTGAGCGCTTCCTGAATGTCGTCAGCCATAACTAAATAGTTTGAGCGGATTTTTTTCTCCTTTCCGGCTTCTTCGTCGATGGTAACTAAATTGATGGTTGCCCTGAACCACCATTCTCCGTTTTCATAGGAAAAAGTTTCCGCAATTCTTGACTTTTTTATATCGGTAATGCTGAATTCCCCCTTGACCATTTCCCGCATCTGGCGGGTGATCCGGGCTTCGGCATCGGTAAACGAAACAGCATCCAAAAGGTAGTTTTCGGTTACGTTTTGTTCTCTGCCGCTTTCCAGCGTTTTGGTATATTTCACTTTACATTCAAACCAGGTCTGCATTTCCGGTAATTTTAAATTCGGCTGCAAAAATAGCTCTTTTGGGCAGTATAAGAACAGTTGCGTCTTATGAAATTGTCAACAAAATAAGTTGAGGGAGGTTAGGTGGAGATTAGGTGAAGTTAGCTCAGAAAGATTTGGCTAAACAATTTCTTGACAGTCTCGTTTGATTATTTCTATAATTCCAATTTCTTTCCCAAATTAATCCTGTATCTTTAGGTGATGAAAATATTGGTTGTTGAAGATGAGAAGCAATTGAGACAAGTTATTTCGGAATCGCTTTCGAAAGAAAAATATGTTGTGGAAACGGCAGATGATTTCAATTCAGCGTTGGATAAAATTGCAATTTACGATTACGATTGTATCCTGTTGGATATTATGTTGCCCGGAGGAAGCGGATTGCAGCTGTTGAAAGAGTTGAAAAACAGAAAAATTGCTTCAAATGTGATTATTATTTCGGCAAAAGATTCTTTAGATGATAAAATTTCAGGTCTTGATTTGGGCGCCGATGATTATCTGGCGAAACCGTTTCATATTGCGGAACTGAATGCCAGAATTAAGGCTGTATTGAGACGAAAATCTTTGGGTGGTAAAAACCATATCGAAATCGGCAATCTGATATTGAATATTGAAGAACGCACACTTTTGGTGAACCGGAAAAGTGTGGTACTTAACCGAAAGGAATTTGATATGCTCAACTATTTTATGCTCAACAAAAACCGTTTAGTTTCAAAAACTGCTTTGGCAGAGCATGTCTGGGGCGACAATATCGATCAGGCAGATAATTTTGACTTTATCTATTATCAGATAAAAAATTTGCGTAAAAAATTGCAGGAAGCTGATGCCAACGTTGAGATTGAAGCCGTTTACGGCGTTGGATACAGATTTTCGGAATCATGAAACTACTCAACCGATCAATCAGATTAATTGCAATTCCGGTGCTGATTGTTATTGCACTTTGGGCGGTTGTTTTCTATTTCAGCATTTATCGCGAAATAAAATCGAGTGTTGACGAAGGGCTGGACAACTACAAACGACAAATTGTTTTTCTGGCTCAATCCGATTCTGCTGTTTTACAAACCGAAGCATTTAACGATGGCTTTTATGCCATTCGTTCGATTGACGAAAAAGCAGCACTCAACTATAAGGATATCTATAAAGACACTTTGATGTATATGCAGGATGCTGATGATCCTTATCCCGAACTGGAACCGGCGCGTCTGCTTTCTACAGCATTTGAGCTTGAAGGCAGTTATTATGAGTTGAAAGTTATTCAATCGATGATTGAAGCGGATGATCTGGTTAAACAGCTGTTTTGGAATACCCTTTGGCTTTTTGCCGCACTCTTTCTAACGATGCTTTTGGTTAATCGCTATGCACTTCAGCGGTTGTGGAAGCCATTTTACATTTTTCTCTCAAGATTAAAATCCTATCGTTTGGGGACTAAAGAAGGCTTTCCCGAGATAAAGACCGGCATCACCGAATTTCAGGATTTGCAATCAGCCGTAACCACTTTGTTGAAACACAATACTTCGCTGTTTGAACAGCAAAAGCAATTTATTGGAAATGCTTCGCATGAACTGCAAACGCCGCTGGCAATTGCTGTAAACAAACTGGAGCTGCTGATTGAAGAGGGAAATCTGGGTAACAGTCAGGCTCAAAATATCAGCGAAACAATTTCCATTATTGAACGACTGATCCGAACGAATAAATCACTGTTGTTACTTTCCAAAATTGAAAACCGGCAATTTATGGATAACCAGCCGGTTGACATCAATCACATTGTAAAACAGAGTATTCAGGACTTATCTGAAATAATACAATACAAAGAGGTTTCAGTTTCGACAGAAGAGAACAGCTCTGTTGAAACGGTTATGGATGCATCACTTGCTAATATTGCAGTTTCAAACCTGATTCGTAATTCAATTTTTCACAATATACCGCAAGGCAAAGTTCAAATTTCACTGAATGATAACAGATTAACCATTTGTAACAGCGGTAGTCCGGAGCCTTTGCAAACCAAAGACATGTTTTCACGATTCTACAAATCGGAAGGAAAATCTCACGGTACCGGGCTTGGTCTGGCAATCGTGAAAGCTATTTGCGACCTGTACGGATATCGCATCACTTATCAATTTCGTGAAAACCGTCACTGTTTTGAGATAAATTTCAAAAAATAACCCGTTTTTCTCTCCAATCCGATTTTATTCCAAAATCTTTCCAGATTCATGTACTTGCTTTGTTTTGAATTTAAAAACAAAGTGAAATGAAAAAATATTTTTTAGTCAGTTTGATGACTTTTTTGCTTGCTGTCAATGCAGCATTTGCTCAAAAGATTCACAAAAGTTCTGTTCCGTCAATAATCGTCAATAACTTCCATCAAAATTTCCCACGGGCTTATGATGTGGAGTGGAAATTGGAAAATGAACTCTACAAAGTGGAATTTGAAACCGGACTTCGCCGCTACGACCATACCGTTTGGTACGATCAATCGGGAAAGATTATCCGAAGTAAAGCTGAAATTCCTAAGAGTGAATTGCCCGAAGCGGTGCAATCAAAACTGGCAACTGAGTTTCGGGGCTATTTAGTGAGTGATATCAAAAAGATAGTTGATCAAAATGTGGCAATCTATACATTGGAAGTCAAGAAACTGTATGAAGAATGGAAAGTAAGCCTTGATGCTGAGGGTAATATATTGAGTAAAATTCCTGATTAATTAAAAAAAATAATTTTTGGAGGCAGCGAAAATCCTTAACAGAGTAGCATAAAATTATAAACACAAAATTGAAAATGAAAACAAAACAATCCTTATTTACAGCTGCAATGCTGATTTTTTCACTGTTGATGTTGAACAGTTGCGATAAAGAGAAAATTATTGGAACTGATCAGCTTCCGGTTGAAATAAGCAAATATATAGCAACGCATTTCCCGGAAAATCCGATTATCCAATCGATGATTGAGCTGGATGATCTTGTCAAAACTTATGAAGTGGTTCTGCAGGGCAATTTTACCCTGACGTTCAGCCGCAAAAAAGAGATTATTGATATCGAAGGACTTACAAAACTTCCTGATAGTGTAATCCCTGATAAAATCAGACAGTTTGTTGCTGAAAATTATCCCGAGAACTTTATTGTAGGCTGGGAAATTGATGATCGAAACCAACAGGTGGAATTAGATAACGATCTTGATCTGGAGTTTACTATGGGTGGTGATTTTATCAGAATTGACAGCTAATTTATAATACCCAATACACACAACCCGGATGGAATATATTTTTGAGTTTTTTAATAATTTAACTGATGCAGAATGGATTATGAAACGAGGTGGTCTCTACCTCGTTTTAATTATTCTGTTTGTGGAAACCGGACTTTTCTTTGGTTTTTTTCTGCCCGGTGACCCCTTGCTGTTTATTTCGGGAATGATTATTGCCGCAGCCGGACAGGCAACCCATATTTTCCCAAATGAAATTCATACGCTCATCTTTTGGCAGGGAATATTTATTTTCGGTGCAGTGTTAGGTAATTTTTTAGGTTACGGAATTGGTTTTAAGTTTGGACAAATGTTGTTGTCGCACCAGAAAGATTACTGGTTACTGAAAAGAGCACATATTCAAACAGCGCAAAGTTTTTATGAGAGACGAGGTGGATTTGCTGTCACCATCGCCCGATTTATTCCGGTTGCCAGAACTTTTGTTCCCGTCATCGGTGGAATGGTTAAAATGGATATTAAAAAGTTTGCTTTTTACAATGTTTTAGGCGCGATAGTATGGGTGGGAAGCCTTGTCTCGCTGGGATTTATCTTAGGTGAAAATGAGTGGGTCAAAAGAAACCTGGAGTGGACACTTTTGGGAATTGTTGTAGTGGCAACATTGCCGGTAATTACCAAAACGTTATTCTCAAAAAACACATAATTATATTTTCTCACAAAGCCGTATAGCCTGAAATAATTGGGCTGAGCTGTTATTTTATC
Source organism: uncultured Mariniphaga sp. (assembly GCA_964398855.1). Classification (GTDB taxonomy): domain Bacteria; phylum Bacteroidota; class Bacteroidia; order Bacteroidales; family Prolixibacteraceae; genus Mariniphaga. The sequence continues at coordinate 50,240 of CAYNOQ010000006.1, read as the reverse complement.
GCTACCATCTAATTTCTTTATCATAAAAAATCACAAATCACGAACTCGCCGGCTTGCTACTTCTCCACGGTAATTTTCCTTTGTGCGGGTATAGAAAACCAGTGGATACTTCGGGTCCACTTTATGGGCAGGAACATTTATGTTTAACAGTAATGTATCTTCGGGGTTGAGCTCCGGTTTACCGGAAACACCGGCAAGCGGTGTTGATTTCAGCTCTATCTTGTTTTGCATCACAGCCAGTACCGGTTTGGAAACGTGCGTCGTTAAGACGGTGCGCAGCGAGTTATTTTGCAATTTTGCTTCAAACCGATAGAAATCACCGGTTTTTTCTGCTTTCACTATCTCAATTTCAATCCCTTTCAGCGACTGAAATTTGTCAATTACCTCATATCCACGATATTGTCCGGTTGCCATTCTGCTCAGATTGGGCGGATTCAAATCTCTGGATTTTATGGCAAAAACAGGTTCGTCTTCAGCATATTTTTCATCATTCCACAGATCATACTGGTTAAACCGGTAGTCCGGTGTGGAGAGCAGCACTGCCGAATCGCCCGAGTAAAAAATGTAGTTGCTGGTGGCAGCGTAATTATTGAAAAATCCCACTTTTTTCCCGTTTGCCAGCGCTTTAATCTCCTGCGCATGCACTTTGCGGTTATAAAACGCAATTTTTGAGTGTCCCAGATTGGGAATAATATCTAAGGCAAGATAAAGTCTGAAAAAGAAAATGAGAATAATTGTCGGAAGAGCTAATCGTTTAAACCAGAGCTTAACTTTGGCATCCTCTTTTATCAGAGAGTAAACGGCAAGCATCAGCATGGGGATTGCAGCTGCCGACCAGTGAGCTTCGATACGGTTTTTGAAACTCACAAGGAAAAGTACAATGTAAAAACCGAGAATATTAAAAAGTAGCGCCCGGTCAAAATCGGTTTTTATCCTGAAACGTGCCAGCGCCCAAAAAACCAGAACTCCGGTTAATGGTCCTGCCATAGCGTACTGACTCAGCAGGTTATTGACAATATGTTTTATCCGAAACGGTTTTGCGCGGTCCACCAGATGGTACTTAAAAGTGGGAAATTCATTGGCAATTTGCCACCAGGCATGGGGAATGAGCAAAATTATCGTAAAAAGCACAGTCAGCCAGAAATATTTGCTGCGCAGCAATTTCAGATTGGAAAAAACGGTGAACCCAATTACCAAAAAAGCGTGGTATTTGCTGTAAATCATGGCTGCAATAGAGACCGCAAGCAGTGCAGAAACAGCAAAAGAGGGGCTTTCGAGAAATTTCCGGTAAAAAACTAAAAAACAGAGTGTGAAAAAGAGAAGCGGCACATCGGGAATTGCCAAAAAGCCTGCTATGTGGGTGTGAATTAGCGGAAACGAAAGTACAAAAAGAATCAGAAAAGGAATATCTTCCTTTTCGTTTAATTCGTTGATGATGAGTGCAAAAGTTGCAGTTGACATAAGCGCTATAAATAGCCTGACTCCCAATTCGTCCGACAGGAGCAGGTATCCCGGACGAATCAGAAAAGCGATCATCGGAGGATGGTCAAAATAGCCCCAGGCGAGATTTTGCGCATACATCCAATAGTAGGATTCATCGGAATGCAACCCTGTGAAAACCGCCTGCAGCAGGTTAATCGCAAACCATACCCCGATTATATACCAATGTTTTTTATTCAGATTGTACATGCTTCTCTATTTGGGTTTTGCAATATAGTATTTTGTTCCGCCCGCCTTAATTTTTTCCACTGCCGGTTGTAGAAAACGGGGAAACTTGTCCGGGGGCAGACGTTTCCACTCTTCAGAACCCGGAGAAACGGAATATTCATCAAGCGCTAAAAACGGTTGCTCTTTCGGACTGAAAATCAGCAGATGATTTTTTTCGGAAGGAAGTGTATAAATTGTGTCCATGCTCACCACATTTATTTGATGATGGCTGTGGATTCGGATATTTGATGCCGTGCGGATGTTCCCGTAAACATAGACGGTTTCTGTTCCCGTTGCCTGCGCTGTATTTATGTTTTCAACAAGCTGTCTGCCCGGATTGGGCATCAGCAGCGGATAGAGTAAAATATGAACGCTGAAATAGAGCAGTAAAATATAATTGGCAAGAACGATTTCGGGCGAAATGTTTTTCAAAACTTTCAATTTCAGAAAAATGAATATGCCAATTCCGGTTAAAGTGCCTGCAATCAGGATTTTATTCGCCAAAATAAACAGTGCATAGAGTGTGTTTACAAATAGTACGAGAAGAACTGCTCCAGCAAATAGCTGCTTGAAAAACCGGGCGAAATGGTTTGGCGCTTTTGTCAACATCATAGCCAGGGCTATTGAGAAAAGAGGAATAACCGGAAGCATGTAGCGTTCATAAAACTTGAAAACGGCACCTGACATCAGGATTGCAAAAATCACCCAAATTGCGATAAAGCCCAACGCTGCTTTTGTTTTTTTGTCTGAAATTAAAAAGTTGTCTTTCAGAGTCTTGGGTTTTGAAAAAGCAAGAATAGTCCACGGAATGGAGAAAGCTAATAATGAAATAAAACCTAAAAATAAATTTTTGAGCGCTGTCAGTGATTTGGACGAAACCCGGTCGCCCACCTGATCGGCAAAGAAAGAGCCGAGGTATTCCGCGCCATGCTGAAAATACATGATTATAAACCAGCCAAAAGCGATGACAATGGCTGTAATTAGCGAATAAGGCTCAATAATTTGCCGGATTGTTTTTCGCTTCCAGGGGTTGAGCAGGATATACGAAAAGCTGATTCCGGCAAAAACTGCTGCCGGCAAGCCTTTGGTTTCAAAAGCGAAGGCAGCACCGACATAAGCCATCCAAAAAAACTTTTTTCCGGGCTGTTTCCTAAGCATTATTTCTAAAAAACCCCGGGCGCTGACAGTCAGGAACAAAACCAATAAAATATCGGGAATGGAACGGGCAGCGCCCATCAATACCAGTGGATTGGCGGCTGTAATAAATGCTGCAATAACAGCTGTTTTCCGGTTGTCTGTAATGGATTTGGCAGTAAAAAAGGTGATGACAACCAGCACTGCTCCTGCCAGCCAGAAAAACAGGCGTGAGGATAAAACGCTTATCCCAAATAGTTTATAGCTGAGAATAAGCAGCCAGTAAGTAAATATCGGCTTTAAAAATCTGTAGGAACCGTCTGCACTGTATGGGGTAAAATAGTCTTCATTATCCATCATCTGTAAAACGGCATCGGTATAATATTTTTCGTCGGGATAATGGAAAACGTAATCCAATGCAGCCGGAGCCGAATAGAGAAGAAACAGCAGGGGAGCGAATATCCATATATGCTTTTGCAGGCTGCGCATAGCTCAGTATTTTATTAAATACATGGGATAGAGCGCATTCTCCCGGTTTTTGGGAGGAATGAATTCAATGCTTTTGTTCAGATAGAGGTGCCGGTATTCAATCACGGTGTCAGGTTTCAGGTTCAATGCGGCAATTTTTTCAAAACCTTCCGAGTCGGTAAAAATCCAGTTTCCCGGATTTCCGGCAACTGCTCTCATCTCTTCGTCGTTTGAAAGTTGCTCTGCCTGTGGTTCGCTGTAAAAAAACAGCTCATACTGCGAATAATTGTAATTGAAAAGGGTTTCTCCCGGTTTTGCATTTTCGGTGAAATAACGGGCTGCCTGCGGCGGCGCCTGATAGCTGAAAATATAAGGGAAAATATCATTGTTCAGCTGCCATATCAGGGAAATGAATGCTATGGCAGAGGGTAGAATCAAGCGGGGAATATAACTTTTGCTGTTGGTGAAAATGTAAATTGTGGCGGCAATGGCAAGAGTTGAAATGGTAATCAACTGCCAGTTTGAAACGGGGAAAAGATAAAAAGCGATAAAACCGATGGCAAGCCACAAAATTGCCGTGATGCTGTTTTGAATGGAGAAGTAAACTTTCAGCAATTTTTCTTTCTGAGTAAGTGCCATGTCTGTCCATTTTGCGGTGAGTACGGCTATCAGCGGCATAATTCCGAAAATATAATTAGGCAGCTGATTTTTGGAAGCATTCAGAATAATGAAGAAAATCCATATTCCGGCAAAGGTGAAATACTCCGGCGACTTGAACTTGTTGCGAATAAGTGTTTTAAATTCCATATACGCAGATGCGAAAAACAACAGGCTCCAGGGAAGAAAAAGATAGAGCAGGCTATGCACATAAAAGAGCGGGTCATTGATTGCCTGAATGTAAGAGCCGGTGAACCTGCCCACGTTGTTGTCCCAGAAGAAGAAAATGAGACCATCGCTGCCAAACTGGTTATAAAGACCTGCCAGCGCCGGAGTTAAAATAACAAACGAGAGCAAAATTCCCAGATACCAGCGGTAGTTGAGCAGCAACCTGAAATCCTTTTTCAGCAGGATGTGTCCCACCACGGCAAAAGCGGGAATGACCATTCCTACCGGTCCTTTGCTGAGCATCGCAAATCCGACGCCGGTAAAACCCAGAATCCAGTGCTTGTCTTTTTTGGTATGAATGAACTCCGCAAACTGCCACAGAGCAAAAGCAATAAATGCCTGTAGTGGTGTGTCTGCATGAATATCCATGGTGTAAAGCGTGCTGATAAAGGAAAATGCCATCATAAAAGCGGCAAGTAGCCCGACGCGCCGGTTATAGAGACTTTTCCCCAGTCCGAAAACAGAGTAGAATCCAAAAACACTCAGCAGAAAAACCGGAAACTTAAACCAGAAATTGGAAATGCCGCCAATGGAAAACCCCAAAGCTCCAAGCCAGAAGAGCATGGGCGGTTTCTGGTCGTAAGGATCGCCGTGCACAGTGATATTGATGTAGTTTTTATTCTGAAATATCTCTTTTGAAACGGCGGCATATTTACCCGCATCGCGCGTAACATCAATGGAAAGCCCTGATATATAGACTGCAATGGCAAATCCAGTCAGCACAATAAATAATATACGGATAATTCTGTTTTCGAGCATGAGTTTAAAAGTCTTTTCTTCTCAAATTTTAGTGCAAAAATGGCATTTTTTTCAGGATTAAAAAAGGAGATATAAGACTATTAGTATCAGGTATCAGGATTTTGCGAATGTGTAAATCTGCAAAATCGCTTAATCAATGCTATTGGCTTTATAAGCAAAATTCAAGAAAATTCACCACAGAGAACACAGAGAAGCACAGAGGAAGATTTAGTGAAACATGGTGGTCTTAGTGCTTTAGTGGCAAAAATTCAAGAAAATTCACCACAGAGAACACAGAGAAGCACAGAGGAAGATTTAGTGAAACATGGTGGTCTTAGTGCTTTAGTGGCAAAAATTCAAGAAAATTCACCACAGAGAACACAGAGAGGCACAGAGGAAGATTTAGTGATTTCGTGGCAAAATCCTAATGCGCTCTACTATGGCTGTTGTGGTTCAAAAATCCATATCTTTGCTAAAAATTCAATTTATCGGAAATGAAACTTTGGGAAAAAGGGATTGCAGTTGACAAAGCCATTGAAAAGTTTACGGTGGGTAAAGATGCTGAGCTGGATTTACATCTTGCCGAACATGATATTTTAGGCTCTATGGCTCATGTTACGATGCTTGAATCGGTGGGATTAATCGAAAAGGAAGAGCTGCCGGTTTTGCTGAAAGCGCTGGGAAAACTTTATGAAAAAGCCCGGAATGGTCAGTTTGTCATAGAGCAGGGCGTCGAAGACGTACATTCGCAGGTTGAGCTTCTCCTGACAAAAGAATTGGGCGATTTAGGCAGAAAAATCCATAGCGGACGCTCGCGGAATGACCAGGTCTTACTGGATTTGAAGCTTTTTGCACGACAGGGAATTCGCGAAACTGTTGATGCTACAGACCGGCTTTTGGAAACACTTCTGGAGCGTAGCAATCATTTTAAGGAGATTTTAATGCCCGGCTACACCCATCTTCAGGTTGCCATGCCTTCTTCGTTCGGATTGTGGTTTGGCGCTTATGCAGAGAGCCTTGCCGATGACCTTGAGTTGCTGCTTTCCGCATACAAAATTACAAACCAGAACCCTTTGGGGTCGGCTGCCGGCTACGGTTCGTCTTTTCCGCTCAACCGCCAGATGACCACCGACTTGTTAGGCTTTGCCAATATGAACTACAATGTGATTTATGCGCAGATGGGAAGAGGGAAAATGGAGAAAATAGTTTCGTTTGCTTTGGGTAATATCGCCGCAACTTTATCGAAATTTGCAGGCGAAATTTGCCTTTTTACTAACCAAAATTTCAATTTTGTGACGCTTCCGGCAGAATTTACAACCGGTTCAAGCATCATGCCGCACAAAAAAAATCCCGATGTTTTTGAGCTGATTCGCGGAAAATGCAATAAAATTCAAGGCGCCACTCAGCAAATCTCAGGAATTATAAATAATCTTCCTGGAGGCTATTTTCGTGATTTGCAGATTATTAAAGAGGTTTTTATTCCTCTTTTTGGCGAACTGAACGATTGCATCTCCATGGCAACGCTTGCACTGGAAAAGTTGCAGGTGAATGAAAATATTTTAGACGATTCCAAATATGATTTTCTTTTCAGTGTGGAGGAAGTGAATAAATTGGTTTTGCAGGGAATTCCTTTTCGGGAAGCCTACCGGCAGATTGCCGAAAAAATTGAGGCAGGTGAGTTCCAGCCCGATAAAACAGTCAGTCACAGCCATCAGGGAAGCATCGGAAATCTGTGTTTGAATGAAATTTCTGAGAAAAAGAAGAGAACTATTCAGGAATTCCGGTTTGAGAAAATTGATAAAGCCATTTCCCAATTGCTCGCTTCTGCTGAAAACGGATGAATTGTTTCTGATAGTTTTTAATTACTCTGTTTGCAATATTTCAACAACTTCATCCGAACCGGCAAAAGCTGTTTTATCCGGGCATTGAAAAATTTTATCAGCTTCCTTTCGTTTTATACATTTGAGAAAACTGAAAAAATGCAAAAAATACTGCTCTTTATTTTATTCATTCTGATTACGCTTCCGGCTGTCTCGCAACCCAAAAAGCGCGGAAAAGTGAAGCGAAAGTACCGCGATGTGGAATTTGCCGACCAGAAACTGCCGCAGGTGGTTTTTCGCGGTCTGGTACAGGATGTAGCCGGGAATCCCATTCCCGGAGCAGGCGCTGAAATAGAAGGATTGAAAAAATTAGTTCATGCCAATGAAATAGGGCAGTTTATGCTGTCTGATCTCCCAACCGGAATACAAAGAGTGCGGATTTCCGCACTTGGTTTTCAGACGAAAATCATTGATTATATGCTGCATGTGGGAAATAACGACCACTACATCACGCTTGAACGCGGACAGGTTCCGTTGGACAAAGCGGTTTCGTCAATGCAAAAGCGCGAACAACAAATTTCGGATATTCCCGCAACGGTTGATGTAATTATCCCGTCGTTTACAGAGAAGCCGGGCGGGACCGGTTTTTTCGATATGCTTCCGGTAATTCCCAATGTCGATTTTGAGCAAACGGGCGCTGGAAATTCAGGATTTTACATCAACGGTGTTAACGGGCAGTCCGGATTTCCGGAGCTGTCTCCATCGGTTGCCGCTTTTTCCGATCAGGCTCCGCTGACACGCACCAGCGGATTGCCGTTTCGCTCTTTTGACTTGGAGCGGATTGAAATTGCAAAAGGAGCACAAAATGTACTTTTTGGCAGAAATGCGCTTAACGGAGCGGTGCATTTAATCAGCAAGAAACCTGACAGAAAATTCAGTGGTTTTGTGAGCGGAGGCGGTGGAAGTTTTTGGAATAAAAACCTGGAAGCCGCTGTGAATTTACCGGTGGTTGAAGATATGCTGCTTGTGCGGGCTGCCGGAATTTATCACGACCGGAACGGCTATGTAAAAAACAGTGCAGGAGGAACGCTCAATGGCAATAACTTGCTGGGTGGCAGGTTTTCTGTGCGCTTTTTGCCGGCATGGAATCATAAAATTGACCTGCAGTTCAATTACACGAAAAGCGATGAGCCCGGCATGGCGTTCATCAACCCGGAAATGCCCGGCGAAAATGGCGAAAACAGCCTGTTTGATTACCGGGCATCGCTCAACAGGGGAAAAGAACTTGGCTCGGAGGTCTCACGTATGGATGCATCGTTGACCTACCAGCTTTTCAGAGATGAGCATAACCACTGGACTTCGGTTACCTCTTTCCGCAACAACAACGCCGCTTCACGAACAGATGCAGACGGAACGGCTTTGCCCGCACTTGATATGGACAATACGGGCGAAAGCCGGCTGTTTTTTCAGGAACTTCGCTACAATTTTGTGCGCAGAAGCCGCACCAACGGCTCAATTGGAGCAAATTTCCTTATAGAAAAAGAAAATTCAATCCTTTCGCTGACCTCAAATGAGCAGCTGCTCTCTTTTTTGAAAACCGGTTCATATCTTTTTCTGCCGGCTCCCGATGATGTTTCAGAAAACGAGCATAAAGAAGATATTTTCAGCAGCAGAAGAACACAGTCGGCACAGGCTTTTATACATGCTTCTCACCAGTGGACGCGCAGATTATTTTTCACGCTTGGTGCACGAAGTGCTTTTGACTGGCTCAGCTATTCGCAGGAATCGGTTTTTTCGGGTGGAGTAGCTTTCAGTGAAGGTGTTGCAGCACCCAATTTTCTCTATGCGCCCGCTTCGCTGAAAGAGATTACTAAGAACAGCCTGTCGTTTACCGCACAGGCGGGAATAAATTACCGCATTAAAGAAAATTTCAATTTTTATCTGAATACCGTGCGCGGAAGGAGACCGTTAGTTTTGCAGTTTACGTGGAACAGTATGCCGCTTGTTACAGGCGCTGAGCGTGTTTATGGTGCTGAGTCGGGATGGAAAACCATCATTTTAAAACGGATTTTCTGGGATGTCAGCGGTTTCTATCGAAAACATTTAAATGTGCAAACGCTCTATCCGGACAGGGCGCCGAGCGTTACCCAGCTGGCTGCCAACGGCAGGGCAACTTCTTTTGGCGGAGAAACTTCCCTGAAAATTGCCATTGTCAGGGAGCTGGATCTGTTTGGCAGCTATGCGCGCATGTACTCCGTTTTTGACTCCACAGCCATGGATGGCAGTGACTATCTGTATGCCGGCAACAGTTTTGCGCGAATGCCTGAAAACAGCTTTTCTGCCGGATTCTCCGCAAAGTTTTATGTTGCTCACCGGCTGAAATTTTTTGCCACCCCGTGGTATTCCCGGAAATCGCACTTTTGGTTCACGGAAGCAAATTCACCCGGACTTGAGCAGCCGGCTTACGGGTTACTGAATGTAAATTTCGGATTAGAAATGGATGAACCGAAAGCAAGTCTGGTAATCCGGGCTACCAATCTGCTGGATGAGAAATATCTTGCAGGTGTGGGGTATATGGGAAATTTGGCGGGTTCGCCCACCGTTGTTCCCGGACAGCCCCGGATGGTGGAAATCGGGCTGGTCTGGAAGTTTTAGAAAATTATGCAGTTCAAACCAAAAAATAAGTTCACAATGAAAAAAATCAGCATTTTCAGTTTTGTTTTCCTGTTCTCTGCCATTCTGTTTGCACAAACGGGAAAAGTTATGGAGTCATTAGAATTTGAAAGTAAAAAGGTGGCTTATCCGGTGAAATATTCCATCTATCTGCCACCCTGTTACGAAACCTCTCAGCGCAGCTATCCCGTTCTCTATCTGCTGCATGGCTATTCCGACGATGAAACGGGATGGATTCAGTTTGGCGAAGCCAACAGCATTGCCGACCGCGGCATTGCCAACGGGGATTTTCCGCCCTGCATCATTGTCATGCCCGATGGAAAAGTTTCCTGGTATGCAAATAGTTATGACGGAAAAGATCCCTGGGAAGATATGTTTGTTCAGGAGTTTATTCCCTTCATTGAAAGCGAATACCGCATTCGCCAGAAAAAAGAGTTTCGCGCCATTGCAGGGCTTTCCATGGGTGGAAACGGCGCTTTGCTTTTGTCCATGCGCAATCCGGAACTGTTTTCGTCCTGCGTGGCTTTGAGCGCCGGAACTTTCACCGATGAAGAGATCACGAAGGATAACAGCTATGATCACTATTTCAAAAATATTTACGGTCCGAAGCCGGCTGACGGAAAGGTCAGCGATTACTGGAAATCGTACAGTCCGCTGCACCTGCTTGACAGTGTCGGCGAAAAGGAACTGAAATCCATCCGGTTTTATATCGACTGTGGCGATGATGATTTTCTTTACAAAGGCAATTCGGCGCTGCATGTGAAAATGCGCGACAAAGGCATTCCGCATGAATACCGCGTGCGAAATGGCGGGCACACCTGGAGCTACTGGCGCACCGGGCTATTTGACGGGCTGAAATTTATTTCCGAAAAGTTTCACCGATAGGAGAGATAATCTACCATTTCGGTTCTGATTTTCTCCACCAGTTGCGTGTTGAAATCCATGAGCATTTCGTTCATGTTCCAGTAGATGCACCAGCAATAGGCGTCTGCCGAAAAATCGTCGTTGTACTCCTTGTAGAAAGTGCCAAAATCCTTTACGAGCGTTCCGTCATTTTTGTAAAGCCGGATATTGGCAAGTTCGATTACTATTTCCCCCGGAGTTGTGGCGCCGGAAGTTGCTAATGCTCCAATTAGTCCGAACTGTGCGCCAACGGCTGCTTTTTTGGAAAACTCCTGTTTTCCGTAAAAGCTGTTCAACGTGCCGGTCAGATAGTAATCACCCTGACTGCCGTTCCCGTAAAACGCTCTTTCAAACAGCTGAACCTGATTGAAATGGTCGGTCATCAGCTTAGTGAGCTGCGTAACCACTGTATCTTTTTTTGCATAATGCTTTTCTGAATTGATACAGTAGTTTTTCTTTTCAATTTTGACCTGACGGGGTTTTTCAAACAAAATTCCGTTTGCATCAAATGCCGCCCTGTTGTCTTCCAAAATTCGAATATCGACACGCATGGGGATGGTCTTTACCGGTTGATTTACCTGCACTTCGCGGGTTGGATAGACAATTTTCTGACTGGCTGTGCATCCCACAAAAGGGAGAAGCAGAAATAGAATAAATTTTCTCATGGCTGATGATTAAAGATTTTTAAAATTTTATGCCTAATTCAAGTTTTGCGCCCAAATCGTTTTCATAAACCCTTGAAGTGAGCAGCTTCTCATAAATGGAAACACCGAAAGTGATTCCGAATTTTCCTTTCGGAATGAAAACTATTCCCTGAGACGGATTAATTCCTAAAATAAAGCGCTCTTTTTGGCTTCCGCTGAATTCTGTTAACTCTTCCTGTCCTAAAAGCAGATTCAAACCCAGATTCAGAAAAAAGGAGTCGGAAAGTCTGTATAACGGACTGATTCCTATGCTTGCATAGCTGAGCATGGCAGAGTAATATTCAGATCGGTCAAAATAATTCTGACTTATGTTTGTGCTTTCAAGACTAAAAACAACGGGCATAACCCATTTGGAATCGGCACTCAGGGTGAATCCGCTGTATTGGAGAGACCAGCCGCTTGCATGGATGCCAAACAGTCGGGAGTAGGTCACCCGGTTAATCCACCGCTCAACTTTTCTTTCATATTTTGTAGTGTCAATAACCACTGTGCTACCCGGATTCTCCAAATTTGGAAAATCATTTTCATTCCGGGCTTTTTCATCTTGAATTGTGTAGCTTCTCACCTGAGACATGTTGACAAAGCTGGATAGCTTTCGTCCGTCTTTGATGAAGTCGTAATTGATGACGGAATCGTCGGCTTTGGTGATGGTGCATTCAATCTGTTTGCCGTTGCGAAGTGTGATAATATCCTGAGCAGAAATCGTTTCTGACAAGAAAATGAAACCCAACAGGAAAATAATTCCTAAAAATCTCTGAACGACGCATATAAATCTACGCCCGGTTAATATTTCCATGACTGCTTTGGTTATGATTTTTGATTAAAAAGAGCTGATGTCAGCTCTAAATTTTTGACAAAGCTATTTTTTTTTTTTTTATGAAAACCAATTGTTTAGCCAAATAATTTTTATAAAATGAATTTAATATTAAGAAGAAACTGCCAATAGTCTGATATACAGGGATTATGCCTTAAAAAGTCAGTTTGTGAAATTTACCACTTGGTTCTTATACGTTTTCAGCATACATTTCATTATTCTTAGAAAACGATAGACCCTCAAATAAGGCAATAAGGTTTTGGTTTATTGTGATATTCGGCTGGTTACTAATATTGTTGAAAGAAATAAGGTTCTTTTGGGAAGTATCCCTGTTGGTGCAAAGCCTTGCTTTGTGCCTTACATCCTCTGCTGTGCTTTTTGCTCTTGCAAAGCAAGGCACGGTTTACAAAACCGCGGTAGCGTGCATAATCCCATGGTTACAAGCAAAATGAGTTAGAACTTCATCTAAAAAACTCCCTGATGATTTCCAGATGGTCGAATGCCAGTTCGGGCAGGTCATTTAACGGAAACCACTGCGCGCTGTCTGCATCGTCGGCGCCTTTAACTATCGCTTTTTCGGGCAGTTTTGCCGAGAAAACAAAAGTTACGGTGCGCTGCCTTGGGTCACGGTGAATGGCATCAAAAGTCCTGAAAGGCGTCATTTTTTCAAGACTTAATCCGGTTTCCTCAAGCAGTTCGCGTTTGCAGGCTGTTTCCAGCAGTTCTTCAATGTTCAGAAAACCGCCCGGCAGCGCCCAGCTGCCTTTAAACGGCTGTGTTCCCCGCCGGATAAGCAGAATGTGGTCAACTCCGTTTTCCTCTGTGTGAACCAAAGCATCAACGGTTAATGCTGCGCGCGGATATTTGTATTTATACATTTTTCGTTTTTAAAAGTTGTTTCCGTTCATATTCGGGGCTGAACAGACAAAATTGACAATTATTTTCTTCTTCCCGTTTTCCAGTATTTTGCAATGAGAAGAAGCACAAAAACAAAGATTATTACATATATGAGTACCTCAATACTTTTCATCGGTTCCGATAATTCTTTTCATCACCCTCATTTTGTGGGTATATCTCCTCAAATCTACATTAAATATTCCGAATTGATCCACATTATCTATACGAACTTTGCCGGAGGCATGAATAATCTTGTTTCGTTTCCAGATAATTCCCACGTGCACGATGTTTCCCTCTTCATCGTCAAAAAAGGCTAAATCGCCCGGCTGTGCTTCATCCACAAAGCCTAAAGCCACTCCCATTTTTACCTGCTGTCCGGCATCCCGCGGTATGCGTAACCCGATCATTTTATAAACAATCTGGGTTAATCCGCTGCAATCAATTCCAAAAGGGGAGCGCCCGCCCCAGAGATAGGGTGCGTTGAAATATTTCAGTGCCTGAGAGATAAGCACTTCGCGCGGATTGGTTGGTTTGTTGTAAAAAATCTTTCCGCCCGCTTTGTATATTTCCTTTCCGATGGAGAATTCCCTGAGATAGGGGCGCCACACCGGCAGTGTGCTTCCGGCAACCAACATCAGGTTTTGTCCGTTGTCAGCGGGAATGATATTGATGATGTCGCCGGTGACTGCAAAAGGCTTGTTCTTAAACTTTTTAAAAGTGCGGTCATTTATCCAGGTGATCATTTTGCTGTCAATCCAGCCTTCATAATCATCCCACGCAAGTTTTATGTGGCTCCAGCCAACCATTTGTTCAAATACTTCGAAATATTCACCAAAGAGAATCTGAGTAACCATTTCGCTTTTTTCAGAAGGTTCTCTTCGCACCGGAATAAGGCTTAGCCCCGAAATACCATAATTCATCCAAATAAATTCTTGTTTTTTAGAAAAAAGTGCTCAATTTTTGTATCAGAGAAGACAAATTTATAAAAAAACTGCTTGTTTTTCAGAGAATAGGTTTTTATTTATGAATTTTGCAAGTTTGTTCCGATTTTGGAATTTGAAATTTTTTAAAGAAAATTACCGTAATGAACAGATATATTAAAAAGCTTAAAACATACTCTCTGCCGCTCTATTGGGCTATCGTTTTTTTGGTGGCTGCTGTGCTGCTCTATTTTATTCTTCCCGGGGAACATCGTTTTAAGTATGAATACCAAAAAGGATTTCCGTGGAACCATGAAAATCTGCTGGCGCCTTTTGATTTTGCTATTTTGAAAACTCCGGCGGAAATCGAAAAGGAGAAAAATGAACAGCTGAAAAATTTAGCGCCCTATTTTTTATTTGACACCACAATGGTTTCAAAAATTACGGGTCGGCTGCTTAATGATCTGAAACCATCTGTTGATTCGATAAAGCAGGTGAACCCGGGAATCATCCCTGAAATTACAGCTACTCTTGCAAAATTGTATCAGACCGGAATTTTGCTCAATTCGGCTGAAACCTATCCCGAGCTGACCGACAAAAATGAGCTGAAAAAGCGCACCGGCAACGCTACTTCACGGATTAAAACCGAATCGGTTTTTTCTGAAAAAAGCGCTTACAATGCGTTGAATAACCGGATAAACGAGCTGGCGGTACAAAATCCGGCTGTTGCCGATTTTCTCCATAAGCTTCAGCCCGATAAATATATTGAAGCAAATCTTACTTTTGACAAAACAACAACTCAAAAAGAGCAGGACGAAATATCAAGGAGCATTTCATCAACGCGTGGAATGGTTCAGTCGGGCGAGCGGATTATTCTGTCCGGAGAAATTATCAACGACGAAAAATTTCAGGTTCTGGAATCACTGAAACTGAGCTATGAGTCGGAGCATACCGAAGGGCTGAACCGCTATACCGGCATTGTGGGAAAAGGAATTCTGATTGCTGTTTTTATGGCCCTTTTGTTCACTTTTCTCTACATCAACCGGCGGGATATTCTCACGCAGTTCAGCAAGCTCTCTTTTTTGCTGCTGTTCATGTTGGGAATGATTTTTTTGACGATTGTGATTAACTCGTTCCCCGATTTGCACATCTATCTGGTGCCGTTTGCCATATTTCCGATTTTGATTCATACCTTTTTTGATTCGCGAACTGCTGTTTTTACATTGGTTATCACCACGTTGTTGATCGGCTTTTATGCACCGAACAACTATGAATTTGTGCTGTTGGAGGCAACGGCAGGGATGGTTGCCGTGTTCAGTCTGAATAAAATGTACCGGCGCGGGCACTTAGTATGGGCAGCTGTGTGGGTTTTGCTCACCTGTTTGCTGATTTTTACCGCACTTGAATGGATTTTTGAAGGTTCATTTCTGGCAGTCGATTATAAAATGTTCAAATGGTTTGTTTTCAGCAGTTTGCTTATTTTGCTTGCCTACCCGTTAGTTTTTGTGTTTGAGAAAATTTTCGGTTTTGTTTCCGATGTTACCCTGATTGAATTGTCGGATACGAACCAGCCGGTTTTGCGGAAACTGGCAGAGCAGGCGCCGGGAACTTTTCAGCACTCCATGCAAATTGCCAATTTGGGAGAAGAGATTATTCTGAAAATTGGGGGAAATCCATTTTTAATTCGTGCCGGAGCGCTTTATCACGACATCGGGAAAATCGAAAAACCCGGATTTTTTATTGAAAATCAGGTGATGGGCATCAATCCCCACGACGATATGGACTATCTCCAAAGTGCCGAAGTGATTATTGATCATGTAAAAAACGGGGTGATTCTTGCCAAAAAGCACAATCTTCCCGAAGCAATTGTGGAGTTTATTGCCACGCATCACGGCACCACAAAAGCACAATATTTCTATCTGAAATATAAGGAGGAGCATCCCGGCGCTGAGGTTGATGAGCAGTTCTTTACCTATCCCGGACCACTGCCAAAATCAAAGGAGGCAGCGGTGGTGATGATTGTGGATGGCATTGAAGCGGCATCCAGAAGTTTGAAAGAAAAAACACATGAAAATCTGAAAGAGCTGATAAACAGCATGGTCGATCATAAAATCCGCGACAAACAGTTAGAGGAATCACAGTTGACTTTCAGAGATATTAAAATCATTAAAGAGACGTTATTGAGTAAGTTACTGAATATTTATCATGTGAGGATAGAATACCCAAAAGAGACCGGGGAAGACAGAAATTGACTAATTTTGTTCTGTAATACGATTTAATTTAGCAAAATGATAAAAACCAAAAATATATTACTGCTCATATTGCTTGTTTTTGCGCTGCTGAATAGCTGCCGTGAAGCGCCGCTGCCTCTTCCTGATCCCAAAGAAGAGGAGGAAGATCAGGGAACAACAGATAATGACAGGGCAGATCTAATTACGCAGAAAATCAATGCTTTCATAAAAGTAGCCATGGAAGATATATATCTTTGGAATGACAAAATGCCCAAAATCAACATTGTGAGGGAAAAAAATCCGAAAGAATATTTCAAAAAATTGCTTTACGAAGAAGACAAATGGTCTTATGTTACCGATGATGTGGAAGCTTTGGAGAAAAGTTTTGAAGGTGAGGAGACCTCTTTTGGCTATTCCCTTACATTTGGTCGCTTTTCCAATACGGGAAATATTTTTGCCATTGTAGAATATGTTTATCCGGGCACGCCGGCAGAAGAAGCGGGTTTGAAAAGAGGAGATATCATTGTTTTAATGAACGGAAAAGACATTACCGACAAAAACTATATGGATTTGCTTAATGCCGGAAGCCTGACAATCAATTTAGGTATTTTGGGTGCTGGCGGTATTTCAACTGACCGCACTCCGATTCGAATAACTGCAGAAGACTTGATTTTTGACCCGGTACTCATCACAAAAGTGTTTGAGCGGGAAGGCAGAAAAGTAGGTTATCTGTTTTATGCACAATATATTCAGAATTTTAACACCAGCCTGGATTCTGTTTTTAGCAATTTTCTGACAGAAGGAATAACCGATTTGATTGTTGATCTCAGGTATAATCCCGGAGGTGATTCAGATGCTGCTCAGCATTTTTGCAGTTCTGTTGCGCCGGCAAATGTTGTAAATGCCCGGGAACAGTTAGTTTCGTTTCAGTGGAATAATTTCTATCAGAATTATTGGGAAAGAAATAATTTCGAAGGGCAGTTGGGAATCTGGTTTGACGATAACGTTCCCGTCAAAATGGATTTTGACAAGATGTATATTCTGACAGGTCCGGGTACCGCTTCTGCATCCGAATTAACCATAACCGGACTGAAACCCTATATGAATATCATAACCATCGGTGAATCAACTTATGGCAAATATACGGCGTCAATCACACTGAAACCGGAAGATTTTTATGCGAAACCATCAGACTATAAGGATTTTACGAATTGGGCAATTCAACCGATAGTGCTTCGCTATGCCAATTCATTGGGCGTTACCGATTTTAAAGATGGCTTTCTTCCCGATATTCCTGTCGAAGAAGATATTTTTGCCGGAATCCCATTGGGAGATGAGCAGGACCCGCTCATTGCAGCAGCGCTGGAAGATATTACCGGCGTTCCGGTGATAGCCATGAAAAAGGCACAAATTCCGGTTCGCTATACCATTTTCGACAGGGGATTTTCAAAGTTTGATGCCAACAAAAGAGAACTGCTTGTCGCGAAGCCCGAGCTTATCG
Source organism: uncultured Mariniphaga sp. (assembly GCA_964398855.1). Taxonomy (GTDB): domain Bacteria; phylum Bacteroidota; class Bacteroidia; order Bacteroidales; family Prolixibacteraceae; genus Mariniphaga. The sequence goes on along the minus strand of CAYNOQ010000006.1, from coordinate 32,845 downwards.
GTAAGTGAAGTAAGCCCGGATTCACCGGGACAGGCAGGCTGTCATTACATTTTTTACTCCTGAACAATGGAGCCTAATCCTTCAACGCTCTGAACTACTTCAGGATTTCCGCGATACCTTATTTTACCGGCGCCTTTAATGGAAGCATTCAGATTGTCGGTTGCAAAAACTCTTGCTGTGCCCACGCCCTCTATTCTGAAATTGACATCTTTTGCTTTCAGTTCTCCGGCATTGATGTGTCCTGCGCCGGCAAGCCGGGCATTCAGTACGTCTGTCACACCGCTCATTTCACACAGCAAACCGCCTCTGTTTTCAAGATTAATATTTTTTGCTTTCAGTTGCAAATCCACTTTTGCACCGCCTTCAAGAAGAATATTCAGGTTTTTCAGATCAAGAAAACCATTTGTATCTAATTTAACTCCTCCCAGAACATGAAGCTGATTCAGCTCTTTAAAAGTTACGAAAATCATTACTTTGCTGAAATCAAACAGTTTTCGGGTGACATTCAGATGTAGCAATCCCTCTTCATTGGAGATGTTCAGTGATTCAAATGCCCGAATATCATAGGCGCGCACTTCAAGCGATTCTTCATCTCCCTGAATCAGCTGTACACCAAATGAACCATCTAAAAAAAGTCCGGTAAAACTGCCGGTTGCATATTGCCTTGAAAGCATTTCTTCTGTCTGGGCGGCACAAACTGATGGAAGAACCATGGAAACAGAAATGAAGACAATCAGATGTTGAATTAAACGGAATTTATTCTTTTTATTCATCGCGCTAAAAATTTTGATTCTTGATATTTTTTGCAAAGTTATAGTATATTCCTGCATTATTTTCAATTTTTCAGACGAAGAAGAAACAGCAGACCATAAAAGAGTAGCAGGTAAAAAAAGCTGACTGCTATAATGTCAATCCGGCTGATAACAGGCTGCCTGATAAGCAACTTGAAAGTGAAAATCAGAGAGATACTTGCTAAGCCCAATAAAAAACGGATGATATTCACTGAATAGTTTCTTGTCAGACTGAAGGAGAATCCCATCCATATAAACCCGAAAAATAAAATGAGTGCTGCTTCATTAAAATTTCCCGATTGCATCCTGAGAACTCCAAAAATCAGAGGTAAAATACCGGAGATCAGCAGTGAGCGCGAAATGCTTTTTCTGGTTTTCATTCTGGAATCTGAATTTTCTATTTTCGGGAAAAGTCGCGTTTTCAGAGGTTGAGCTCTGTATTTCTCAGAAATTAAATCGTCTTCCGAGTTTATCAACCCTCTTTTAATTGCTTCATCAACAGCGCTTCGTGCCGCTTCCGGCTGATATAAATTCCTTTTTTCGAGTGCCCGGATAAGCTCTTCGTCGCTGAGTTTGCCCATCGCTTTTTCAAAATCAGGTTTGGAAATATTTTCGTCTTCTTTTGATTTTTTCGCCATTTTAAGATACTTTTATGCTTTCTGATATCAGAATGGAAGCATTGAAATGTTGTAAAATTTAAAAACTACAAATTAACAAGAATATGTACAATTTTGAGTATAAAAATCCGGTAAAAATTATTTTTGGCAAGGGTACCATCTCCCGGATTGCCGGTGAAATTCCCAAAAATTCAAGAGTATTAATTTTGTATGGTGGCGGAAGTATTAAGCGCAATGGTGTTTACGGCCAGGTCATTAAGGCTTTATCCGGCTTTGATGTTTTTGAGTTTGGCGGTATTGAGCCTAATCCGCTTTATGAAACCTGCATGAGAGCCGTTGAGCAGATAAAAAAAGAGAAAATCGACTATCTGCTGGCAGTGGGTGGCGGTTCTGTTTTGGACGGCACAAAGTTTATTGCTGCCGCGGCGTGCTATAAAGACAAGGATCCCTGGGATTTTCTGACCAATCCTGAAATTAAGCCTTCTGAAACACTACCCATCGGAACGGTGCTTACCCTGCCTGCCACCGGTTCGGAAATGAACGGAACAACCGTTCTGTCAAGGACTTCCACACAGGAGAAGCTGGCTTTTGCCTCGCCGCTGCTGTTTCCGCAGTTTTCCGTTCTCGACCCCGAATGTGTTTTTTCGCTACCCGACCGGCAGGTGGCAAACGGCATTGTGGATGCGTTTGTTCATGTTTTGGAACAGTATCTTACATTTCCGGCAAATGCACCGCTGCAAGACCGCTTTTCAGAAGGAATTTTGCTGACACTGATTGAAGAAGCGCCGAAAATTATGGCTGACCGCACTGACTACAATGCAGCTGCAAATTTCATGTGGTGCGCAACATTGGCTCTGAACGGATTGATTGGCGCCGGTGTTCCGCAGGACTGGTCATCGCACAAAATTGGGCATGAGCTTACAGCTTTTCACGGAATTGACCACGCCCGGACACTATCCATTGTGCTGCCCGGAGTGCTTCATGTGATGAGAAGCTATAAAAAAGAAAAACTTCTGCAATATGGCGAGCGGATTTGGGGAATTTATGATGGCGGCACCGAACAACGCATTGATCTGACCATTGAAAAAACAGTTGCATTTTTTGAATCCTTAGGATTGCCGGCAAGGCTTTCAGATTATGGAGTGGGTTCTGAAACGATTGAAAAAATTAAAGAGCGCTTCAAACAGCGAAAAATCAGATTTGGAGAACGCAGAAGTGTAGATTTTAAATTGGTGGCTGAAATTCTTGAAACCAGGTTGTAATTGCTTTTGTGAAAAGAGTTTTTTATTTCAAAATAGCCGATTAACTCAGATTGAATCGAAAATTTTACATATTATTGGTTCTGTTGCTGTTTGCTGTGCAGATATACGGGCAACAGACCGACTCTGCCGGTTTTATCTGGGGCAACAGCTTTTTCTACAATCTTGATGTTGGCGAAAATGTCATATTCAATAATTTGGAAATCAAAGTTTTAGATATTGAAAATCATTATGCGCAACTAAAAGTTGGAGCAGATACAATTTGGCTGAAAGTGGCAAGACGTTCAGTTCCCGAAAAGATAGGAGCAGTTCGCATTTATGTGGCTGACAACAAAAATACCGGGGCATTGACTTCAATTTCATGCGAAAAAAGATTGCTGAAAAAAGATGTGCTGCTGTGTCTCAGTGACTCGCACAAACCATTGTTGGATTCCGATAAATTTATTTTTCCGGTGAGCTTCAATGACGGTTTTTCCTGGCAGGCAGAAGAAGACAGCTACATGTTTTCCTATTACAATCGGGATAAAACCGGCAGAAAAAAGGATTATCACGTTTTTGAAGGAATTGGATTTGATCTGCATGAAGCCCGCGGGCAGATGAAGCATTGGCTTGTTGCACCTGAGAATTCGCGGGTGGTTTGGGTGGAGAACAGTGAGAAAACAAAAAATCAGGCTTCCGTTTTGCTCGAAAGTGAATCGCAGCCGGATATTTATTACTTTTTTGACAAGCTCTTTCCTAAAAATGTGAGTTTGAAAAAAGGGCAGAAACTTTTCCGGGGTGATGCCGTTGGAACGGCGTGGGGCGATGATGAGTGGGGATATGCTCAGTTTCAGGTGATTCATTCGGAAACAGAACCGGAATATGCGGCTTGTATGCAAAATTCGGCAAATTGCTTCCCACAGCTTTTTGGTCTCTATTTCAGACAGGATGAAAATATCTCCCGCTCTTTTTCAAAGGGGAAAATCACTTTTGGAAGATTGAGGCAACTGACAGGAAATCAGAAAAATACGATGGCATTTGAGCCTTATTCAGGGAAAGGCTGGGTTTTGGATAAATGGTGTGTTGCCGATAAGGTGGAGTGGGTTGCTTCCGGCGTGAATGGCAATGTACGGCTGAAAAAGGTTCTGTTTGAAGAAACACCGGCAGTGTGTAAGAATCCCGATGATTTTTTCGAATACCGGATAACGGTTCCCAACGGAACCTACCGGATTCGTGCAAAAATCGGTGATGCTTATCTGCCATCATGGCAGAAGATTGAGTTTGAAGGAATTGCTTCCGTAACAAAATCGCTGGGCGCCGGCGAAACTTACTGGACAGGCGAGCGGATTGTAGTGGTGAAGGACGGCTCCTTAGACGTGCGCATTTATGTTGATGCTGAAAATAAGATGGTTGCCGGTTTGAGTGAGATTGTTTTTCAGCGGGCTTACTGAAAAGATTCTCAGATATTTGCAGATGGCATATTTTTATTAAATTTAGATACTGAAATCTTTTTATTCAAAAGATTGAAACTGAAACGTTCAGGTTCTGAAAACATATAATTGAGACTAAAGCCCTGTGGATTTGTAGGTTATCATTTAAAATTAAATTTCTTCCAAATGAAAAGAAAATTTGTAAAAAGAGCAATCTGGCTGATTCTTTTGATTGCTGTTTCAGCCGGCGTCTGGTTTGTCTGGCCCCGCTTGCCCATCATCACGGCTTTTGCTGCCAAAGGCATGTGTTCCAGCGTGTTTTTGGCAGAAAAGGAACCCGACAGGGTTCAGGCAGAAGACCTTTCGTTTTTCCCCATCAGCTTAGCCAAAACAAAAGTGAATTATGAGGAGAAAACCGCTACTTCAACCGTTTTCGGACTTGCCAGGCGAAAAGCTGTCTTCCGCGAAGGCGCAGGAGCTGTAATTGTTTTGAAAACTGATGTGAATGTGTTGAAGAAAACGGGTTTTCAATTGCCTGAACCGGGATTTTTACAGGATACGATTCCCTGGCCTAAGGGAAATATCATTGCCGATACTTTACCTTCCGGGGTCAATCTCCCCCGCCTGTATGAACTTATTGACACCTGCTTTGATACACCCGGAAGTGAACCGTTCAAAAAGACGTTGGGTGTCGCCGTGATTTACAAAAATCAGCTTATTGCCGAAAAATATCTTGATGGTTATGATTTCAATACAAAATTTCACGGATGGTCTATGACCAAAAGTCTCACCGGCGCCTGGGCAGGAATTTTAGCTGATGAAGGCAGGCTCACCTTAAATGAACCGGTCGGAATAAGCGCATGGGAAAATGATAAACGTAGCGCAGTTTCCGTGAAAAATGTTTTGCAGATGAGCACCGGGCTTGACTGGTTCGAGAACTATTTCACCATTTCCGATGCCACGGTGATGCTGATGCAGAGCGAAGACATGTTTGAATATATCAGCAGTTGCAAAATCCTGCATACTCCGGGAACATTCTGGAATTATTCGTCAGGTGATGCCAATCTGCTTTCGGGGATTATCCGCAACCGGCTGAATGATGAAACGCAATACCATGAAGGGTTATACAGAAATTTGCTCTATCCGCTGGGCATGTTGAATACCAACGTGGAAACCGATGCAGCAGGTTTGTTTGTGGCTTCTTCCTATTGTTATGGTACAATCCGCGACTGGGCGCGCTTTGGTTTGCTGTTTCTGAACGACGGTGTTTTTGCCGGCGATACTATCCTTTCAAAACAGTGGGTTGACTTTATGAAAACCGCGGCGCCTGCGTCAGATGGTAAATATGCCGGAACTTTCTGGCTGAAGGAGCCGGAAGATGAAAATCACCTTGCTGATGTTCCCGGCGACATCTTTTTTGCCGATGGATTTCAGGGACAGCGTGTATATATTGTTCCATCAAAAGAGTTGGTGGTTGTCCGCATGGGATTTGGCATGGGAAATTTCAGCATGAACGATTTTTTAAGGGAAATAATAAAGACTTTGCCGTAAGTCAGTCAATCATATTTTTTGAATATCAGTTCTCTCTATTCTGTATCATTAAATATGATAAGCAGTTACAAAACCTGTCGCTGCTATTTTTGTTCTATCGGTTAAACACAAATGCATGAAAGAATTCATTAAAAAAAGAAAACTGACGCTTATTTTTACATTAATTGGCGCTGCCGGCGGATTTTTATACTGGAGATTTGTGGGCTGCCTGAGCGGTACCTGCCCGATTAAATCGGTCTGGTATTGGAGTACGTTGTGGGGCGCTGCCATGGGATATCTTGTGGGCGATATCATTATTGATATTGTTCAGAAGCGAAAAAAGAGAGCAAATGCAGAGTCAGAATAGCCGTTTTTTGCGTATCATCAATTCATCGAAACCGGTTCTGGTGGATTTTTATGCCGACTGGTGCAAGCCGTGTCAAAAGGTACAGCCCATTTTGAAAACGGTGAAGCGGGAGGTTGGCGATATTCGGATTGTCAAAGTGAATGTGGATAAAAACCCTTTTATTGCCAGCAACTATAAAATTCAGAATCTGCCAACTTTGATCGTTTTTAAAAATGGGAAGCCAGTCTGGACACACGAGGGAATACTGTGCCCGGAAAAGCTGAAATCGGTTTTGAAAAAAGAAGCCGAAAAAAGCTGAAATTTTCACCTATTTTCATTTGCAATCTTTGCAAACGACAATTACTATTGTGTCTGTTTACACACTACTTTTCTCTAAATTTATTATCTTTATCCGGTAATTTCACATATAAAAACCGGAACAAAATGAAGTCATATTTCTATCTCCTTTTGTGTCTTTTTCTTTTTGCCGGGATTCGTCAGGCTGAATCTCAGGAACAGAAAAACCCCAGTCTCTGTGTCGGACATTATTATACCGAACAGGAAGCGCTGGAAGTGATCAACAGCTTAAAACAAGAATATCAGACTAAGGATGAGTGGCTTAGTCGAGCAGAAGTTATCCGGCGGGGAATTTTGAAAGGTACCGGATTAGTTCCGTTTCCTGAAAAAACGCCATTGAAGCCGGTTTATACCAATCTCCGAAAATATGATGGTTATTCAGTTCAGAATGTGGCTATTGAAAGTTTGCCCGGAGTTTTTGTTACCGGAAGCTTGTATCTGCCGGAGAAAACCAATGGAAAGGTGGCAGGAATACTCAGTACGCATGGGCATTGGTCAAAATCAGACGATTATGGCCGTTTTCGTGATGATGCGCAAATTCGTTGTGCGGCATTTGCAAAAATGGGCGCAGCTGTGTTTGCCTACGACATGGTTGGCTATGGAGAAATGGCAGGGTGGGGCTGGAAACATAACCATCCGTTGGCGCTCCGTCAGCAGTTGTGGAACAGCATCAGAGCACTGGACTTTTTATTGTCGCTTGAAGGTATTGATTTGGAGCGAATTGCAATCACCGGCGCTTCAGGCGGTGCAACTCAGGCTTTCCTGCTGACAGCAGTTGACGACCGCATTAAGGTCAGCGTGCCCGTAGTTCAGGTTTCTGCTCACTTTTTCGGAGGTTGTGTCTGCGAGAGCGGAATGCCCATCCACAAAAGCGAAAACCACATAACTAATAACGTGGAAATTGCTGCAATGGCGGCACCACGCCCGATGCTGCTGGTTTCTGACGGAGATGACTGGACAAAAAATAATCCTGAAGTTGAATTTCCGCATATTCAGTATATATATCGCCTGATGGGTGTGGAACAAAAGGTTGAAAATGTCCATTTTCCCGATGAAGGACACGGATATGAGTTTTCAAAACGAAAAGCAGTTTATCCCTTTTTGGCTAAGTATTTGGGACTTGAGCTAAGCTCAATAAAAGATGCTGACGGAGAAATTTCAGAAAAAGAGATAACTGTTGAGCCTTATAAAGCGCTTGAAGTTTTCTCGGACGCTAATCCACGCCCGGGATATGCAATACTGACAAATGATGATGTAAAGTGGTAACAACACCTTTTTTAAAGAAGCAAAAACATGGGAAACGACTGGAAAGAGAGACTTGGTGTTGTCTATTCGACCAATCCCGATTTCAGTTATGAAACCGAATCGGAAAACGAGGAAATGACGCTACCGCCCCGGCAGCAAAAGCTCTATGTAAGTCTTGACCGGAAAAACCGAAAAGGCAAAAGTGTTACGCTTGTTACCGGCTTTGTGGGGCATGAAGATGATCTGAAAGAATTGGGGAAATTGCTGAAAACCCGATGTGGAGTAGGGGGCAGCGCAAAAAATGGTGAGATTTTCATTCAGGGCGATTTTCGAGAACGGGTTATTGAAATTTTAAAAACAGAGGGTTATATATTGAAAAGATCAGGAGGATGAGAAGGATATAAAATGGAGACATTATCCCATTAAGTGTAGGTACAAATCAGGGATATGTTTTGCTAAAAGCTTTAATCCATTTCTCTCTCATTTAATAGCTTGAGTTTCAATGTCTCCTTTTGTCTGTTAGTCAGAACTTCCCTGTAATCCAAAATCATTTTCAGCTCATCCTTGTTTCGGTATTTTGTAGCTAAATCAAGAGCTGCGTTCAACCATTTTTGTGCAGCTTCAAGGTCATCTTTCATCTCAAAACCAAGCGCCAGATTGTAGCGTGCGTGAATAGCCGTTTTCCCGTTGCGGTCGTTGGCATATTTTTGCCACAGGCGAATGGCTTTGTTCCAGTCTCCCTCTTCAAAATAGCGTGCAGCTTCCGAAAATTCGGGTAGGGGCGGTACAGAGTAAATCCGGTCAACAGTTTGCCAGCCGGCATAAAACCGTTTGGCATAATTTTCACCGGCAACCGCCGAAGCCTGTTCCAAAGCTGCCAGACGCGCGGGAAGTCTGAAGCCTTTTTTCAGATTTCCTTCGTCGTCATATCCGTTCCAGTAAAGGGTGTCAATCATTGTTTTTCGTTCTATGAGCGATTTTTTAGCCGGATTGTAGATACTCCAGACAGAAACTGTGATAACCTCGTTTGTTTCCGGTGAATCCCAGGTTTCCGGGTATGAGGAAAAAAAACTGGAATAGGTGTCTAATGAGATTAGTAAATCGGCATCAGCGGCAGACGCGATTTGTTCTATTAATCCACTGGAAAATTCGCTCAAATGTTCGCCTGAATGCTTTTCAAAAGTGCGGTAAGGAAGAACATACAGATCGGCAAAAACGTTATTGTCGCTCAGGTTAACAGCCAGTTCCTTCATGCAGATGGTGATCAGAAGGCTGTCCAAATCAGCGGGATCATTTTTGGCTCTCACTAAATTGTAGTTGTTTTTGTAAAAATGGAGAAGGGTGTCGGCAGTGTAGTTGAAATTTCTTGAAACGATGACCACCTTTTCCATGGATGGTGGAAAATTTACTTCTCCCGGCTTGTAAATATCTATGGGATAGTGGTTGTAAACCGTGCAGCCTGCGCTGCTTAAAATCAGCAGAAAAACCGAAATTATACGTAGTCTCATTTTGTCTCTTTTAATTCGTTTTTTCGTTTTCTTAAAGTTTCAAGATATTCGTAAGTCAGCGGGCGGAACATGGTGTCGTAAGACTTCATCGCCCATGAAATGGCGCTGTCAATGTCTCCTAATATTTCATACCCCAGTGCGATATTCAGCTGCATTTTGCTCAGCCGGGTTTTGGAACTGCTTTTTTCTATTGCCGCTTCCCATTTTTGAACGGCAGTCAGCCAGTCTCCCTGTTCTGCAAAGCGGTTCGCTTTTTTAAACTCCGAATTGCCCGCTACGAAATATTTTCGTCTTTCGGGTTGCCACCGGACGCCTATTCTGTCGGAAAGGTCTAAAGCAATGACAATTCCGGTTTCTGCCAGCGCCTTTTTAACCGGAGTAAGATAGGAGAAAAGCGCACGCGCTGAAACGTTTGTATCATCCCAGTAGAGCGTATCGGAGACTAACTCCTGAAGCAAAATTTTGTTTTGCTCGGGGTCATAAACGCGAAAAAGCGCTTCAAAACTGATCTGAATGCCGGCAGTCACTGCATTGTTAAAACCTCCCTGAAACGGATCAAAGAATGACTCATTTGCAAAATAAGTTTTTACGTGGGTTTTAAGATAATCAAGTGAAAGCACGGCATCCGTATTGAAAATATGACAAAGCTCCCTGACTCTGTACCAGGGCATTGCATGAGCAACATTTGCCGTTTTTGGAGAATCCAGAAAACGTGATTCGGGAACCACATAATCGTAGCGCCCTGACTCGAACAGCAGTTCTCCCAGCGCTTTTAATGTGGTGTCTGCCATTTGAAAATCATAAATTACCGTGTCAAGGTTAAACCGGCTGTTATAAAATATTTTCTGCAGAGAGTCTGAATTTATATCGGAGAATTTATCATCCACAATTTGCGAAACAATAGTCAGACTTTGAACCGATTGTGGCAGCTCTTTTTTGGAAGGGCGCGGAATGTCGATGACGAGATTCTTAGTCGGGAAGCAGGAAACTGCCAGCATGCCTGCCAGCAGCAGAGTCAGAATTTGTGTGATTTTTATGATGTTGTTATTTGTGCTCATTTTATTCATTTACCCTTAATAAATACCCCAGTATCTTCTCAAAAACCATTCCACACTTAACAATATAATCACAACAAGAAATATGCTGTGCATATTAAGCAGCTCATTTACCATATCCTGAAAATAGACAACAGGTTTCAGTGAATCGCTGTTTCTGACCTGGTTGATGATTTCATCAGCCTGATCGGGTGTAAAGAATGCTCCGCCGGTTTGCGAAGCAAGCTGATACAGCATCCGGTGATTTGCGCGGGTAATCAGGCTTTCGAGATTCACGGCTGAAACTGTGAAACTACCATGTTCCTTATGCAACTCCTCTCCGATGCTCACTTCCGCATCAAAAGTGTAATTTCCGGCAGGCAGATTTCCTGTGTTTAGATAGTAGCTTTCGCCTCTCACGTCAAAAGTAAAATGAAATTCGTCGCCATTTTCATTTTTTATATCGATGTTGACCTCTTCATTGGTAATGCGCTCAAAAACATCATTGTACACTTCGGCTCTCAGTACCACATTCTCAGTTTCTGCATATTCCGGTTCGTAGTCAATCATAAAATTATCCTCATTCTGGCGAAGAGCAAGATATTGTACAAGCTGGTTAACCAACTCATTAAAGTGGTTGTGGTTTTGATTTTGATAAAAATCATTCAGCCGCCACCGCCAGATTCCTTCTCCGAAAATGAATCCGATCTTTTTGCCGTTTTGAATGCCTGTTGCAATGAGCGGTTTGCCCGTATCTATATTTTTCACTTTTTGAAAAAGAAGCACGTTAAACTCTGGTTTTAACCGGTAGTTGGCAAAGGGAACTAAAAGCGGCGGAAACTTCGGTGCAACTTCCCGTAATCCTTCGCTTAAATTAAATGTGGCGTAAGCCGGGTTGACTACCGCCTGTGCCTCTTCGCCTGAGCCGGCAAGCGGATTGATTTGAACTCCTGCGGAAAGGCTGTTTAGCTGGGGAAGAAAAGTTTTGTCGCCCACGATGTAGAGAAACGGTGTGCGGTGACTGACATTGCTTCCGGCAATATTTGCCAAAGATTTTCCGGACGTGGGCAGCTGATTTAAAATTATCAGATTAAAGTCCTGGTAATTTGAAGGATAAGGCTCCTGGGTAAAAACAGAAACATCATAGGATTTTTGCTGCTCCAGTGTGTTTTTTATTGCGCCGATGTCGGGATGGGGTCCATCGGAAAGGATAAGGATTTTTTGCTTGCTTTCAAGTACATTCACTACGAAACTGATTGAGTTATTCTTTGTATTTTGCTCATCCTCAGCTTTCTCTATGGTAGCCGTATATTGCTTTAGCCCGGGCGAACCCGCTTCAAGAATAAACTCAACGCTAATAAAATAGTCGTCGTTGTGTGGCGTAATCACCGTTTGAGCAATTTCATTCTCTTTTTCATAAACGGTAAGTTTCAGCGGAATTCCGCTCAGTTTCAAAAAATGGGCATCAATTTCAACCGGAAAGCGGTTCCCCGAAAAGGAAGTGCGATTCACCCGTATTCCGCGAATCAGTGCGTCGGTTACTTCCGTGGTGTCGCCGAGCGCAAGGGTATAAACCGGGAAAGTCAGACTGCCCAACATGTTTAAAGGATTTTTCCCCTGATTGTAAATCCCGTCTCCGGCAATGATAACCGCACCCACATTTTCATTGAAATGGTTGTTGCTGATGGTTGAAATCAGGTCGCTGTAATCAGATTTTTTTTCAGAAAAATCAAGATTGCCCGAGAGCGTGGTCTCTTCTCCAAATGTGTAATTCACAAGAGAATAACGGTTCTCTAACCCCTGGCTTATTCGATTTTTGATACTGATTGTTTCCTCAGCTAACTGTGTGGAATCTCCCGGGGCAACCACCGAACCGGAATTGTCCCATGCCGTGATAACCAACGGATTCTGCACAATTTTTTTCAGACTTTTGAAAAAGGGAGAGAGCAGCATAAAAGCGATTAAGCCCACCGACAGAAAACGAAGCCCCATGAGAATGCGGCGCTGAAAAACTGTAAGCTCCCTGTTATCTTCATTTTTGACATAGAGCAACAGCACAAGGGCAACCGCTGCAGCTGCAATGAGCGGAAGAAAAAGAAACCAATATTTTACACCAAACGAAATCAATGCAATTTGCGAGTTAAAAATTTAATTGTAAATATACATATCTGCTTTTTATTACGGTGAATATTGCATATTATTACCTGCTATTTTTAATATTTGAGCGAAAGCTCAATTTTCAAACCGAAGGATTGACCGAAATTGCCGTTATTTTACAGGATTTTGTATAAAAAGGCAATTCTGTAATTATTTGAATAATATTTTATGAAACGAGCATGTGAAATTTTTACATCCGGGATGATGATTAAAATTTACGCGAGCTCCATATAATACTTTAAAAAACAAACAATTATAATTCTATGAAATTTCCCGGAAACGACAGTATCCTGATTGACGAAGTTGAACGCCTTTTATCTGACAAAGCGAATGAAACTGTAAAAGTGCTCTCATCCCGCTTGTTAGGCGGAGGATGCATAAATCATGCTTCAAAAATCGAAACCACTATTGGCTCCTTATTTTTGAAATGGAATGCTGATGAAACTTCGGATATTTTTTTACGCGAAGCGGAAAGTCTGGAAGAATTAGGGAAAGCAGCAGATGGTCAGTTGGTTGTGCCCAAAGTTTTTGTGATGAAAGAGATCGGTTCAACCCCCGGATTTTTAGTGCTTGAATTTCTTGAACCGGGATTTGGGAGCGGAAACACAGATGAAAAGCTTGGGAGGGGATTAGCAACCATCCATAAATATGGTGCTGAGAAATTTGGATTTTATCATGACAATTATTGCGGCGCAACCATTCAGAACAATTCATGGAAAAGTGGCTGGGTTGAATTTTACAGAGATAGCAGGCTGCGCTTTCTGCTTGATTTAATCCGGAAAAGGAGACCGCTCCCTGCCGGAGAGATAGCGGTTTATGAGCGTTTATTGGATAAAATTCCTGAATTACTTCCGGCAGAACACACTCCGGCGCTCATTCATGGCGATTTATGGTCAGGGAATTACATGAACACGACAAAAGGTCCGGCATTGATTGACCCCGCTTCCTGTTTTGCAGCGCACGAGATGGAAATGGGAATTATGACTTTGTTTGGCAGATTTTCACAACGGTTTTATGACGCTTATAATGAAGTATATCCTCTTCTTCACGACTGGAGAGAGAGAAATCCGCTGTACCAGCTTTATCATCTGCTCAATCATTACTATTTGTTTGGTGGCGGTTATCGCAGTCAGGCGTTTCAGATAGCAAAAAGCTATCTTTAATCTTGGATAAATGCTTCATAGTGAATAATTTCCTCTAAAGCTTTTCGCTTTTTTGCCGGAATATTTTCCTTTTCAGGATAGCCGACAGGAATTATGGCGATTGGCTCAATATGCTCCGGCAGATCGAAAATCTTCGAGCACTGCGGAACATCAAAATTGCAAATCCAGCAGGTTCCCAAGCCCAATTCGGCAGCCTGCAGGGTGATGTGTGTCACTGCAATTGCCACATCCAGATCTGCTGAGTTTTTTCCGTCCGATCCCCGTTTCCATGAACGGGAATGGTCGGCGCAGGCAACAATTGCAACAGGCGTCTGCCGGAACCATTCGCGATGGTAGCAATGATGCAGTTTAGCAAGATTTTCCGGTTCGGAAACAACGATAAAATGCCACGGCTGATAATTTACAGCCGAAGGCGCAAGACGCGCAGCCTCTAAAATCTGAAGAAGTTTTTCCCGTTCCACCGGGTTACTTTTATATTTCCTGACGGAGTGTCTCAGGTTAATCAATTGATTAAAATTCATCTCTTGAAAAATTGATTTTTGATTTCTGTAAAAAGCCTTTATTGTTACAAAAGCTTCCAATCGCAAAAATAGACTAATTTTTCAGATTGAATTTTTTGGGGGTATATCACTATTGTGGATTCACTATTAATCCATAAAGGTAAAAGAGGGTGAAAAGCAAATGTTTACAATCCGAAATTGAACCAACCTTAAAAGTGAAAACTGTCAGACCATAAAATCCCGCAAAAGCAGAAATAAAGTTTTCTTGAAAAGCTATTTTTTATAACTTTTTTTCAAAAAAGATTACCAGATTGACTGAAACTTTTTCCGGCGCTTTTCAGATAAAAATTTAACGAATGAATCGATTAAGTTTCAATTGATAACAATGTGTCAGTTAAAACTGTATTTTCAAAAGAAACAAACAAATGTGTGAAAAAGAATTGTGTAATATAACATGGAAACTACTGTAACAATTTTGCAAATCCTGCGTCATATTTGTAAAAGAGAGTTTTTGAAAATCTATTGTTTTATTAAAAAGAATTATAGCCATGAAAAATTTGAGATTATTATTTATTGTTGTTTTTTGTTTGTTTACAGCTTCATTTTCCGCAAATGCTACGACTCTTCATTCAGAATTGACAAAATATAAAATTGTGGCAGTGGATGATATAGCGATGTACAAGAGTGCCGAAAAAGTGTGGAATCTCACTTATGAGGGCTGCAGCAATCCGGTAGTGGTTGTAAAACGAATAGTTTCAGGCGATGCAGCATATATTGTACGCACAGAGTATTTTGAAGTATGCTATTGCTCCTCGGCAAAGGGGTTTGGCACCAGAGCGCTAAAAAGATCATGGAGCACTATTCCGCCACAGCTTAATGATGCAGTTGTAAATCAACGCGAAGTTGACAGGCAGGAGATTATCACAGCCCAGCGGATTGATGATGAAAGCGCTTTGCAATTGATAGCAAGCTATCTGCCCGAATTACTGAATGAAAATTACCGGCATCTTTTGTATAATTAATACAGCTAAATTATAAGAGGAAAAGGCTATTCAATTTTTTTTGGGTAGCCTTTTTAATGCTTTTTCAACAAATGTTTTGAAATAGAGGTGTTTTTCAAGCGTTCCATGGATTAATCAGTTTCAATTCTTCGATATTTTCAAAGTCGGAAACATTTCTGGTAATCAGTGAAAGCTCATAAACAATGGCAGTTGCAGCAATTATAGCATCAGGGAGTTTTATTTTGTATTTTTTACGAATGTCAGCCGTTTTATATTTGATAGGTTGCTCCAATTCAATTACCTGGACATCATTAATAAAACTGTGTAGTATTTCCAAATCTTTTGCAGTAATAGTTTTCCAGCAAAGAAGCTCAATCTCTGTAATTGCAGAAATTGCCGGACGGCTTTCCCTTAACAGGGCATCCATAAATTTTTCTGCTAAGTGCGGAAACTGTTGCTGCAGAAAATAGATGACAATATTTGTATCCCAAATATATTTTAATCCCATGAGCTTCTAATATCAATCAACTGAGTGTCAATTTCCTGAAGTGATTGTTTTTGCATGGCACCTTTGTATTTGGAAATCGGGTTAACCTTTTTTGCACTATATGCAATTTCCTTACGAATCCGGATCAACTTCTTATTTTCCATTTTTTTCAATAACTTTAATGCTTCATCGTTTATAATATCTATCGTCAAAGTGTGTGTCATATTCAAGAAAATTTAAAATATAAATCAGATCAAAATCAAAAGAAATAATACCAATATAGCTTTAATTATAATAGTTATTAGACACTTATACACAAAGATACAAAATCTCACCAAACTTTTTTTAATTTTTTTATGCGCTTTTCTTTGTCTCCCGCAAATTTCGCAAAGTTTTCCCGCAGATTTCCGCAGATTCTTTCTGCCGGGCACCGGCCGCTGAGTGATACACTGAGCTTGCCGAAGTGCTTATCGAAGTGTGCCGAAGTGTGTCTTTATTTTCGCCACAAAAACACAAAAGCACAAAGTCTCACAAAGAATTCTTATTTCTCAATTCTCACTACTCACTACTCACTACTCAATTCTTAGCTCTCCGTTTCCCGCTGATTTTCGCTGATTTTCTCTCACAGATTTTCGCAGAACTGTTAGCTTTTAGCCTTTAGCTTTTAGCCTTTAGCCAACTGCCAATATCCAACAGCCAATATCTCTTTGTCCTAATACTCAATACTAAAAGTCTCAATTCTCAATTCTCCGCGCCTTCGTGTTCTGTTTTTCTTTGAACCTTGAACTTGAAATTTGGAACTCTGAATTCTGAACTCTAAACTCTCTCCTCACAACCCCTTCACAAACTCCTTCAGCCACACTTTCAGCTGTTTTCCGATTTCCTCATGCTCCAGCCCATAAATGATATTGGTTTTTAAAAAGTCGAGCTTGTTGCCTATGTCATAGCGGATTCCGTCAAATTTCAGCCCATACATGGCGTGATGTTTCACCATTTCGCGCATGGCATCGGTGAGCTGTATCTCATTGTTTTTTCCGGGCTTTGTATTGTCTATATAATCAAAAATTTCAGGTGTGAAAACATAGCGGCTGGCGATAGCCAGATTCGATGGCGCTTCCTCTTTTGATGGTTTTTCAATGAAATCTTCGGCAATCAGGATATTTTCCTCAAGATTTTTCCCTTTAATCACTCCGTAGCGGTTCACATTTTCGGGCAAAACCTCTTCCAACGCAACCACTGAGCTTTTGTAGCGCCCGTAAACATCAATGAGCTGCTGGGTAACCGGAGTTCCACGACTGTTAATGAGCGTGTCTCCCAGCAAAACGGCAAAAGGCTGGTTTGCGACGTGGTCGCGTGCATAGCGAATGGCGTCGCCCAGTCCGTTCATCTCTTTCTGCCACACAAAATGGATGTTGGCAAGGTTTGAAATCTTTTTAATCTGCTCAAGCAGTTCGTTTTGATTCTTTTTGATCAGAGACTCTTCTAAATGCGGACTTCTGTCGAAATGCTCTTCAATAGCCCGTTTTCCTTTTCCGATAATCATCAGAATATCAGTGATTCCACACGCCACTGCCTCCTCTACAACATATTGAATAACAGGGGTATCCACAATGGGAACCATCTCTTTGGGCTGTGATTTGGTAATTGGTAAAAATCGTATTCCCCAGCCAGCAGCCGGGATTACAGCTTTTTTTATCATAATGAAATTAATTTACAATGTTTGGTTTGAAAACTTCAATTCCTTTTTTTCCAAGTGTTTCAGATAGTTTTTCAAACATCTTTTCGTTATCATAAATGCCGATTATTGCTCCTCCTGAACCGGTAAATTTTGCCGAAGCGCCGGTTGATCTTGCCGCTTCCACCATTGCAATGTTTCCACTGGTGATGGGAACCAGACTGCGGCGCAAGTCGAAATTTGCATTAATCAGGTCGTGCAGCGTTTGGAAATCTCCCGATTTCAGCGCTTTGCAAAAGTTTTCGGTGTAGCCCGCCCACTGCTTCATGGCATCCAGAACTTTGGGTTCGCCGATATTGAACCGCGCACGCAGGTTGTTGTGCAGCACTTCAGTGCCTTCGGAAAGATTTTTCCGAAAGGCGATATACATTTTCGGAAACAGTTTCGCATCAAGCACTTCATAATTTCCATATCCCTGCTTTTCCATAATTTCCTTGTCGAAATTCATATAAACAGGCTGCCCGTATGCTTGAACTACGCGGTCCTGAAGTCCGGCAGCGATTCCAAGCTCCTTATCTTCAACATTGAGCACTAAATTGGCTAAGATAGGTTTTGGAATTGCCACGCCATAAAATGAAATCAGCGCTTTCATGCAGGCTGTAATAATGGCGCTGCTTCCGGCAAGTCCCAGCCTCAGCGGAATATTGGAGTTGTATCGGATGGTGAAATTCCGGTCATCCAAACGGATTTGATTTTCCCGGCAGTAGTCATAAAAAACCTTAATCGTTGCCTTGAGCAGACGAATCCCGCCATAATATCCCGATGTGTTCACGTTCTCAACTAATTCGTGGATGCTTCCAAAGCTGGTTTTATCCAATTGCTGCGGACGGATATCCAGGTCGGGAGTGTGGTAGAGCTGCACCCTTGCCTGAAAGTTTGAAAACAGAAAAGCTACGGTTTTACCAAAATAACCGTCTGATGGGTTGCCGATTACAGCAGCACGGGGATACGAAAAGGTCTCAATGATCATGGCTTGTTTTTATTTGGAATTCCATTTTTGAAATGCTCCCATATTGGTTTCATTCACCATGTTTTTTGCCTGCGGAGTATATAGAAAATCAAGTTCTTTGCTGAAATATTCAGTAATTTTTCCGCGAACCATTTTCATGGTTGCATTAATCAGCCCGTTTTCCTGACTGAAAGCTTCGGGCAATACAGCAAAAGCTGCCGGGAGCCAGCGCTCGGGAAAAATATCTCCAAACTGACCACCTTTTTTGAACTGGTCAATCTCATTTGTCAGAATCCGGATAGACTCCATGTTGCCTTCTTCGCTTCCCGGACTGATATTCCGCTTTTTTAGTTCGCGGTTAATGGCTTCAATATCAGGAACTATCATGGCTGTGGTGTATGGATTCTGATTGTTGTACAGCATCATCTGCTGTATGAACTGCGATTGATCCACAATGGCTTCCTCAATTCCTTCAGGACTGTATTTCTCCCCGTCGTTACCGATGAGCAGACTCTTGAAACGCCCCAGAACGAACAGGAATCCGTCTTCGTCCATGTAGCCCATATCGCCGGTGTAGAGCCAACCGTCTTTAATGGTCTCGGCAGTTGCGGTCGGATTATTCCAGTAGCCCAACATCACATTGTCGCCTTTCACCACAATTTCCCCTTTTTCGCCTGTGGGCAGCTCGTTGCCCTCTTCATCCTTAATTTTCAGTTCCATATTGCTGACAAGCTTACCGGAAGAACCAAATTTAATGGCATGAAGCGCATTTGATGAAATAACCGGTGATGCTTCGGTTAACCCGTATCCCTGGCAGACCGGCATTCCAACCGCATAGAAAAATCTCTGCAATTCAATATCTAACAGAGCGCCGCCGCCAATAAAGAACTTAAGTTCTCCGCCAAATCCTTCCCTGATTTTTTTGAAAAGAATCTGATCAAAAATCCAGACTAACGGTTTCAGGAGAAAACGCCATCCTTTCCCCCGGTTGTGCCCGATTCCGTTGTGTGCATAGCCCACCTTCAGCGCAAACTGAAAAACCTTATAAAGCGTTTCTCCCTTTTTCCGGATTTGTCCTTCAATATTTTGCCTGAATTTCTTTGAAAATGCCGGGACACTCATCATAATTGTCGGCTTGATATCCTTGATGTTTGTGGGAATATTTTTCAATGTGTCTAACGGTGATCTGCCCACTTCCACGGATGCAATGCTCGCCCCTTTATACATGAACACATAGAGACAACAGGTGTGTGCAAATGCGTGATCCCACGGCAAAATGGCAAGCGTGCGCCATTCCGGGAACAGTTCCATCAGAGAATTTGACTGAATCACATTAGCCACATAATTCAGGTGTGAGAGCATAATTCCCTTGGGATCAGCGGTTGTGCCGGATGTGTAGCTGATGTTAGCCACATCGTCGGGCAGAATATTTCTCCAGATGGCTTCGAGTTCAATTTCTTTGGTTTTCAGATACTCTTCGCCCATTTTGAAAAGGTTGCGGTAGTTTATGTCGCCTTCTCCCGGATTTTCAGTTCCGTCTAAATAGATAACTTTCTTCAGTTTGGGCAGTTTGTCCCGGATTGCTTCAATTTTGGAAGCATACATACCGGATACGATGACATATTTGCTGCCACTGTGTTCCAATCTGAAAATCAGATCACTTTCTTCAAGCCGAACCGAAAGCGGAACGTTTATTCCGCCCGTGTATAAAATGCCCAATTCGCTGATTATCCAGTCATTTCTGCCATCCGAAATCAATCCGCACCGGTCGCCCTTGCGCATTCCGATTGATGCTAATCCTGCTGCAAGCTTTAAAACTAATTCTCTGGTCTCTTTGTAGGTAGTTCCCTTGTACTGTCCGTCTTTTTTCTCCCACAGGTAAACATTGTCGGGAAAATTAGTTGCCGCTGTTTCAAAAAGTTCAATTATCGTCTTCATTTTATTCTTTGTTGTTTTAAAATTTTCAAAAATAAAAAATTAACCCATTGTTTGCGAATAGCAAACTCTCTAAAAAAATCATTCTGTCAGCTACTTAGCTGATTATAGAGAATTTATAGACAGTTGTCTCGCTGTATTTTTCTCCCGGTTTCAGAAAAGTTGAAGGGAAATGAGCATGATTTACCGAATCGGGGAAATGCTGTGTTTCAAGAGCTACGCCCGAATAGCTGCCGAATTTTTTCTCTCTGTCAATGGTCAGTTCCGGATTCCAGTATCCGGTGTAGAGCTGCATTCCCGGTTGCGTGGTGAAAACATCTACCTGCCTGCCGCTGATTTTTTCCCGTAAAGTTCCTGCATAAATCAGCTCGCCGAGTTTATAATCCAAAACAAAATTATCGTCATATCCGGTCGGCAACTGGGCTAAATCTTCGGCAAAAGTTTTAAAGTTGCTGAAATCGAAAGGAGTTCCTTCTGTTCCGACAATTTTACCGGTCGGAATCTGCTCAATCATCTCTGTCATTTTTGTGGCAGAAAGCTTTAGCTCGTGATTCAGAATATTCTCTTTCCCGCCGGTGAGATTAAAATAGGTGTGGTTAGTCAGGTTGATTACAGTTGTCCGATCGGTTTTGGCAGAATATTTCAGTTCAAATTCGTTCGCTTCATTTAGCGAATAGCGGCAAATCACATGTAGGTTTCCCGGATAATTTTCTTCTAAATGGGGACTTAGATAAGAAAGTTCAACCCCAGCCTTTTCATCTTCCTCGAAAATTTCGGCTTTCCAGAGCTTTTTGTCAAATCCTGTAAGTCCGCCGTGCAAGTGGTTGGGCCCGTTGTTGATTGCCATTTTGTAGGTGTTTCCTTCAATTTCCAAATGACCTTTGGCAATGCGGTTTCCAAATCGCCCGATAATTGCTCCAAAGTATGGATAATCAGAAAGATATGCTTCGCTCAGGTAATCTTCAAGTTTTTCAAAGCCACAGACAATATTATCGGTAGCGCCTTGCTTTTCTGGCATTTCAATGCTGGTGACAATTGCTCCGTAGTTGGTAATTTTAATCACAATTCCGTTTTTGTTTGAAATAGTGAAAAGTTCTGCTTCCCTGCCATCGGGCAATTCCCCGAATGTTGTTCTTTGAATTTCCATATATCTAAAATTGAAAAACTACTTTCTTATTTTATGTTCATTTTGCCGGTAATCAGCAATTTTTGCTAAAAGTGCAAAATAAAACAAAATGGATTGATATTGAAGACAAAATGTTGTAATAAAACCAATTCGAAAATAAATCAGACCAGAAAGTGAAAAACCCGAAACCCGAAACTTGGAACTCTGAACTCTGAACTCTGAACTCTGAACCCGGAATCCTCTCAAAGAGCTAAAATATTTTTTTGGAGCGGTCATTTTTCCGCTTATATTTGCAGTTCTGCTAACTTGTGCCTGCATCCCTTTTGTGAAACAACATATTGTAATTTCAATCCGTTTTTAAGAAAATTATATCTAATATTTTATAAATCAATGGTTATGACAAAAATTGAAAATCTGATTCAGAAAATTAATGGCGGAAATAATCCGTTATTTAAAGAGTTATACGGAACCGATGAGAAGATTTTGAAGGAGCAGGCAGGAAGATATTTTCGTTTGCTTGAAAATTTTCGGCAAACATTTGGTGCCGGTGAAGCAACGCTTTTCAGCTCGCCGGGACGAACAGAAATCGGCGGAAATCACACCGATCACAATCACGGGCGGGTGCTTGCCGGAGCCGTGAATCTTGACAATATTGCTGTGGCTTCGCCTAACGGAACCAACATAATTCGTATAAAATCAGAAGGCTATCCTGAGTTTCAGGTGGATATTTCCCGTTTAGCCATTGATGAATCCAACTTTTACACTTCATCTTCACTTGTGATGGGAATTTGTGCAAAAATGCAGGAAAACGGCTATAAAACCGGCGGTTTTGACGCTTGCATAGACGGGCGCGTTCCCAAAGGCTCCGGGCTTAGTTCATCAGCTTCATTTGAAGTGCTGATCGGTGCCATTTTAAACGAGCTTTTCAACGATGGGAAAATGCCGGCGGTGGAGAATGCAATCATCGGGCAGTGGGCTGAAAATAATTACTTTGGAAAGCCGTGCGGATTGATGGATCAGACAGCCTGTGCGGTTGGCGGACTGATAACCATAGATTTTAAAGACCCTGCCAATCCGGTTGTTAAAGAAGTTGATTTTGATTTTGTTTCAACCGGCTATTCATTGGTAATCACTGATGTTGGAGGCGGGCATGATGATGCGGCTTCTCAGGCTGAATATGCTTCTTTGCCCACCGAAATGAAATCTGTAGCTGCTGAGCTTGGCGCATCGGTTTTGCGGGAAGTTACGCTTGAGCAAATCGTGGAGAGTATTCCCAAAATCCGTGAAAAAACAGGAGACCGTGCCATTTTGCGTGCCTACCATTTTCAGGGTGATAATCAGCGCGTTGTTGATCAGGTTGCTGCATTGGAGAATAATGATTTTCAGGCTTTTCTGAAAATGGTTGTTGAGTCGGGATACAGCTCATTCATGTATAATCAGAACATTTATGACGTTGTGCACAAGAGCGAGCAGGTTGTTTCACTTGCATTAGCTCTGAGTGAAATGGTACTGAAAGGAAAGGGAGCATGGCGCGTTCATGGTGGCGGTTTTGGCGGCACCATTCAGGCTTTTGTTCCGCAGTCTGAGCTGGACAATTATGTGAACACGCTGGAACATGTTTACGGTGAGGGAAGTTGCCATAAGCTGTTCATCAGAAATAAGGGCGCTGTGAAGTTAGATTTATAAAAAGAGCAGGAAGTAATCGTTTTTAAAGCTTTAATTTATACTTTTACCGCCATCAGATTTTTCGAAGAAATTTTAGATAATTATAAACTATTTTAAAAATTACTTAAATCATTAAAGTTTTTTATTATGAATAAAAGCAAGAGTTATGTAGTGCCAATCATTATGATGATTGTGCTTTTTGGTATGATTGCATTTGTAACCAATCTGGCTGCACCGATGGGTCAGGTTTTGAAAGAGCAGTTCGGCGCTTCCAATTTTCAGGGATTGATGGGTAATATGGCAAATTTTATTGCCTATGCGGTGATGGGAATTCCCGGCGGGATTTTATTGCAGAAAATTGGCTATAAAAAGACGGCTTTAGTTGCAATTGCAGTGGGATTCATTGGGGTTGGTATTCAGTATCTTTCGGGTCATGCATCCCAAAATTCCGCATTTGCAATATATCTGCTGGGTGCTTTTGTTGCCGGTTTTTCAATGACACTGCTCAACACTGTTGTTAATCCTATGCTGAACACTTTGGGAGGCGGCGGGAATAAAGGAAACCAGCTTATTCAGGTTGGTGGTTCTTTCAACTCGGTGATGGCAACTTTCACGCCTGCGTTTGTTGGAGTTTTAATTGGTGAAACTGCAAAGGCAAACATCAAGGATGTGTTCCCGGTAATGTACATTGCCATGGCTGTGTTTGCAATTGTTTTCTTTGTGATGCTCGTTGTCAGCATTCCTGAGCCACACGCAGATCAGCCTAAAGAACCTTTGAGAAATCTGATGTCGGGTGCTTTGAAATTCAGGCACTTTGTTCTGGGTGCCATTGCAATTTTCGTTTATGTGGGTGTTGAAGTCGGAACTCCCGGCGTAATGATTTACTGGCTGTCTGACACAGCTGTCGGAAAAACGACCGCAGGCTTTGTTGCCGGAACCTACTGGTTCCTGATGTTGGTCGGACGTCTGGCAGGTGTTTCCATTGCCGGCAAAGTGTCCAGTAAAACCATGCTCTCCGTAGCATCAGCAGTTGGTTTGATTCTCATCTTTTTTGCGATTGTTATGCCGGCTTCCACTGAAATTGCACTGCCGGTTCTGCAGCGCTCAGGCACCGGAGCATTGTCATTTGGTCTGGCTCAGGTGCCGATTAATGCCATGTTTATCGTATTGGTAGGGCTTTGCACATCCATTATGTGGGGCGGAATCTACAATCTTGCGGTAGAAGGATTGGGTAAATATTTAGCAGCAGCTTCCGGTATTTTCATGGTATTGGTTTGCGGTGGCGGTATTTTACCTGCAGTTCAGGGATTTGTTGCTGACGCAGTCGGTTATCTGGCGAGCTACTGGGTAATATTTATCGGATTAGCTTATCTGTTGTTCTATGCACTGGTAGGCAGTAAGATTACCCGCAGGGAAGAAGACCTGGTCGTTAATGAATAACCTACTTTATATTCCTTTCAATTCGGAATTATTATTAAAGGGTTGCCAACCGGCAACCCTTTAATGTTTTTACTAAACTTTAAACCCGGAACTCTGAACCCGGAACTTTAAACCCGGAACTTTAAACCCGGAACTTTAAACTCGGAACTTTAAACCCGGAACCCGGAACCCTGAACCACTCTCACAACTTCCTGTATCTGACCCTTTTTGGTGCAGCATCTCCCAATCGTTTTTTCCGATTTTCTTCGTATTCGGTAAAGGAACCTTCAAAGAAATAGGGTTGAAGATTCTCTTCAAAAGCGAGAATATGCGTGGCAATCCGGTCGAGAAACCAGCGGTCGTGGGAGATGACCACGGCGCAGCCTGCGAAACTCTCAAGCCCTTCTTCCAATGCCCGCAGGGTGTTTATGTCAATATCGTTTGTGGGTTCGTCAAGCAGCAGGAGATTTCCTTCTGATTTCAGCGCCAATGCCAGATGAAGCCGGTTTCGCTCGCCACCGGAAAGCACGCCGCATTTTTTCTCCTGATCGGCTCCTGAAAAGTTGAACCGGGCAACATAAGCGCGTGCGTTCACCTGCCGGTTTCCCAATAAAATGGTTTCCGTTCCGCCGGAAATAACCTGAAAAACCGTTTTTTCAGGGTCGATGGCTTTGTGGGTCTGATCCACATAGCTGATTTTCACGGTGTCACCGATTTCTATCGTTCCGCTGTCGGGTTCAAACTGATTCAGAATTAACCGGAACAGTGTTGTTTTTCCTGCTCCGTTCGGACCGATTACTCCGATAATTCCGGAACGGGGAAGGTTGAAACTTAAATTTTCAAACAGCAGGCGTTCGCCAAATTTTTTGGAAACTTGTTCCATTTCAATCACTTTGTCGCCCAATCGCGGTCCGTTCGGAATGAAAATCTCTAATTTTTCTTCTTTTTGCTTAACATCTTCATTTACCATCCGGTCGTAGGCGTGGAGACGTGCTTTTGATTTTGCCTGCCGTGCCTTGGGCGCCATGCGTATCCATTCTAATTCGCGCTCTAATGTGCGGCGACGTTTCAGGCTGCCCTTCTCTTCAATTTCCAGTCGTTTTGCCTTTTGCTCTAACCACGAGCTGTAGTTGCCCTTCCAGGGAATTCCTTCACCGCGGTCAAGTTCAAGTATCCACCCAGCCACATTATCCAGAAAATAGCGGTCGTGGGTGATGCAGATTACGGTTCCCTTGTACTGATGCAGGTGCATTTCGAGCCAAAGAATGCTTTCTGCATCCAGATGGTTGGTAGGCTCATCCAACAGCAGCACATCCGGCTCCTGTAGCAGCAGGCGGCACAATGCAACGCGGCGGCGTTCGCCACCCGAAAGCTCACTCACCGGCTGATTATCGGGCGGACATTGAAGGGCATCCATGGCACGCTCTAACCGGCTGTCCAGATTCCAGGCATCCAACTGGTCAATCTTTTCCTGAAGCTTTGCCTGTTCGTTCATAAGTTTTTCCATCTCATCCGGATTTTCATACACTTCCGGAAGTCCGAATTGCAGGTTAATCTCTTCATATCTGTTCAAAACATCAACCACTTCCTGAACTCCTTCCTTCACTACTTCGATAACGGTTTTCGATTCATCCAGATGAGGTTCCTGCTCTAATAATCCAACGGAATAGCCCGGTGCAAAAACCAGTTCGCCATTAAAATTTTTGTCTGCACCTGCAATAATGCGCAGCAAAGTGGATTTTCCGGAGCCGTTCAATCCGATGATGCCAATTTTGGCGCCTAAAAAAAAGGAAAGAGAAATATCCTTGATGATTGTTTTGTTTGGCGGGTAGGTTTTACTCACCTTATACATCGAAAAGATGATTTTTTTATCGTCGCTCATTTTCTATCTTTTTACAGGTTTTCCATCTACTTCAATCCAGTCGAGCCGGGAGCATGACGCCGATTGACCGCCCGGCATAAGGTCGGTAAAACCGATCTCCTCCACATTGGAAAGGTCGGGATTGTTTACCGCACCAACTTCAGCAATCCGTTTGATATCAAGCCGGCGCCAGCGAATATCCTGAATATTGAACTCCTTTATGCGCCAGTCTTTTGATGGTCCGTCCGACTGATCACTCACTAACCAGGTACCGTCTGCCAGTTTAAGCGCAATGCGAAGCTCCCTGTAACCTGCCTGTTTGGTTCGCCATCTGATTTTTGCAAATCCGGTTAAGTCCACATTGTGTTCTTTGTGCTTTAGCGAAACCAGCCAGTTTTCCAAACACAGCCCTGACCACACATAAAACGGATCATCCACCGGCTGCTCGTGATTGCTTTTTTTGAGACTGTCCTTTCCCGCGCCATAGAGCTGAACCAACAGTTCGGGATTGTCCACATGATTTTGATTTAACGGAATTTCAGCGGGACTCTCTTTCCAGTCTTCCCTGAAAAAGAGTCCGGGCCGGTAAGATTCCTGAGCAACAGCATAATAAGCTGAAAGCACTAAAATTAAAACAGCAGAAAATTTTATCTTCATTTTATGATACGATTTATAAATATTCAGCATTTCTATTTTTCCGTAAAATTAAGGAAATTTCAGAAGGATATGCCAACGTAATTATTTGTAGTGTTTTTTAATCAAAATTCAGTATTTGATTGCTCTTGCTATTTCTCCCATTGGCACAAGTTCCGCTGAAGCGGCACAAGTTTTTTAATTTCATCCTCTATACATTGTTTTTTGCTTTTGCAAACCAAGGCACGATTTGCAAAGTCGTGTCAGCGTGTAAAATTTTATTCTTGCAATATTCAGTGTTTGAAAATCAATACTTATAGAATAAAAGGCAATGAATTTTTACTAGAAATGGCATGTTTTATAATTTCATGCTTAAATTAGCTGCAATTATTTTAATGAAATTTTCTGTTCCCATGAAAAGGCGAATTAGTATTTTATTTGCAGGACACAGTAATACCTTATATGGTTTGGGTTGCAGGCAGTTGAGTGCCCATTTCGATTTAAACCCTATTCTTGTTGAGGAGGAGTCTGTGTCATTGAAAGCATGTGTAGATTTTCAGCCGGATGTGATCATTTCGGAGCATGCTGTTTCCGGTTTTTCAGGCTTGAATATTTTGCGTTTTATCAGGGAAACAGATACTTTTTTGCCGTTTATCATTTTCACGGAGCAGGTAGAAGGAGCGGCGATTGCAGAGAGCTTGGGCGCCGGTGCTGATGATTATGTTACAAAAGATCAGATTTATCGTTTGCCGTTTGCTGTTTCGGCAGCGCTGGAAAAAGCTGAACTGCACCGCAAAATGCAAAAAAGCGGACAAACTGTTGCAGAATCCAACGCAAAATATCGTGCCTATCTGGATAGCGCCCCCGAAGGAATTATCATTTTTAACCGTGAAGGATATTGTATTGATGCGAACAAACTTGTTTTTGAGAAAATGGGATACACCCCGGAAGAAATTCAAAAGCTTCATCTCAAAGATATTGTAACTGCCAAATTCCGGGAGGTGGGGAAAAAACATTTTGCTGCGGTTCAGAGCAATGGCGAAGCTTACATTGAAACTGAGATTCAGAAAAAGGACGGGAAAAACACCTGGGTTTCGGTTAAGGGAGTGGCTTTGCCTGACGGTAACATTATGGGATTTATCAGCGATATTTCGGAACGGATTGCCGCACAACATGCTTTGGAAGCAAGCGAACTGAGATATCGCAAGCTTATTTCGGAAATGGATCAGGGCATAGCGCTTCACGAGATTATTTTAGATGAAAAAGGAACTCCGGTGAATTATCGCTTTATTGAAATGAATAAAAGTTTTGAAAAACTGACCGGATTAAAAAAAGAAGAATGTGTCGGTAAAACTGTACTTGAAGTACTTCCCGATTTAGAAAAATCGTGGATAAAAAGATACGGTAAAGTAGCGCTTACGGGAAAACCGATAAGCTTTGAGCAATACAGTACTTCGCTCCGGCGCTATTATTCCATAACAGCCTATTCTCCGTCAAAAGGGCAGTTTGCAACAATTTTCAACGATGTAACGGACAAAAAATATAAAGACAGGGAGTTGATGCAGGCGCTGGAAATGCGAAACCTGCTTTTTCAGACTTCAAACGACGGGATTTTAATTTTGGATAAGGATCACAAAGTTTTTGATTTTAACAGCAGGTTTGCCGAAATGTTGGGCTACCGCAAAGCGGAGTTGCTGAAAATGCACTCCTGGGATTTTGATGCTCAGTTTGATGAGAAAGCAATCAGATTGAAATTTCATATCACTCCCGAATATAGCAGTTTTTTTGAGAGCAGGCACCGGAGGAAGGACGGAACAATCTACGACGTAGAAATTAGCGGGAAGGGCATTTCGTATAACGAACAGGTTTATGCGGTCTATATTTGCCGTGATGTTACCGAAAAAATCAAAGTGCGCCAGGCGCTTGAAGAAGCGCGTGCAAAAGCCGAATCCGGCGACAGACTGAAAACAAGCTTTCTGAACAACATTTCACACGAATTGCGCACTCCGTTGAATGGCATCATCGGTGCAACGTCATTGCTGAATGATAAAATGCTCGGGCGACAGGAAATTTCAGAACTGATGGAAATTATCAATCTGAGTACCGAAAGGCTGATCCAGACAATTACGGATTACATGGATATTTCTCAAATTACTTCCAATACCATTGAAGCGAGGAGTAAGATATTAAAAGTGGGGGATATTGTTGAGAAATTCAAAATTTCATATTGGCAAAAGTGCCTGGATAAAAACTTAACTTTCAACATTGAACTGACTGAAGATACAAGAAATCTCTATATAGAAATTGATCCTGAACTTATTGCAAAATCTTTGGGGCATCTGTTGCAAAATGCGTTGAAATTCACGCACAGCGGAAGCATCACGCTTGGCGCCGAAGTATCAGGCGATCAGATAATATTTTTTGTGAGAGATACCGGAATCGGTATCAGCAAAGAGAAGCTGAAAGCGGTTTTTGAACATTTCCGGCAGGAAGATGACAGCTTTGCCCGCCGTTTTGAAGGCAGCGGACTGGGGCTTTCCATTGTGAAGGGTCTCACTGGCATCATGGGGGGAACAGTTGATGTGGAATCTCAGAAGCAGAAAGGTACTACAGTCAGGCTCTTTTTCTCGAAAAAATCCACTGAAGAAACGGAGCAGAAGTTGGAGAAAGCACCTCTCCGGTCATCAAAAAAAGAACCGGTGATTTTGATTGCAGAAGATGAAGTTTCCAATTTTCAGATGCTTGCCATGTTGTTGCACAAATCCTATAAAGCAACAGTTCTGCATGCCACAAACGGATTAGAAGCACTGAAAATGGTGAAGTCAAACCCGGAAATCAACCTGGTGCTCATGGATTTAAAAATGCCGGTTATGAATGGTTTTGAATCGACAAGTGAGATTAAAAAAATCAGACCGGAACTGCCTGTTGTTGCACAAACTGCATTTGCCATGAGCAGCGATGAAAGCCGGGCTGCTGAAGCAGGCTGTGATCTCTATGTGCCACAGCCGCTCAGCCATAACAATATTGAACAGATTATGAAGAGATTTAATTTCGAACCCTTCGGCAGAGGATAAGACAAAATGTGAGGCTTTATGAGTATTAGTTTGAAATAATCCTGTAATATTTGTAGTTGAAAAAAGGAAATTTGCAACTCCCGTGAAGAAATAAAACAGATGTAAATTGTCTTTTTATTATAATTTAATAACTTTGTATAATCAATTTTAATATTTGCTTTTTAAATGTTGTAATCCTTGAATAAACCTACAAGCTGTTAGTTATGACAGATAAAAACACAAAATCATTCATAAATAGATTAATACTCCCGGCACTGCCCGAAGCGGCAGTGATAACCAATGAAAAAGGAGAATTGCTTGAATGGAATAATCTGTTTTTAAATCTGATTGATTTTTCGGGCTTTACTTTGGAGGCAGCTTCAATTGGCGAACTGCTTGAATTAAACGAAAGTGCACATAGTAAAATAATTTCTCCTTTGTTGTCGGGCAAAGAGCAATCGCAGAAAATTGATTCGGCATGGCTTTTAAACAAGCTTCATATTTCAGTGAAAGTTGGTGTTTTTTTTGACCAAACCAACCTTTCAAACCGGTTAATCTGGCTGATTCAAAAATCTTCACCGCAAAATAGCAGCAGCGAATATTTCCGGCATCTGTTTCATTCCATACCTTTTGGTGTTGTTATTTCCGACAGGCATGACACTTTTCTTGACTGTAACAGCACATTTGAAGAGTTGTTTGGATACACTAAAGCACAACTGAAAGACAGGAAAGTTAGCGAGTTGATTGTGCCTGAGCCCATGAAGGATTTTGGACAGAAGCTGACTCCAAGTGTGGCAGACGGGCATGATATGTTTCATAAAACGCAGCGTCTGCGGGCTGATGGGGAGTTGATAAATGTAGCGCTCTTAGGCAGGTGGGTTGTTTTCCCGGACAGCCAAAAAAATCTTTTTACGGTTTATCAGGATATTTCGCAACGTAAACCGGTTGAAAAGAGAGTTTTTTACGATGAAAGTCATGTTGATTCAATGCTTGGGTATCTCCCCGGTATTGTCTATCGGAGTAAAGCTGACAGAGACTATACCATGCTTTTTATCAGCGAGGGAAGTGCAAAAATAACAGGCTATGAGCCGGAGCTGTTTGTCAATAGAACAATTACCTATAATGAAATTATTCATACGGATTATCGTGATTTTGTATGGAAAAAATGGCAGGAGGCGATAGAAAATAACACCATATTTCAGGAGAGATATTGTATTAGAAACAAAGATGGTGAGGTCAGATGGGTTTTGGAGCGTGGTCATGCCGTAAGGGATAAAAATAACAATACTGTTTATCTCGAAGGATATATTGAAGACATTACGGAGCAGCGAAATATTCAGCATTCGCTTCTCAAGGAAAAAGAGCTTTTGCAGGCTTTGATGGATAATATTCCGGACACTATCTATTTTAAAGATATACACAGTCGTTTTTTGAGAATCAATAAAGCTCAGGCACAAATGCTGGGGCTTGACAACCAGGCGGATGCAGTCGGGAAGAGAGACCTTGAGTTTTTCGATGTTTCTTATGCCCGAAAAACATTTGAGGAGGAGCAGGAGATGATGAAAAGCGGAATACCGGTGGTCAGCAAAGAAGAACATGTTCTCACTAACAATGGCTGGCGCTGGTTGTCCACAACAAAAGTTCCACTTTTTGATGAAAATGGAGTAATTAACGGTTTGGTCGGGGTTTCCCGCGACATAACCGCTAACAAAGACCTGGAAAACAAACTGCGCAAAAGCGAAAAGGACCTGACATTTCTGAACCAGGAAAAAGATAAGCTCTTTTCAGTGATTGCTCACGATATGAGAAGTCCGTTCAACTCGTTTTTATTGCTGACCGAGCTGCTTGCCGATAAATCGTTCAGTGTGGAAAAAGAGGAGTTAGTGCAGCTGGCAAAGTCAATGCACCAGTCGGCTGCTGCGGTTGCCGAATTGCTTGAAAATTTGCTGGAATGGTCCCGCATTCAGCGGGGACAGATTGTCTATAAACCGAAAATTGCGGTTTTGAAAAATATCATGGAGAAAAATCTGAATTACTTTCAGACAAATCTGCAAAAAAAGAATATTCATGTTGAACTCAATGTGGTTGATGATATTACTGTTTTTGCCGATTCTTCCATGCTTAGTTCGGTTATTCGCAATCTGATTTCTAACGCCATCAAATTCACGCCGGGCAACGGTTTTATAAAAATTAGTGCCGAACGACCTGACAATAATTCTGTACTTTTTATGATTCAGGACAATGGAATCGGGATGGATGCGGAGCAGCAGGAAAAACTTTTTACATTGGATACAAGAGGTACTCAGGGAACGGAAGATGAACCGAGCGCCGGACTTGGGTTAGTATTGGTCAGGGAATTTATGAAAATTATGAAAGGCAGAATTTATCTCACCAGCAAGGAAAATACCGGAACAACTTTTTTTGTTGAGCTGCCGGCACATTAAAATGTGCGCTTTTGATTGAAACAAAATCTTTGTATTTTCGTGTTATTATTCAGCAAAAAAATGATATTGTGTTGGTTATTAGCAGCAAAGAGTTTAGAGACAAACAAAAGAATTACCTGGATAAAGTAGATGAAGGTGTGGAAATCTATATTCAACGTGATAAAGACAGAGCGTATAAAATTATTCCGGTAAAAATGATGATACCTTGCTGAGCAAAGAAGAATTTTTTGAAAAAATTGATTTTGCCTTACAGGAAGCTAAAGACGGAAAGGGCAAAGTTTTTAAATCCGAAGAAGAGTTAAATGCCTATTTTAATAGTTTATGAGCTATGAGGATAAATAAACACACTTTTTCAATTTCTATAGATGTAAAATCTGTCAAATGGAACAGATAAAGAAAGTATGGAAACAAAACGATTGATTTTGTAACTGCTGAGGGGGAGATAATCTCTCTCTTTTTTTTAACTTGCTGCCATATTAAAAAAAACATTCATGGCGCTAAACTATATCTGGGTTTTCTTTTTTTTGATCGCTTTTGTAATCGGGCTTATTCGGTTGATTTTTTTTGGTGATGTGGAGGTTTTTCCAAACATGGTGAATGAAACTTTCGACATGGCAAAAA
>CAYNOQ010000005.1:53912-60019 GCA_964398855.1 uncultured Mariniphaga sp. | reverse complement strand
ATGTTTATGCGCTAAAACCTCTGATAACTACTGAATTTAACATTGAAGGTTATCCGAGCGAAGATTTCCTGAAAATGGTGATTGAAGTGAAAGCCGATCAGGTTACTCTGGTTCCCGACACGGAAAATCAACTTACCAGCGACCACGGTTGGGATACCCGTAAAAATTTATCCTTGTTGAAAGAGGTGGTAGCCAGACTGAAAGAGAACGGAATCCGTACGTCTCTGTTTGTTGACCCCGACCTGAAAGCGATTGAAGGAGCTGCGGAAACAGGCACAGACCGAATCGAATTATACACAGAACCCTATGCGACGCACTATCCGAAAAACCGGGAGGAAGCAATTGCTCCGTTTATTGAGGCTGCAAAATTTGCTGCCGAAATCGGATTAGAATTGAATGCCGGGCATGACCTGAGTTTAGAAAATCTTCGCTATCTGCGCACGAATATTCCCGAATTGAAAGAGGTTTCAATCGGTCATGCGCTCATTTCGGAAGCGCTCTATTTAGGATTGGAAGCAACTATTCAGAAATATCTTGATTGTTTAAAATAGCTATGAAACTTTATTTCAGAAAAGAAGGAGAAGGTCCGGTAGTTGTGATTCTTCACGGACTTTACGGTTCGTCAGACAACTGGCGAAGCATAGGCAAACGGCTGGCGGAAGATCATACCGTTTACATGGTTGACCTGCGAAATCACGGACGCTCACCTTTTGCGGCAGAACACACCTATAACACCATGAAAAGCGACATTGTCGAATTTTTTGAACTTCACGGAATAGAAAAAGCAACCCTGCTGGGACACAGCATGGGCGGAAAAGTCGCCATGTGGTTTGCTGCCGATTTTCCGGAGAAAATCGAAAAACTGGTGATTGCCGACATCGCTCCAATTGACTATACGCAAGTGGCAGAGAACAGTCAGTTTCATTTGCACCGGAATATCCTGTCAGCCATGCAGGAGCTGGACTTTGATCAAATAAAGGAGCGCAGCGATGTGGATAACTTTCTGACCGAGCATATAAATGATGAACGTATCAGCCATTTTCTGCTCAAAAGCGTTACTTTCGATAAAAGCACAAAAAAATATAAGTGGCGCGTAAATGTGGAAGTTCTGAATGAATATTTAGAAAATATTGTTGCCGGTGTAAACCGTCGCTGGTTTGCGTCAAGAATTCCCATAACCGTTTATCCGGTTATTTTTATTCGCGGATTAGAGTCCAACTACATTACGAATGAAACGATTCCTTTAATCAAAGAGATTTATCCCGATGCCAATATTGTGGATATCCCCGGTGCCGGGCACTGGCTTCATGCAGAAAAACCGGAAGAATTTACAAAAGCAGTTTTACTTTATTGCTGATTTTTGCCGGTTGTATTTTTGGGTGATTTCTTTCAGAAATCTAATATGCTTTTTTTTCATTTGATTCCAGCCAAATCGCCACTCCCAGTTGCCGCCTGCAACACCGGGGATATTCAGACGAGCCTGATTCCCAAGTCCCAGCAAATCCTGAACAGGCATAATCGCACTTCCGGCAGAAGATGCCCATACCTGCTCGATCCCTTTTCTGAGTGCTTTTTTTGCCCGGCTCCCTAAATAGCGGGAGACCATGTTTCGCTCACTGCCTTTCAGAGAACGAAACCATCCTAAAAAAGTGTCATTGTCATGGGTTCCGGTGTAGGCGATAAACTGCGGCAAATAATTGTGAGGCAAATGCTCATTTTGAGAATTGCTGCCAAATGCAAACTGTAAAACTTTCATGCCCGGCAACTGGAATTTATCGCGAAGCCGTTCAACTTCCGGTGTAATTACACCCAAATCTTCAGCAATCAGCGGAAGATGTTCAAGCTGACTTTTAAACTTCTCCAGCAGCTGAAATCCTTTTGCCGGTCGCCAGATACCGTTGATTGCCGTTTTTTCTCCGGCAGGCACCGACCAAAATGACTCCAATCCCCGAAAATGATCAATTCGCACAATATCAAACAGATTGATATTAAAATGCAGTCGAGCCAGCCACCAGTCAAATTCCCGCTGCTCAAGTATATCCCAGTCAAAAACAGGATTTCCCCATAACTGACCGGTTTCACTGAAATAATCGGGAGGCACACCACCTACTTCTATTGGTTTAAGATTTTCATCAAGATTAAAAATAGAAGTATTGGTCCAAACATCAACGCTGTCGCCGGAAACATATAACGGCATATCGCCAAAAATCCTGATTCCCTTTTTGTTGGCATATTTCTTCAAACCAACCCATTGTCTGAAAAAAGCAAACTGAGTAAATTTTTGAAATTCGATTTCAGCCGACAATAAATCGGAATATTTGCGCAAAATGCTCTTTTTTCTGAATTTCAGATCGTGTTCCCATTCACTCCAGGGTTTATCGTCAAAATGTTGTTTTAATGCCATAAAAAGAGCAAAGTCTTCTAACCACCAGATATGCTCTTTCAGGAAATGTGCGTATTCATGCTGTATTTTCTCCGAAACAACTGAGCGGAAGTTCTCAAAAGCTTTTCTCAACATCAAATTTTTCTGAGTCATTACTTTCCGGAAATCAACGTGACGTTTTGGAAGTTTCAGCAAATTTCGAAAATCATTTTCTGGCAGAAGATTGTCATCGGCAAGAAGCCTCAAATCAATAAACAGTGGATTTCCGGCAAAAGCAGAATAACACATATAGGGTGAATTTCCAAAACCGGTTGGACCTATCGGTAAAATTTGCCAGAACGTTTGTCCTGTTTCTACAAGAAAATCAATAAAACGAAATGCCTCCTTTCCCATTGTTCCGATTCCTTCATCTCCCGGAAGTGAGGAGATATGCAGCAGCAACCCACTATTTCGCTGAGCCATTGTGGAAATTTTTACGAAATACCGAAAGATGTTCGGCGGTTTCCCGAACAATACGCTGAACTGCGAGTCCGTGTTTCAAATCGGGGACAAATGCCTGTTCATCGTCTCCGGTGAGGAAAATATAATGTGCGTGCACCAACGAACGTAGCCACCCCGGAGGCACATGCCCTGAAGGAAAACTACTTATCGGCTTATAGTTGCTGCCAACTATTTTTTTCACCCAGCTGTCAGAGCCTTCTATGTAATACTCGTAAAACTCCGAGTTTTTTGATGAATAGCGCAATGCGCCGTTTTCTGCAAATAGCTCCATATATACCAAATCACCGGAGCCTGAAGTTACTCTGCTGGCAGAAAGATTTCCGACAGCTCCTGTGTCCGGGTCAAAAAGAGAAAGCGAACTAAAAAGGTCGGAGCCTGCCGGCACATCCGGAAAATCCCCGGATTGTAATGCTCCTGTAATTTGCAGATTTTCACCCAAAAAAGCCATCAGCAGGCTGATGCCGTGAGAACCCAAATCTGCCATTGCACCACCATCGGGAGCAGGCGTCAGACGCGTTACGCGCTTTTCGCGGTATCCGGACTGCAAATAATCGCCATGATAATATTTCAAATCAAAATGTATCGGTTTTCCTAATTTACCGCTTTTCCAAAACTGCAAAGCTTCACGAACCGAAGAGGTTTGCAGATATTGAAACCCAACCTGAATTTTCACATCCTTGTCAATGTTGTCCATCAGCTTTTTCATCTCTTCTTCTTCTGAAACAGATGCGCAAACCGGCTTTTCAAGATATATGAGTTTTACATTGGGCATTTTCATTACTAACTTCAGATGCTCAAAATGCACATTATTCGGTCCCAAAATAAA
This sequence comes from uncultured Mariniphaga sp., assembly GCA_964398855.1. Classification (GTDB taxonomy): domain Bacteria; phylum Bacteroidota; class Bacteroidia; order Bacteroidales; family Prolixibacteraceae; genus Mariniphaga. The sequence goes on along the minus strand of CAYNOQ010000005.1, from coordinate 56,309 downwards.
AACGGCTTCTATTTTTTCATTTTTTGAAAACTCATCAACCGACTGAGCCGAAGCAAAACCAAATTTGGCGGCAAAGCTTTCCCTGCTCTCACTTCTTGCAGAAGCTACCGATTCAAAGAAAATATGGGGAACTTTGCTATAATAAAACTTTAACGACTGAAGTGCGTAAGCATGAGCACGGGCGATTCCGCCGGCACCAAGAAAACCAATATGTATATTTTGCATTTAACTAATTTTTCAAAATTTGTTCAAAAATAACCATTTGGAAAGAAAAGGCAACCCATTGAAGAAAGAGATAGTCAAAAGATGCAGGTAGAGATTTTTCTTTTTTCAGGTGATTTAAAGAGCGATTTTTTATACAGGTAAAAAGGTAATTTTTCAGACTTGCCGAGTTTTTAATCTCCCTCCTTCGTGTCCACATCCTGACAAAAAAATCCTGTACAATCTCTTCAGCTTCATCGGAATCAAGAATAATACGGGAGGCAAAGATTACCAAACCGGCATAATAGTAGCGAAACAGCAGCTCAAAGGCAGTCCGGTCACCGTCAATAAACCGCTGAATCAGGGTTTCTTCTTTAATTCCATTGATGATAGTCATAAACGCGAAAATATAATATTTTACAATCGTTATCAAACACATCAAAAATTATCAGAAATAAAATATCGAAAAAGTATGGATGCTGCAATCCTGCATGAAAAACACCAACGCTGACAATCCGGCAGATTACAACTCTGACAGTTCTGTAGATAAATTTTAGCCAATTGAATAAGTTGCAATATCCGGCTACAATTAAAAAAGTGTAATTTTGTATTTTTCTCAAAAATTGGAAAAATGAATATGAAAAGAGGTTTAAACATTATTTTGCCTGTAATTATAATTCTTGTTTCAGGAATATTCATTCTGTTAATTACCGGCTCTTCGCCAACTCCCGGAAATGAAAGGGAGAACGGTGAAAAACAGACATCATTTACTGCCGTAAAAATTCCCGATTCGATAACATTTGCAGGCGAACCAATCCCGCTCTCGCGGTTTGATGTGCGCGAATCACTTGATCGCGAACTGCTTGTCAACTCCTATTTTCATTCGCAAACCATCAGGTTGTTAAAACTGGCACCACGCTACTTTTCGGTGATTGAACCTATTCTGAAGGAAAAAGGAATGCCCGATGATTTAAAATATCTGGCGGTTGCCGAAAGCGGATTGAATCCGCGCGCTATATCACCGGCGGGAGCAGTTGGTTTATGGCAGTTTTTGCAGAGCACAGGGCGCGAGTACGGGCTCACCATAAACAGCGAAATTGACGAGCGCTACCATATTGAAAAGTCAACCGTTGCCGCCTGCGACTACCTGATGAAATCCTACCGGAAATTTGAAACCTGGTCGATGGTTGCGGCAGCATATAACGCCGGAAACAACGGCGTTCAGCGTCAGATAACCAGACAAAAAAACAGCTCCTATTTCGATCTGCTTTTTAATGACGAAACTGCCCGCTATTTCTACAGAATTGTAGCTTTAAAATTGATTCTGGAAAACCCGGAAACCTACAATTTTGTTATTGCAGACGATGAGAAATATCCTGTTATTCCAACGCAGGATGTTGTAATTACCGGGAAAGTGGCAGATTTTGCCGATTTTGCCACACAGCATGGAATCAGCTATAAACTGCTAAAAGATTTCAACCCGTGGCTGAGGGAAAATTTTCTGACAAATGCCGGCGGAAAGGAATACACGGTGAAAATTCCGGTTCTGGATTAACAGAAAGCAGGAAGCAAAACAAAGAATGTTGAAGGAGACAAAAGATGCAGGAATTAAAAAACAGCGATGAGCTGACAACAATAGAACTGAACGATTACGAAGATAAAATTGCAGTTCACGGAGCACGGGTGCACAATCTGCGCAATATCAACGTGGAAATACCGCGAAACAAGCTAACCGTTATTACCGGGCTGAGTGGCAGCGGGAAAACTTCGCTGGCTTTCGACACGATTTATGCTGAAGGACAGCGCCGCTACATTGAAACTTTTTCTGCCTATGCGCGCTCCTATCTGGGAAATCTTGAACGCCCCGATGTGGATAAAATCACAGGGCTTAGTCCGGTAATCTCCATTGAACAGAAAATTACTACCCGAAATCCGCGCTCTACGGTAGGCACAGTTACCGAAATCTACGATTTTCTCAGACTTCTCTATGCGCGCGCAGCGGAAGCTTTTTCGTATAATACCGGTGAAAAAATGGTAAAATATACGGAAGAGAAAATTTTACAACTCATCACGAAAGATTTCTCCGGGAAACGGGTCTATATTCTTGCTCCCATCGTCAAAGGGCGCAAAGGGCATTATCGGGAACTGTTTGAGCAGATTCGGCGCAAAGGGTTTCTGCACGTTCGGATTGACGAT
>CAYNOQ010000005.1:39117-53812 GCA_964398855.1 uncultured Mariniphaga sp. | reverse complement strand
GGGCGCACCACTGAAATTGACATAGACAAGATTATTCCAGATAAAACAAAAAGCATCTATAAAGGAGGTATTGCGCCTTTAGGCTCTTTCCGAAACTCCCTGATCTTCTGGCAGATTGATGCTTTGGGTGAAAAATATGGATTTACCCTGAAAACACCTGTGGGTGAAATTCCCGAAGAGGGTTTACATGCCGTGTTGTTTGGCACAAACGAAAGGGTTCAGCTGAAAAAAACTCCGCTTGGCGTCAACATGAATTATATGATGAGCTACGACGGAGTGGTCAAATATGTGGAAATTCAGCGCGAAGACAATCCCGCAAAGCGGGCGCAAAAATGGGCTAATCAGTTCGTGAAAACAACGCTTTGTTCTGAATGTAACGGGCAGCGGCTAAAAAAAGAATCACTCCATTTTAAAATTGACGGAAAAAACATTTCCGAGCTTGCTCAAATGGATTTGGATGAATTGGGCGAATGGTTTACCGGACTTGAAGGGCGGCTGAGCAAAAGGCAGCAGCTCATTGGTGCCGAAGTGATTAAGGAGATTCGCGACCGACTGGGGTTTATGTTGGGTGTTGGGCTTGGCTATCTGTCGCTTGACCGGGTGGCGCAAAGCCTTTCCGGCGGCGAATCGCAGCGGATTCGTCTGGCAACACAAATTGGCTCTCAGTTAGTTAATGTGCTTTATATTCTTGACGAACCCAGCATCGGGCTGCATCACCGCGACAACCTGAAACTCATTCATTCTCTGGAACAACTGCGCGATAGCGGAAACTCCGTAATTGTAGTTGAACACGACAAGGAAACCATGCTTCATGCCGACTGGCTGATTGACATGGGACCATTTGCAGGGCGGCTCGGCGGCGAAGTGGTTGCTGCCGGAACACCCGACGAAATCCTGAAATCGGGAACGCTGACAGCTGATTATCTTAACAACCGCAAAACCATTGAAGTGCCCGAAAAGCGCAGAAAAGGTTCAGGCAATATTCTGACTGTCAAGGGGTGCACCGGAAACAACCTGAAAAGCGTAACCCTGAAAATTCCTTTGGGAACCTTCGTTTGTGTTACTGGCGTTTCAGGTAGCGGAAAATCTACACTTATCAACGAAACACTGCAACCCATTCTGAGTCAACATTTCTACAACTCTATTCAGGATCCGCTTCCCTACCAGAAAGTTGAAGGAATTCAGTTTGTGGATAAGGTTATTCGGGTGGATCAATCGCCCATTGGTCGTACACCGCGCTCAAATCCGGTAACTTACACCGGCGTTTTCTCTGACATTCGCAATCTGTTTGCACAGCTTCCCGAATCAAAAATCAGGGCTTACAAACCGGGGCGATTTTCATTCAACGTGACGGGCGGGCGTTGTGAAGAGTGCAAGGGTGGCGGGATGAAACTGATTGAAATGAATTTCCTGCCCGATGTTTATGTGCATTGCAGCACATGCAACGGAAAGCGCTACAACCGCGAAACGCTGGAAATTCGCTACAAAGGAAAATCGATCAGTGATGTTCTGGAAATGTCAATCAATCAGGGTGTTGAGTTTTTTGAAAATATTCCTTCCATTGTTTCAAAATTGAAAACGCTTCAGGATGTCGGATTGGGTTACATCACTCTCGGACAGTCATCCACAACCTTGTCGGGCGGCGAATCGCAACGGGTGAAATTAGCCAGCGAATTAGCAAAACGCGACACCGGAAAAACAATTTATATTCTGGATGAGCCGACAACCGGATTACATTTCGAGGATATCCGCGTATTGCTTGAAGTGCTGAACAAGCTGGTTGACAGAGGCAACACGGTGATTGTGATTGAGCATAACATGGATGTAATCAAGGTGGCAGACCACATTATCGATCTTGGACCTGAAGGCGGGAAAAACGGCGGTATGATTTTGTGCGAAGGTACACCGGAAGAAATCATCAAAAAGAAAAATTCATTCACTGCACAGTTTCTGAAAAAGGAGCTGGCATAAACCGGACTATCAGAAAAGAATAAAAGAAAAAGGGCAGCTCATCAGCTACCCTTTAAATGTTAACCCCCAAACACACAAGCAATACAGAATGTATTGCACCACAAATGTAGTATAAAAATTCAATCCGGCAAAGATTAAAGAAATAATTTATAAGTTTTTCTGTCTGCCTTTTGCGGAAGAAATCTCTAAAAGCCGCAAATTCTCTGTGATTCAGGATTTTTTTATTCCGGCAATTCTGCCAGCACATCCGGTTGTGCAGGAATAATCTTTTTCAGCTCTGTCAAAAGCGAATCCTTGAGCAGTATATATTCAACTATTTTTTCCTGATGCACCGGCTCCACGGGTGGCGCTTCAACCTTCAACGGATCGACCGGAGAGCCGTTTTTGTGTACCCTGAAATCGAGATGTGGTCCGGTTGCCAGTCCGGTTGCCCCAACAAAGCCGATTACCTGTCCTTGTTTCACGCGGGAACCCGTTGCCACCCCTTTCCCAAATCCTGAAAGGTGCATGTAGGTTGTTGTGTAAACGGAGTTGTGTTTTATTTTCACGTAATTGCCTGCGCCGCCTGCCTGATACGCACGGGCAACCACCGTACCGTCACCGATACTGCGAACCGGTGTTCCGTGCGGAGCGGCATAATCCACCCCGTGGTGCGGTCTTCTGATGCGAAGCACCGGATGCAGACGACTGTGGGAAAAATGAGAGCTGATGCGGGAAAATTCTAAAGGCGATTTCAGAAAAGCCCTGCGAAGGCTCATCCCATTTTCATCAAAATAGTCGAACCTTTCATCCTGTTCAAAGCCAAAAGCAAAATTTTCAGTGCCGGCATGGTCAAACTGTACGGCGTAAATCTCACCAACTCCAACATAAGCGGAATCCACTACAAGCTCATCATAAATAACACGAAACTGATCGCCTTTCTGAATAGCATAAAAATCAATGGTCCATGCAAAAATATCGGAAAGTTTAAGCGCCAGCATCGGGTCCAGATTATTGTCTTTCATCGTGTTCCACAGCGAACTGTTGATTTCTCCATAACCTGTCCGCAGTTTTCTTACAATCTCATTTTCACCCCTGTAAACCTTCAGCGAATCAAAAAGCTCAAAAACATAGAAATCGGTAGCGGAATTTTCATAAACAAAGAAACGGGTCTCGTTTATGGAATCCTGTGTTTGAAAAACGGCATATTTTTGACCTTTACGAATTTTTCGCACATCGAAAATATCTTTTGACTGGCGGGCAATCTGGTCAATTATTCCCATTGCCACCCCATAACTGCCCAAAATATGGCTCAAATGCTGATTCGGACCGATGGTTCCGATTTCCACATGAAATGAATCGATCGGCAGTCCATATTTATAAACAGGCGGAGCTACTGTTGCCGAATCTGCATCGGCTGATCCCCCTTGCCTTTTCCCCTGATTGAACCGGCAGGAAGAAAAACTGAAAACTCCTGTTAGAAAAAATATAAAAACCACTGCAAAATGGCAGTTTTTCCACTTCATTTCAACTTATAATTTTAATTTATCAAATCCTTTCCCATAAACTCCCATAACGCTTCCCATGGTGATAAAAGCATCAGGATCAATCTCTTTAATCTTTCTAAAAATCATGCCGGTCTCCTTTTTTCGCACCACCGAAATGATAATTTTAGTCTCTTCGCGGGTGTACCACCCTTTGCCGTCAACAATGGTTACGCCGCGGATGGCTTCGTTATTGATAAAATTGGCAATTCTCTCATACTCTTTTGAATAGATAAACATTTGCGCAGAGCGGTTGGCGCCGCTCAAAAACGAATCCAATGAGTAGGAAACCACCCACATTGAGACATATCCGTAAACCAGTTTTTCGGGTGAACGAAAAACAAAATAGGAAGAAGCGATGATGATAACATCGCAATAAAGTATAATTCTTCCGGGACTGATATTCCGGTATTTGTTCACAATCATGGCGAAAATATCGGTTCCGCCGGTACTGCCGCCACGCGAGAAAACAACTCCAAGCCCGATGCCGCACGACATTCCGCCCAACACGGCAGACAAAAACATATCATCCACAATCGGCTCTTTTACAATTCCCTGAAAAACCGCAAAAAATGCTGAAAGCATGAGAATACTGTAGATTGTTTTTACACCGAAATTTGCGCCCAATATCCGAATGGCAATCAATACAAGTAGCACATTTACAGAAAGATAAGTGGCACTTACCGGAATTTTAACGGCATAATAGAGAACTGCTCCCACACCGCTGATTCCGCCACCCGTTATTTCGGCAGGCAGCAGAAAAACCATCCAGCCCATGGTAAAAAGCAGTAAACCAAAGGTAATAATGGCATAATCATTAACGGCGGTAACCAATTTTCTCTTCATTCTGATTTAATTCTTTTAAAGTTTGCAAAATAAATGATTCCTGTCAAATTCCGGCAATAAATCAAACACAATCCGCAATGCCGCTTATTTTTTCTTTTTGCTGAACACATTTTTGATAGACTCCCAAATACCCTTTTTTTCCGTTACCGTTTCGGGTTTTTGAATTTCCCGCAGTTTTTCTTCTTTGGTTTTTCCTGCCAGCAAGCGATCTATAAATGTATTTCGCTCAATCTCAAGAACATCCTTATATGCAGGAATATCAAGGTCTGCTAAAAGCTCTTCGCTCATCGGCGGAAATTTCGCAAATTGCAATTGCCGGTACTGTGGGTCACTATACAGTTTACTGAAAAATTTGCCCACAACGGGCAGAGCCATGTATGAGCCTTGTCCGTAGGCGATGGTACGAAAATGAATTCCCGGGTCCTCAGCGCCCACCCAGCAGCCGGTAACCAAATTGGGAGTAAGCCCCACAAACCAGCCGTCAGACTGGTTTTGGGTAGTGCCGGTTTTTCCTGCAAAATCACCGTTAATCCGGTAAGTTGAACGGATTCTTGTGCCGGTTCCGCTGTTCACCGCAGTTTCCATCATGTGGGTAATCATCCGGCAATTGATACTGTTCAGATTCGTTTTTTGCGGCTGAGGTCGTTCAAATTCAGCTAACAATTGTCCGTTGGAGTCTGAAATGGATTTCAGATAATATGGTTTTGTGCGGATTCCGCCATTAACCATTGTGGCATAGGCAGAAAGCATGTCTTTTAAACTCACTGATGCAACTCCAAGCGCCAGTGACGGAACTTCGGGCAAGTCCGCCTCCAATCCTAATTCACGGACAGTACGAACAGCCTGTTTTACGCCCGTGCGTATCATTATTTGCGCCGCAACGGTGTTTACCGACTTCGCCAAAGCACCTTCCATAGAATAATATCCTTCATGTTTTCCGTCAGAATTGGACGGCGACCAGTTATCATATTCCTTATAAGTCTGCTGTGCCGCCGGATAATATTCATAAGGACTCAATCCGTTTTCAAGTGCGGAGAGATACACAAACGGTTTGAAAGTAGAACCAACCTGCCGCCGGGAGAGCACATGGTCATATTTGAAAAAACGGAAATCAACTCCACCAACCCAGGCTTTCAGTTCGCCTGTTGCCGGATCGAGAGCCAGAAAACCTGCATTCAAAAAACGGAGATAGTGCTTCACCGAATCGAGTGGCGTGATTTCAACCTGCTTAAATCCATCCCATGTGAACAGCGACGCATTTATTTTTTGGTTGAACGCAGCCTCAATCTCCTCCTGTGAAAAATTGGTATTTTTCATTTTTTGATAGCGCTCGGTGCGCCTTACTGCCCGTTGAAGAATGGCATCATTTCCCCTCCACGGATCTGCATTTTCCCAATGCTTTTCAAAAACCTCCTGAAGACTTTTCATCTGCTCCGTAACTGCCTGATTGGCATAGCGCTGATACCCGGAATTAATGGTGGTCTCAATCCGCAAACCGTCAGTGTATAAATTCCACGGCTCGCCGTTTTCTTTTGGATTTTCTTCACACCATTTCAGCAGCTCAGATTTCAGCATTTCCATAAAATATGGCGCAGGTCCTTCATTGAAAGAGATGCGGGTGTAGTGCAGTTCAAGCGGCTTTTCTTTATAAAACGCACCCTCGTTTTCGGTAAGAAAACCATTGGCAACCATCTGGTTGATGACCACATCCCGCCGCTCCCTTGATTTTTCGGGATTAAGCCGCGGATTAAAATAATTGTTTGCCTTGAGCAAGCCAACTAATACTGCCGCTTCGTCAACACTCAAATTTGCCGGTTTTTTATTGAAATAGCGCTCCGAAGCCACCTCTATTCCAAAAATATTTTCGCCAAAGGGAACGGTATTCAGGTAAAGTGTCAAAATTTCCTCTTTGGTGTAAATTCTTTCAAGCCGGTAGGCAATAATTGCTTCCCGTAACTTATTCACCGGCATGGAAAAAACTCCCAAATCATTGCGCGGAAACAGATTTTTTGCAATTTGCTGGCTTAATGTACTTCCTCCTCCGGCGCTTCTGTTCCTGAGCAAAATTGTTTTCACCATCACCCGCAGCAGGGCAATTTCATCAATTCCGCGATGCTCATAAAAACGGGTATCTTCCGTGGCAATCAGCGCCTGAATCACATTTGGCGAAATCTCGCCATAAGTAACATTACTTCGGTTTTCAACATAATAGCGACCAAGCAGGTTCCCATCTTCGGAATAGACTTCAGATGCCTGCGGATTGTTAATTTCCCTGAGCTGAACGCTGTTCGGAACATGTCCGGTTAAGCCAAAAAACACAACCAAAAAGAGAGCAGAGAGCGCTAATAAGCTCAATAAAAAGATTCCAAAAAGAAAAAGCGTTACTTTTCTCCGAAAACTTCTCTTTTTACTTTTGTTTCCCGCTTTCCGGGATTTTCTTTTTTTAGTTTGCCCCTTTCGGGTATTTTTAACTGCCATCAACTGAAAATAAAATCGTAAAATAAGTAAAACGTTTCAGGATTTTATATATTACACAGTTTTTTGAACGGATTTTTAAAAATTGTACAACTTCATCAAATCTCTTTTCTATTTTTAAAACAGCTATTTTTATTTTTTTTAAAAACAATAATTTTCACAAAATGAACCACATAAAAAGTTTTAAGCTTCTGCTTGCCAGTTTGCTCGTTTGCAGTATTTTAGGTATTTCTGCAACTTCTGTTTTTTCTCAAAATGATCGCCAGTATTCTGGAGAATATCAATTATTTACCGGCGAAAAAACCGATTACACCATTTGTCTCTCCACCGAAGCTTCTGAATCGGAAATATGGGCAGCGAACGAACTGCAGCACTGGTTAACTGAAATCAGCGGCGCTTTTTTCAGAATTGAAGAGTACGCTGATGCAGCTAATTTGCCGGAGGGCAGAGCACGGATTTATGTGGGATTCAGCCGGGCGCTCGAAAACCGAACCGGAGACAAAACGCCTGATTATAAGGATGAAGCGTTCCGGTATTTTAGCAACGGTCCCGAAATTTATATCTATGGCGGAAAGCAGCGTGGCACAATGTACGGTGTGATGAGCTTTCTTGAAAATGAACTGGGTTGCCGTTGGTACACTCCCGTTGTGAAAAGAGTACCATCGTTGGAAAAATATGCTTTTAGCTCGCTGAATCATCGGGAAGCGCCCGGGATACAGGTTAGGAATGACTTTTTTTATACTGCCTTCGATCCGGTGTGGGCAGCAAGAAACAAAATGAATGGAAGAATGTCTTCCAATCCGGTAAATCAGCCCGGTGGAACGGAAAGCTACTGGGCAGTTCATACCTTTTACCATTTTATTCCACCTTCGGAGTTTTTTGATACACATCCCGAATATTTCAGCCTGATTGACGGAAAACGCACTGCTGATGTTGAAAATCCCGATTGGGGAAAGCGCGGGCAGCTTTGTCTGAGCAATCCTGATGTTTTAAAAATCATGAAACAACGGGTTCTGGAAACCATCCGTAATGACCCGGGGCACATGGTTTATTCTGTTTCCCAGAATGACTGGAGAAACCCCTGCCAGTGTGATAAATGCCAAAAAATTGTAAAAAAGTACGGAAATAAGGAATCGGGAATTTTGATCTGGTTTGTGAATCAGGTGGCAGAAGCAGTAGAGAAAGAATTTCCCGATAAATTTATCGGGACGTTAGCCTATCAATATACCCGCTCGGTTCCGGAAAATATCAAACCGCGCAACAATGTGGTTATCCGTCTGTGCCCGATTGAAGCATGTGTTGCCCATCCGTTAGAATCTTGCACTCACAATGAATCGTTTATGAGCGACATGAAAGGATGGTCAGCCATTTCGCCGCATCTCTATATTTGGGATTATGTGGTGAATTTCAGGCATTATATCATGCCTTATCCCAATTTCAGCGTCTTGCAGCCAAATATTCAGGCTTTTCGGGAGAACAAAGCCATCGGTGTGATGGAGCAAGGCTCATATCAGGCTCGCGGCGGTGAATTTCAGGAACTAAAAACCTATCTGCTTGCAAAATTGCTGTGGAATCCTGATTGCGATGTGAATGCCGTCATTGACGATTTTATGTTTGGTTACTATGGCAGGTCGGGACAATTCATCCGTGAATATTTCGATTTGCTGCAAAGCAGAATTACCCCTGAAACGCATATTTACATCGGATTAAAACCGGATGACATCCTGTTTTCTGATGATTTTGTGGAAAAAGCAACCAAAATTTTGAATCAGGCAAAAAAAGTTGCCGACAATCAAAACATACTAAACAGGGTAGAATTAGCCACATTACCACTGCTCTACTTAAAATGCAGGCGTGCACCCGTTGCTTCAAGAACTGACGGAACCTATGCCGGATTTCTGGAAATACTCGACAGAGAAGGCATAAATCTCATTGCAGAATACGGCGACACGGTGGAGTCATTCAAAGAGTTTGTGTTGTCTGCAAAATAACCTGAAAAAAGATACAAAAATCCGGGGTTGCAGGAATTCAGGAAGGTGAGCGGGTTAAACTCAGGAATTCTTCCTTTCTATTTCCCATTTCCCCGGATTTTAAGTCGCTTTTGTTTGCCGAACAAAAGCTTTTCAAGCGTCCAAACTCCCTGTTTTTTTAACAAAAGGACAGGGTAAAAAATGTAAACAATCATGTTAGAGGCATTACAGGCTTTTAAAATTCGCCTGTAGTTTCACGAGTTTAGCCTGCAAAAGGCTAAACTCGCGAATTCAACGCTGAATAATAACCGGAAATCTCAGAATAGAGCCGGACCGTTGCAGAGCATTCACTTGCAACAATATCGTTTTGCCCTTTGATTTGCGAAATCATACTCAACTCCCAATTTTCATTCAACCTGCCGGCAACATAAATTCCTTTCGAAATTTTCAGAAAGTTGCCGTATTAGTGATGTAGTCCTCCCCCTCTTCCTGCTCTCCCAGATAGCTTATTGCCTGAACCATAAGGGTCTTGAATTTTTCCGATTCAAGAGCGCCTTCATTGTCACCCGGCTGGATGTAAACAACTTTTGAGTTATTACACCTGTTTTCGAGAGCAACTACCGGCATTTTCCCCTGCTGATTGGCAGTCAGCATAAGTTTGGAACTGGGCAGAACCCTGAAATTTCCATTGTCATTGTTCTGAACTTTGAAGTTTCGTGGACTGACTACATTGACGTTAACCCAAACGTCATAATTTTCCGCAGGTGATTCTTCACCTGAAATGCCGGTTGAACGCCCGGCATCCTTCCCTGTCAGAAGCTTTTCAAGCTGGGGGCAGTTTTGACCTGCAACCATGTTTTTGTTCAAAAACAAAAACGGTTTGCCTTCCTTTGTAAGATTCAGAAAAATTTGCTTTTCCGATTCGGTAAACTCATCCCACAGATTGCAAAAAACCAGCACATCAAACTGCTTGCTCTCTTCACCGGCAAGTTTTTGGCTTGCTTCCGGCTGAAGAAAATGGGCATACTCGATCTCTGAAAGGGAATCAAAAATTTGGGAAACCCGGTGTGCCTCATCGGCTGAATAATCACCGGAAACTAACATAACGCGTAGAGGCTCCGCATTGACGCAGAATGCGAAAAGTAATGCGGAGACAAGTAACAAAAACTGTCTCATGATTTTATTTTTAGCGATTTAACGCTACAATAATACGAACATTTTTTTTCGGAAACAAACAAATCAATATGTTTTTTTCACTCATTTGCAGCAGATTAGAAACTTTCTAAATAACGAACAATTTGTTGATAACTTTTTTAGTGTTGTTTTACGGGCTTTTCCCTTATAAAATAAAAAATACATATCCGCAACTTTACTCCTATGTAAATTCATACAAATAGATTTCCAACCTGCGGTTGAGAAAAATAATTTATTGCGATGGCGGCTTTGCCGCCATCTCTCCTCCCTTAATACTCCAGCAACGGCGTCATTCCCGCCCAAAAGGGCGGGAATTTCCACTTAGGAGTAAACATACGGATAAGCATATAAAATATTTCCACATCCCAAAAAACTTTAAAAGGAAGTCATTCGTTTTAATTTTATAATTTTGCAAAAAACAATATAATGAAATACAAAAGCAGATTACTAAAAATCCTGACTCTTATTCTTATTCTTAGTCTTTCAGGTTGTCATTCCCTTTTCAACAAAGACGAAGATGAGCCAATTCCGGAACATCTCGTTGATTATGAAATTGTCAGTTCATATTCTGCATCTCAGATTCAACTGCTTTTCAGTCTGATTGCCAAGGATTATCCAATGCTGTCTTCTTTCAGCGACAGGGTTAATTATGGAATAAATATTTTCAAAATTCAATACAAAACTACTTTTCAGGGAAAGCAAAAAATTGCTTCAGGTTTAGTTTGCCTGCCATCCGGTGAAGGCACCTTCCCGCTGTTAAGCTTCCAGAACGGCACCAATACACTGCACTCCGAAGCGCCTTCCAAAAATCCGGGAGCAGAAGCGATTCAGGTTCTTCAGTCAATAACATCAACCGGTTTTGTTGTTGTTATGCCCGATTATTTAGGATTTGGTTCTTCTTCCGGCATGGCACATCCCTATCTTCATAAGGAATCAACTGTTCAGGCAGTTGTGGATATGCTTAGATCTGTTAAGGAGTTGGCTGAGGAGAAAGAGGTGTTGCTGAACAATGATTTATATCTTGCCGGTTATTCTCAGGGTGGCTGGGCAACCATGCAGGTGCAAAAAGCCATTGAGCAAGACTATTCATCAGAATTCAGGCTGAAAGCCAGCGCACCCGGTGCAGGTCCTTACGATCTGAATTTCATAAATGAGTATATTTTGTCTCAAAGCAGCTATCCCATGCCCTACTATGTGGCTTACCTGATGAACACTTTAATCGAATATGAAGGAATGGAAATCCCATTGAGCCATATTTTTAAGCCTCCCTACAGCGAGCTGAATCTTCGCGCTCTTTTCGACGGAAAACATACCGGAGGCGCAATCAACAAGGAGTTGACAACGAAAACAGCTGATCTTTTCACAGACAATTACAGAAATAATTACCGAACAGATCCGGAATTTGATCCGTTGCGCCAGATTCTTTCAGAAAATAGCATTGAAGCCTGGAAGACAACGACCCCCATGCGTATCATTCACGGAACAGCAGATAACTTTGTTCCCATGGATGTTTCAACAAATATTTACAACGATTTCATGCAAAAGGGTGTCAGCGCTCAGCAGGTGAAGCTTATTCCGATCCCCGGTGCAGATCACTCTTCGGGAGCCCTTGCGGCAGGGGCAATAATCATAGAGTGGTTTCTGGAACTCACCAAATAATTTGCTGATTGCAGGCTTTGGAATCAGCAGGTCAGCGTTTTATAATTTCAGCAGTAATTCAATAAAGCGAGAAAAGAGTTCGGGTTTAAGAATAATCGGGAAGATAATACCGAAAACAGCTCCCAGAAAATGTGCGTCGTGGGCAATATTGTCTGTTTTTCGCTTTACCATATAATATGAATATATAAGGTATCCGGCGCCAAAAACGATCCCTGGAATCGGAATGATTGCAAATAGATAGAGCATCTCCCAGGGATTCAGGAAGATGAAAGTGAACAAAACGGCTGAAACTGCACCGGAAGCGCCCACTGCATTGTAGAAATAATCATTCCGGTACTTTAGCAGGCTCCACAAATTGGAAAACAGAATACCGCCAACGTAAAGTGTCAAAAAATAAAAATTAGCCCTGTTTCCAAAAAAGTAGCTGAAATAACTCTCAACATTCTGTCCGAAAAAGTAGAGCACAAACATGTTTACGATGAGATGCGTCCAGCCGACATGCACAAAAGCGTGTGAAATCAGCCGGTAATATTGCTTTCTGTGAATAACCCGCGCAGGATTATACTGAAGCTTTTCCATGAGCAAAAAATTCTGGAAAGCCAAAAAAGAGATTACGACAGTAATTCCAATAATAAAGTAGGTTATCATCAGTGCAGAATTTTATAAATCATTTCCCTTGGCAGATTTTCCGGTTTTGAAAGTGGTGCAGTGTGAAATCCCCTGCCTTTCCTAATATCTATTCCCTTGCTTCTCAAGTCGTATTCGCGAAGCATCCCGATAATCTCATAAAGCTTGGCAGGTGTATATTGTCTGGATGCCGCGGCAATTTTTTTTGCATAGAATGGGTGAAGATTCATTGCTGCTCTGATTCCTTCATCGGACCTGTCGCGAATGAAATGGGATGAAAAAACCTTGGAGAAATAGCCAAAAAGCCCCGCGATAATCATCTGTACAGGAAATTTCTCGGGATTGGCACTGAAGTAATTGACAATTCTGTTGGCTTTGAGAACATTCCGGGTTCCCAAAGCGTCCTGCAACTCCAGCACATTAAACTCCTTGCTCAGCCCGATATGTTTTTCAATATGTTCCGGCGTAATTTTGTTGGTGTTCTGAACAGCAACCACTAACTTATTCAGCTCGTTAGAGACCACGCTCAGCTTCGTGCCCAATGATTCGGTTAAAATCTGACTTGCCTGCGGAGTTATGGTATATCCGAACTGTTTCAGGTATTGCCCAACCCATGCGGGAACCTGATTATCATACAGCTTTTTTGTGGTGAGTACAACTCCGTGTTTTTGAATATTTTTGAAGAACTTTGTTCTTCCATCCAAAGTTTTGTATTTGTAATTAATCACCAGAATTGTTGAAGCGAGCGGTCTTTTTATATAATAGTCAAGGTCTTCAATCTTTCTCAGGGTTTGTGCCTCCTTAACAATAATAACCTGCTTTTCAGCCATCATCGGAAAGCGCAGGGCAGTATCAATTATCGTCTTTTCTTCGGTATCCTTCCCGTAAAAAATGGTCTGATTAAATCCCTTTTCAGCATCGGTGAGTACGTTTTTTTCAATGTAGTTTGAAACCTGATCGGAAAAAAAAGGCTCTTCTCCCTGAAGTAGGTAAATTGGGTGGTACACCTTTTTTCTCAGGTTTTCCATTATGGTGTTAAAATCCATATCAGAACTTTAAGTGTTTAACGGACAATCCGTTGTTTTTAATTTCAAGCAGCGAGTCGATACCGGCGAGAATATGGGTGTCCACATACTGAAGCGACACGAGCTTGTCGCTTTCGGTTGTTTTGACTCCGGCAGAAATCATGGGCTGGTCGGAAACAAGCAGCAGTGCACCGGTTGGAATTTTATTGGCAAAACCCACCGTGAACAGCGTTGCTGATTCCATGTCGATAGCCATTGCCCTGGTTTTGGTGAGATAGTGTTTGAAATCATCATCAAACTCCCAAACGCGGCGGTTGGTTGTGTAAACCACTCCGGTCCAGTAATCTCTGCCATAATTCCGCAGCACGTGCGAAACTGCCCGGTGAATATTAAAAGCCGGCAGTGCCGGCACTTCGGGCGGCAAATAGTCGTTGGATGTTCCTTCATTTCGGATGGCGGCAATGGGTAAAATAAAATCTCCTAACTTGTTTTCACTTTTTAGCCCTCCGCACTTGCCAAGGAAAAGCACGCCCTTGGGCATGATTGCACTCAGCAAATCCATGACTGTGGCAGCATTGGGACTGCCCATTCCAAAATTGATTATTGTTATACCTTCGGCTGTGGCGCACGGCATGTTCCGGTCGCGCCCGTGAATCGGAACATCAAAGCGCTGGGCAAACTTATCCACATAATCGGAAAAGTTGGTGAGCAGGATATACTCACCGAAATCATGCAGACTTTTTCCGGTATAGCGGGGCAGCCAATTCTCAACAATATCTTTTTTAGTCTTCATCAGATGCAAATTAATGAAAAATTGCTTGATTTCTTTCTTTAAAACACAGATTTGTACAAAATTACATTTTTAATCAAAATCATCCGATGAATAGCTCCTGAAATTTATTGACATACTGTTTTTTCCACCTTGTCTGATATAAATTCATCAGATGGACAATCCCCAAAATAGAGATTATAAGCCTACGCCGATAAGCAAACATTCATCAATGCAAAATACACTACAAGCTTAATTTTAATATAACTACCTGTGTTTGTGCATACAAAATATAAATTATTAACAAGTGCTATATAGCATATATTGGCGAATGTTGTGAATTGGCTAGATAAAATATGGATACGATATATACACTTTATATCTTTCCTGACTTCATCATTTTTTATCGACTTATTTTACAACAGATTTACTGCCAGTGCTTTATGATTTTCCTGTTTGGTGGCGCGGGTGGCGCGAAGCCTGAAAATGATTACTTTTGAGCACATTTGTGCGCAAAAAGAAAAATAAATCTCTAAACTATTTGCCCCTGATTTTTAGGAAAATCCTATTGGGGTGACACATTGATAATGTAATTCCTATCTTTGGTACATGAGAAATTACACCAACAGAAAAGAA
>CAYNOQ010000005.1:0-39017 GCA_964398855.1 uncultured Mariniphaga sp. | reverse complement strand
TTGATAATGTAATTCCTATCTTTGGTACATGAGAAATTACACCAACAGAAAAGAACATCCGACTAAGCTATTGGCTTATAGAGACAAAAACCTTGTGAGAGTAATTAGCGGTTTGCGTAGATCGTGTAAAACTACTCTGTTGGAATTAAACCGGAATAAGCTGCTCAAACTTGGAGTAAAACCGGAACAAATCATGTTTTTAAATTTTGAGAATTTAGCGCTTTAGAATGAGTTAAAGATCATTTTCCGACTAATTCGACTACACATAACAATTATCAAAAGAGCAAAATGAAAGCATTGAATCTTCCAACCTATGAATTCAGAATCAAGACAGAGCATTCAAAAGCGTATATTTTTGACACTGTGCGCAAGCGTTTTATGCATTTAACGCCAGAAGAGTGGGTGCGCCAGAATTTCATCCGTTTTCTTGCAGAGGAGAAGAGATATCCCCAATCACTCATGGCTGTGGAAAAGCAAATTAAACTGAATGAAAAGCTTTTTCGCTTCGATTTGCTGATTTACAATAAAAAGGGGGAGCCGCTGCTCATGGCAGAATTCAAAGCGCCGGAAGTGAAGATTTCCCAAGATGCTTTCGATCAGGTGGTAAGGTACAATATTGCGCTGAAGGTGAAATATGTAGTTGTTTCCAATGGTTTACAGCACTATGTCTGTGAAATAGACTACTCCACGGGAAACTATAAATTCCTGAAAGAAATTCCTGAATTTTAAAAGATAATTTTTCTTTTTTAATGGCAGCCGCAACCGGTTTCACATCCTGCGCCATTGAGCTTTTTCTTTTTGAAAAAAAACTTTTTCACCAAAAAGAATAGCGCTGCAAGTACCATTAAATAGACAATAATATTTTGAAATTCCCACATTTTACTGAGTTTTTATTTTAAAAACTGGTATGCAATCAGCGATACCACATAAGCAAATCCCGTCATAAAAAGAAGCTGGGCAAGGGGCCACTTCCAGCTGTTGGTTTCACGCCTGACAACAGCTAATGTTGCCATGCACTGCATGGCAAATGCATAGAAGAGCAACAATGAAATTCCGCTTGCGAAATTAAATGCTTTTTTGCCGGTATTGGCATTTATTTCCTGTGCCATCCGGTTTTTTATAGTGTTTTCATCGTCGGCTCCCACACTGTAAATAGTTGCTAACGAGCCGATAAAGACTTCCCGCGCTGCAAATGAAGTCAACAGTGCAATGCCTATTTTCCAGTCATAACCCAAAGGCTCTATTGCCGGTTCAATGGCACGTCCCAAAATCCCAATATATGAATGTCTGAGCTTATGTGAAGCAATTGCCGTTTCTAAATCATGCTCACTCAGACTGGCGTTTTCAATCTGTGCACTGACAATCTCTTCGGCATTACGAAACTGCTCCGTGGATCCGTGAGATGCAAGGAACCACAGCAAAATCGAAATTGCAAGAATAATTTTCCCCGCATTGACCACAAAATCCTTGGTTTTTTCGTAAACTGTTAAAGCCACATTTTTTGCCAAAGGGAGTTTATATGCCGGCATCTCCGCAATAAAGAACGAACGTCCTTTTGTTTTCAGAACTTTATTCAGAAAATAAGCTGCTCCCACTGCAACCACAAAACCCAGGAAATACATTCCCAAAAGCGTAAAGCCCTGCAAATTGAACCCCAAAAAAGTTTCGTCGGGAATAACCAAAGCAATGATAATGAGATACACGGGCAACCGGGCGGAGCAGGTGATAAAGGGCGTAACGAGAATAGTAATCAGACGCTCTTTCCAGTTTTCAATGTTCCGCGTAATCATAATTGCCGGAATTGCGCAGGCTGTTCCCGAAATCAGTGGAACAATGCTTTTCCCGTTTAGTCCGAACCGGCGCATGAGCCTGTCCATGATAAAGACCACGCGGCTCATATAGCCACTCTCTTCCAAAATTGAAATGAAAAGAAACAAAAAGGCAATTTGCGGAATGAAAATGACAACTCCCCCGATTCCGGGAATTATACCTTCCGAAATTAAACCGGAGAGCGTGCCGGCAGGCAGCGTGCTGTGCACCCAATGAGCAAGGGAAGCGAAAAGATTGTCGATAAAATCCATCGGATATTCGCTCCAGTTGTAAATGGACTGAAACACTAACAGCATAATCAGGAAAAACGAGAGATAACCATATACGCGGTGGGTCAAAATTCTGTCTATTCGGCTGCGGAAATCCTTTGCGGAATGCATGTCCTGAACAAACGTCTCTTTGAGAATTTTGTTGATGTACAGATACCGGAGAATCGTGGCTTTCTGCTGTAGCCTTTTCACTTCCGACAGGCTTTTTGCAGGTAGTTTTTCAATATTTTTGGGCAGCTCGTCCTGTTCTTCAGGAAAAATCTGAGCCTGAGTAATTTTGAGCCAAAGTTTATATTGATTTTCACCCGGAAATAATTCGGATAGCTTTCCATAATAGTCCGGGTCAATCTCAGAGATGTTAACAGACGGATTGACCGGTAAATTCCGGTAGTCCGCAATCAGCTCTTTCAGATGGTCAATCCCTGTTCCTTTTCTGGCACTGATGAGAGCCACTTTTGTTTGCAAAAGCTCTTCCAACAAGCTGATGTTCAAGGAAATTCCCTTTCGCCCCATCAGATCAGCCATGTTCACCGCCAGAATTACCGGAATATTTAAATCCTTAATTTGCGTAAACAGGAGCAGATTCCGCTTTAAATTCTCCACATCGGCAACCACTACTGCCACATCCGGAAAATTTTCAGCTTCATTGTCTAACAACGTTTTCAGCACTATTTTCTCATCTGCCGAAGTGGCATTTAAGCTGTAAGTTCCCGGTAAGTCCAAAATATTAACCTTTGAACCGTCAGCTAACCGAAAGGTACCTTCCTGTTTTTCAACTGTGATACCGGGATAGTTTCCTACCTTTTGATTTAAACCGGTGAGCCGGTTAAATACAGAAGTTTTCCCGGTATTGGGATTTCCGACGAGAGCAACATGCAGTGATTTTACCATTTTCAGATTGCATTCGCAACTTCTATAAGCTCTGCCGTCTCCTTTCGGATTGCGAAAAAGCTGCCGTTAATATTGAGATATAACAGGTCTTTGAATGGCGATAAGAGAAAGAGCTGGACTTCATTCCCGGGCAGACAACCCAGTTCCTGCAACTTAACAGGAACCTGATCAATAGAGTAATCCACGATTACTCCCTTTTCTCCCTTTTTTAAATGTGCAATTGTTTTCTTCATCTTTTTATGAACAAAATCTCAGGTTTTCAGCCCAACTCCGTATGATTTATTGAGAGTGCAATTTTATCAACAATAGCCGGATTATGCAATCCCCATAAATAGGGATTTCAGAAAATTCTATCATTAATAGTTGGGATTTTCAGAAGCTTATGGCGCTGATTTTCTGTCAGCTAAAAAATCAAATAAGTTGTATTTTCAGTCAGTTGGTTAATCAAAGAAAGGAAATAACTGCCGTATTTCTTCATCCGATGGCTTTCTGCCATATTCACAAATTTCAAAGGCTTCGGCAGCCTCAATCTTTCCGGCTTCATCCTTTCCGTACCATTTTTCAAGGGATTTTTTCATATCGTCCGAAATCACGGGTTTTCTCCATTCTGCCAGCCATTTCAGCCTCTCTTTATCCGACTTCGGTACCTGATTCAGCATTCCTCCCGTCCATGGCAACCACTCAAAAAACTGCGAAACGTGCGCCGACATCGCATAAATTTTCTGATCGAATTCCGCCGAAATATCCACGGCAATGTCCGGTTCAAACGGATAGGGTTTTGTAAAACGATCCTCCACATACAAAAACACCGGATTTTTGTCCAGCGCCGGCGTATCGGATGCCACATTGGGGACAATCACCATATATGCTGCATCCTGCACGAGAATAGCGGCATTCCGGTGGTCGGGATGATAATCGTTGGGGCGCGGACCGATAACAATATCTGCATTCCATCTGCGGATTTGTCTGATTACTTCCAGCCGGTTTTCCATGGTCGGCATAAGCTCGCCATCGTGATTTTCAAGAACTAAATACTCCACACCGAATCTTTTACCGGCTTCCGCCGATTCTGCCCGGCGGATTCTTGCCAGTTCGCCGCCACCCTTTTCGTGATGCCCCGCATCACCATTGGTCAGCGAAATGAACAACACATTGTGTCCGGCTTGCGCATATTTAATGGCAGTTCCTCCGGCGCGAATATCCGCATCGTCAGGGTGTGCGCCTATGACCACTACCTGAATCGGTTTTTGAGCAACTCCCGAATAACCCATAACAATAAGTAAGATTATAAAAGCAAAAACTTTCCTCATATCATTTGATTTTGATTTTTCAAATCTGCGCACTAAAAATAGGGATTGTTTCGGAGATTATCCAACAAAACGGCGCCGAAAATCCAATTTCATCATTTATCATCAGATTGCTGCTTGTTCCACTTCTCCTTCAATTCATCAAGCTCTTTGCGGTGTTTTTCCAAAAGCTGCTCGTACTCCTGCTGATGCTGAAAATTTTCAAATTCGGGAAAAACATAATCCTCATCCCTGTACCGGTAAAAATGTTCTTTCAGTCTCTCTTCAAAATCTTCAAAAAATCTGTGATCCACTTCCGGCTGCTTATCCAAAAAAGGAGTTGTCCCAAATTTAAAAAACAGGGAGTCAATCCGATACGGAAAGTTTTGGAAAAGCGAATCGGAATGTAAGCGGGGATTGGACCAGTCAGAATCCTCCCCAAATGGCGAAAACTCAAATCCGAAAGAAAAGGGTTTTGGTGTGTAGGGGTGATTCCTAAAAGCTGAATCATTCCAAAATTCATTCAGAAATTTTTCAATTTCCGAAAAATCCCAATGTTTCAATGATTTGTCTCCCGGAACTCCAAAATGAAATGTTGAGTCGGTTGTCCATTTGTGGAAATAGGTGGAGTCATACTCAATCAGATTCCCCTGTTCGTCATATTTTTTATTGACAATTACCTGTTCATCAGGCGATTTCTGATCTTCCTGCTGCTGTGCAAAAGCAGTTTGAGCCGCAATAAATGCAATTGCGCTCAAAAAAATTGTTTTTTTCATGGCTATAATTTTTAATCACTTCAAAAATAACGAATAGATATAAAAATTTGATTTAAGAAAAATTAAAAAAATTTAAAGTTTCGGCACATAAAAATGAAAAAACAGCGGAAATATCTCAAAAAAAAGGATAGCTTCCGTAAAACTATCCTTTTTGGGTAACATCAAATATTATGTCAGCTATTATTCCAAATCATGTTCTTCTTCACCGCAGTCACAATCTTTATGCAATCCTTTTTCGTATTGCTGAAGAGCTAACAGGCTCATGCCCATGCTGGAAAAACCGCCGTCATTGAACAGGTTTTGCATGGTTACTCTCCGGGTGAGGTCAGAAAACAGGGTGATACAATAATCGGCACAATCTTCAGCCGTGGCATTTCCCAGTGGCGACATGCGCTCGGCAAAATCAAGCAGGCGGTCAAAGCCTTTCACTCCGCTGCCGGCAGTGGTGATGGTCGGCGATTGAGAAATGGTGTTGATGCGCACCCTGCGCTCGCGTCCGTAGATATATCCGAAACTGCGCCCGATGGATTCTAACAGCGCCTTTGCGTCAGCCATGTCGTTATATCCGTAAAATGTGCGCTGGGCAGCTACATAGGAAAGCGCCACCACCGATCCCCACTCATTGATGGCATCGAGTTTCCGCGCGGTTTGCAAAACTTTATGAAATGATACCGCCGAAATATCAAGTGTCTTGTTCAGGTAGTTGTAGTCCAGATCGCTGTAATGCCGCTCTTTTCTCACATTGGGCGACATTCCGATGGAGTGGAGAATAAAATCTATTTTTCCACCAAGATATTCGATTGATTTCAAGAATAAATTGCTCAAATCCCCCACATTGGTTGCATCTGCAGAAATGGCAATTGTGCCAAGCTTTTCAGCCAGTTTTTGGGTTTCACCCATCCGCATGGCTACGGCAGTGTTGGTCAGCGTGAGCGTTGCTCCTTCCTCGTGTGCCCGCTCTGCCACCTTCCATGCTATTGAATCGGGGTTCAAAGCCCCAAACACAATTCCCCTTTTTCCCTTCAGTAAATTATAACTCATGGTCTGTTTTTAAAGAATTTTGCCGTGCAAAGTTAATTGAGTTTACATAAAACAAAAAAGTAAAAGAGTTTTTCCACTTAATTTTCTCCTGAATTAACTGCTGATTTCAAATATTTTGAGTAACGGTTCGGAAAATTAAATGTTATTTTTATCTGAACTCATTCCAAATAAGTTTTATTCTTTCAAAAATCAATTTATATTTGCTGCATACAAAAACGGTATATAAATGAATTTATCAGCATTACATACTTCACAAAACGTTTCGGCTCTCACAGCCGAAAATGGTGAATTCATGATGCCGTCGGTTTCTATGTCTATGCTTTAGCCTTCGCTCAGTGGTTCAGCCATTGATTGAAGGCGCACACATTTTACACCCGAACAAACTACCAAAGTTTCACATTTTTTATTGATAATAATATGTCGGATAAAATTATTCGATTGGGTGGCAGCCATGCAGGGCGTGGCTCATCCCTGAAAAATTTAATAACTCATTTAGGTAAAGGCAACGGCAAGAGTTTCATTGTTGTTTCTGCAATTCCAGAAATGTTAGAGCTTATCAAAAGTTCACTCTATCTGGCAAATCAGACAGACAGCGCTCTTCTTTCAGAAAAGCTGAATGCATTTCACACTGCAACCACAGGCAAAAATCCATCGGAATCTTTTCTTGAACTGGTTTGCCAGGTTACCGGAATTATCCGGGGAGTTGCGCTGATCGGCGACTATTCCGAAGGGCTTAAAGATCAGGTTTTTAGTTTTGCCGAAAAGCTGACGGTTGAAATTTTTAAAACCCAGCTGGCTGCTCTCGGTCTGGAAGCTGAAGTTCTATATCCCGAACAGATTGATTTGCAGGTTACTTCCGATTACGGAAATGCCACATTTTTATCTGTGAACCGGAAAAAGACAGAACAGCTTGCGGGAAATTATTTTCTCATTCCCGGTACTTATGGAATAACCCGTAACGGAAAAATTGCGCGCACCGGAACAACAGCCGCCGATTACACGGCAGCTTTTCTAACCCGCGAACTGGAGATTCCGAAACTGGAGTTGTGGGGTCTGGACAAAGAGTTTTACCGCGTTGACCCTGCCATTGTTTCCGGAGTTGACCGCATCGGAAGGCTCACATACTCTGAAGCCAGCGAACTTGCCTATTTTGATCACTACTCTTTCCATCCGCGAACAGTTGAGCCGTTAGAAAGTGAACATATCCCGATTTACATTATCAATCCTGAATCAGAAAACGGTAAAATTGATACGGTAATTAATACTGAAACTTTCATTGAACCACAGGTAGTTAAAAGTGTTGCATACACAGATGATATTTCACTGCTCAGGCTTGAAGGTCCCGGAGTTGGACTGAAACCGGGAATTCTTGCAAAAGTTACCTCTCAGCTAAACAAGGCAGACATCAATATCAGGTCGGTGATTACCTCCCAGATTTCAATCAATATTATTCTGGAAAAGAAAACCGGCAGCAAAGCATTAGACTTAATTCGCAAGTTAGGTTTTTCGTCAGTGAAGGATGTTGCTGTTATTGACAATGTTACGTTGGTGGGAGTGGTTGGCCACGGGATGCAGCAAAACTACGGGGTTGCGGCAAAAATTTTCAGCGCCGTTGCCCGTCAGTTGATTAATGTGGAGCTTAGCGGCTCCGGCGCTTCTGACTTAGTCAGCTATCTGGTGGTCAGGTCTTCGGACAAAGAGAAAAGTATTCGAGAAATTTATAATTCGTTTTTTAACCCAAATAGATAAACAACAAGTATTATGACAACAAAAAGTTTAAAATTTGAAACCCTGCAGATTCATGCAGGACAAGAACCGGATCAGACAACCCATTCAAGAGCTGTTCCAATTTATCAGACATCTTCATACGTGTTCAACAATGCTGAGCACGCCGCCAATCTCTTTGCACTGAAAGAGTTTGGAAATATCTACACCCGGATAATGAATCCTACAACCGATGTTTTTGAAAAGCGTGTTGCCGCGCTTGAAGGGGGTGTTGCATCACTTGCCGTTGCCTCAGGGCACTCGGCTCAGTTCATCACTTTCAACACTTTGCTTGAAGAGGGAGACAATTTTGTTACTTCTCCATACCTCTATGGCGGTTCCTACAATCAGTTCAAAGTCTCTTTCAAACGTCTGGGAATTAATGCGCGGTTTGCAGAAAACCTCACCGTTGAAGCTTTTGAAAAACTGATTGACGAAAACACCAAAGCGCTCTATTTTGAAACCATTGGAAATCCGGGCTATGTTATCCCCGATTTTGAAGCTTTTGGCGCATTAGCCAAAAAATATGATATCCCGCTGGTGGTTGATAACACATTTGCCGCGGCAGGTTGTCTCTTCCGCCCGATTGACTACGGAGCAAACATTGTGGTTCAGTCGGCAACCAAATGGATTGACGGACACGGAACAAGCGTTGGCGGTGTGATTACCGATGCCGGGAATTATAACTGGGGAAACGGTAAATTCCGCGGATTCACCGAACCTTCCGAAGGTTATCACGGACTGGTTTTCTGGGATGTGTTCAATTTTGACAGCCCATTGGGAAATATCGGATTTATCATCAAAGCACGTGTTGAAGGATTGCGCGACTTTGGTCCGGCTATCAGCCCGTTCAACTCTTTCATGCTGTTGCAGGGCTTGGAAACACTTTCACTCAGGGTGGAGCGCCACGTGGAAAATGCACTTGCCCTGGCTAAATGGCTTGAAAAACATCCAAAAGTGGAGAGCGTGAATTATCCGGGTTTGGAAGGCAATCCATCCTATGAAAATGCCAAAAAGTATCTAAAAAAAGGAGCCGGCGGAATGTTGTCTTTCAATGTAAAAGGTGGAAAAGAGAAAGCCAACGATGTTGTCAACAACCTGAAATTAGTCAGCCACCTTGCAAATGTTGGCGACGCCAAAACGTTGATTATTCAGCCTGCGGCAACAACTCACCAGCAACTTTCACCTGAAGCTCAACATGCAGCGGGGGTTGAACCGTCGCAACTACGTGTGAGTGTAGGCATTGAGCATATTGACGATATCATTGCCGATTTTGAACAGGCGCTTGAAAAAATAAATGTTTAATTAGAATTAATGGACAGAGTTTTGGAGAAAACGGCAAAACTCGTTTTCTCCAGCTCTTTTTTAAAAAATAAAAACCAGAGTAAAAATGCCAGTTAATGTTCCCGATAAGTTACCTGCCATCAACATCCTGAAAAAGGAGAATATTTTTGTGATGGACGAATCCCGTGCATTGCATCAGGATATCAGGCCACTGAAAATCATCGTTTTAAACCTTATGCCTATCAAGGTAACAACCGAAACCGATTTGCTCAGGCTGCTCTCCAACTCACCGCTTCAAATCGAAATCGAGTTTATGAAAATCAAAAGTCATAAATCGAAAAATACGCCTATGGAGCACATGAAGCAGTTCTACAAAAATTTTGATGAGCTGAACTCCCGGAAATATGACGGACTTATTGTTACCGGCGCTCCGGTGGAGCTGCTCGCTTTTGAAGACGTAACCTATTGGAATGAGCTTAGAGAAATTTTTGACTGGGCACGGCACAATGTTTATTCTTCGCTGTTTATCTGCTGGGCAGCGCAGGCAGCTTTAAATCACTACTACGGAATCAGAAAATATGAACTCCCGGCAAAACTGTTTGGCGTGTTTGAACATACGCACGCAAACACGCACCTGCCCATCTTTCGTGGTTTCGACGATAAGTTTTTCATTCCGCATTCGCGCTATACCGAAGTCAGGGCTGAGGATATTGAAAAGAGAAAAGAGTTGCAGATAATCGCCAGCTCAAAAAAAGCAGGCGTAGCCATTGTACAGGCAAAAAACGGACGGGAGCTTTATCTTACAGGGCACTCCGAATATTCGCGAAACACCCTCGATAAAGAATACCGGAGAGATGTGGCAAAGAATTTACCCATCGCCGTTCCTGAAAACTATTACCCGGATGATAATCCGTCAGAAACACCTGTAATGCAATGGGGCTCAGCAGCAAATCTGCTCTTCACCAACTGGCTGAACTACTATGTTTATCAGGAAACTCCATACAATCTGGATGAAATCAGTTCTTCCGATTTTACCGTCTCCTCATAAAAGTGTAAATTTGGATAAATTTAAAATTGTCGGATAAAAGGAGATAAATTCCGAATGCCCGGGACAAATTGTCCCGGAGGTTACCGGAATATCCTTAAAAAAATTTATCGTATGAAGAAGATTGCTGTTGTTCTTGCCGGAAACGGAGTGTTTGACGGAGCCGAAATCCATGAAGCCACCCTCACGCTGCTTGCCATTGACCGCAGCGGAGCACAATATCAATGTTTTGCCCCGGACGTGGAGCAGGCACATGTAATCAATCACATCACCGGAGAAGAGATGCCCGAAAAGAGAAATGTTCTTGTGGAAGCTGCGCGTATTGCACGCGGAAAAATCTTACCGCTTTCGGAGTATTACGCCGCAGATTATGACGCAATAATCTTTCCGGGCGGATTCGGAGTTGCCAAAAATCTGTGCACTTTTGCATTTGACGGTGTCAACTGCACCGTTAATCCCGATGTGGAAAAGGCAATTCGGGAAACTGCTGCCGAAAAGAAGCCGATTGGCGCGCTCTGCATCTCGCCGGTGCTGATAACCAAAGTTCTGAATAATGTTAAGGTTACCATCGGTGATGATGAAGACACCGTTGAAGCAGTTTCAGCAATGGGCGGCAGGCATGAGCAAACTACACACGGACAGGTTGTAGTTGATAAAAAATATAAGTTGGTTACCACTCCTTGCTATATGCTTGACGCAAACATCGGGCAGATTGCCGAAGGTGCAGAAAATGCCGTGAAAAAAATTTTAGAACTGGTGTAACTCCCAAATGCCGTTTCCATTTATCGATTTTCACACCCACAACCGGGTAATTTCTAAAAATACGGTCAGCGTAATAAATCTGTTTCCCGGTGAGAATATACCTGCTTTTCAGGGAAGAAACTTTTTCTCGGTGGGCTTACATCCGTGGAAGGTCAGCAACGAAAGTGAAGATAATCGCTTGATGCTGATGATGGAAGATGCTCTGGAGTTTGATCATCT
Source organism: uncultured Mariniphaga sp. (assembly GCA_964398855.1). Taxonomy (GTDB): domain Bacteria; phylum Bacteroidota; class Bacteroidia; order Bacteroidales; family Prolixibacteraceae; genus Mariniphaga. The sequence continues at coordinate 27,850 of CAYNOQ010000005.1, read as the reverse complement.
GCTCTTTGTGGGTGAATGTGGGCTTGATAAATTTGCCGAAAACGAACTGAATGAGCAAATCCGGGCTTTCAAAGCTCAGGCATTCATGGCAGAAGAGTATGAAAAACCGCTCATCATTCATTGTGTGAAAGCCTGGAATGAGATGGTGCAACTGCATAACGAAATCAAACCTTCCGTGCCCTGGATTTTTCATGGTTATAATGGCAACATTCAGCTTACCCACCAGCTTTCTGAGAAAAATATCCTGTTTTCATTCGGACATCTGCTTTTTAATGATCGTGCAAAAGCCATTGAGTCACTAAAGTATCTGCCTTTGGAGAAAATTTTCCTGGAAACCGATGAATATGACGGCACTGTCGAAGATATTTACAAACGTGCTGCGGATTTGAAAAATATTCCTTTAAAAACATTAAAAGAAGCTATCTGGCACAATTTTAACCGGATTGAAAATATCACTTCGGGATAGTGCGCTTGTGCCGACTCCATAATATATTATCAAAAGTAAAATATACAATTTTATGCATTGGTTGGAACGCACCGAACTTCTTTTAGGCGCCGAAAAGCTTGAGAAACTGAAAAATGCAGAAGTTTTGGTTGTCGGGCTTGGTGGTGTGGGCGCCTATGCAGCCGAAATGATTTGCCGTGCAGGCGTTGGCAAAATGACCATTGCCGATGCGGATGTGGTGGAAGAGACAAACCGCAACCGTCAACTACCTGCCCTGATCAGCACCAACGGTAAGCCCAAAACAGAGGTTCTGAAAAGCAGGTTTTATGACATAAACCCCGAACTTCAGCTCACGGTTGTAAATGATTATCTGCGCGACGCAAAAACGGTGGAGTTGCTTGAAAGCCGGAAATTCGACTATGTGGTTGATGCAATCGACACGCTCTCTCCCAAAGTTTTTCTCATCAGTCATTGTATCCGGCTTGGACTGAACATTGTCAGCTCATTAGGCGCCGGGGGAAAGCGAGACCCTTCGCAAATCCGCATTGCGGATATTTCCGAAACCTACAATTGCAAACTGGGGCGAATGATGCGCAGATACCTTGGAAAACTGGGTATCGAAAGGGGAGTTGAAGTGGTTTTTTCGCCCGAAACGGTTCCCGAAACCGCAAGGCGAATAGAAGAAGGATTAAATAAAAAATCGGTAGTAGGAACTATTTCTTACATGCCGCCCGCTTTTGGATGCTTTGTTGCCAGCGTTGTAATTAACAATTTACTGAAAGACAATGAATAAACAAGTAATAAAAGTTTGGATATTACAATTTTAATTTAACTTTGCGGTGCTCAAAAAAGGTGTCCAGGGGCTTTGTAATTTCCCAGATGCCTGATAAAGAGCAATTTGGTCTTTTTTTATTTTTATTTTTTAGGTATTCTGCAGGTCTGCACGATTCTCCTTTCAGTTTTTCACCATGATTTTTTTGGTTTCTGAACGTCTTCACTTCGTCATTCATCTAAATCCGGGGACAACACATTGCTTGAATTTTGCATTTTGCAGCAATATCAGTTTTATTAATTTAATTTTTTAATTACAAATGAACATTTATGTTGGAAATCTTCCTTACAATGTAGTAGAAGAAGATTTAAAAGAGATTTTTGAAGAGTATGGCGAAGTGTCAACGGTTAAAATTATTTCCGATAAACTGACCGGACGCAGTAAAGGTTTTGGATTCGTAGAAATGGATAATGACGAAGAAGCCAAAAAAGCCATTGATGAACTAAACAACGCAGAACTCGGCGGGCGAAACATCAAAGTGAATGAATCACGCCCGAGAGAAGAAGGATCACGTGGAGGAGGAGGCGGCTTTCGCAGAGGCGGAGGTGGTTTTAACAGAAGAGAACGTTACTAACGTAAATTCTGTCTGATGCAAGGAAAAGTAAAATGGTACGATGCCGTAAAAGGTTTTGGCTTTATTCAGACTGAAGAGGGCAAAGACATTTTTGTGCACCGTTCCGAAATTAAAGATGCCCGGTTTGGTCTTGAACAGGACCAGCTGGTCAAATTTGACACAAAAGAAGCCGACCGCGGTCCGGTTGCTATTAATGTGGAAATTATCTAACGAGTAATATACTCATTGAGAAAGGGTTTTGCCAAAAGCAAGACCCTTTTTTGTTTTTGGTGTCAATATCCACGCCATTCAATTCTGTAAGCTCTGACAACGCTATCCTAATCCCCAGCCTCCTATTTCAACCATTTGTCCAGCCAGTTGAAGAAAACCCGCTGCCATAAGATTCCATTCTGGGCTTGTAAAACCCAGTGATTTTCTTCGGGAAAATAGAGAAACTGTGCAGGAATATCCCGGAGTATCGCCGCATTGAAAGCTGCCATTCCCTGATCCGGGGGGACACGAAAATCTTTTTCGCCGTGAATGACCAGAATAGGGGTATCCCAGTTTTGCACAAATTTATGAGGAGAAAACGTGTAGGATCGCTGTGCAGCAGCATTTTCCTTCTCCCAGAAAGGTCCGCCAATATCCCAGTTGGCAAACCACATCTCTTCGGTTGTGAGATACTGGTGTTCAAAATTGAACATGCCGTCGTGAGCGATAAATGCCTTAAACCGCTTGTTGTGGTTTCCTGCCAGAAAAAACACCGAAAAACCGCCATAGCTGGCGCCTACGGCGCCCAACCGGTTTTCATCCACAAACGGTTCTTTTGCCAATTCATCAATTGCCGTAAGGTAATCCCTGATGTTTTGTCCACCGTAATCCTTGGAAATCTGCTCGTTCCATTCTTGCCCAAAGCCCGGTAAGCCGCGCCGGTTGGGAGCTACCACAATGTAACCGTTGGCTGCCATCATCTGAAAATTCCAGCGATATGACCAAAACTGGCTCACGGTTCCCTGCGGTCCGCCCTGACAGTAGAGCAGCGTGGGATATTTCTTTTCCGGATCAAAATGGGGCGGATAAATCACCCAGGTTTGCATCTGCTTTCCGTCAGTTGTTTCAAGCCAGCGTTCTTCCACTTTCCCCATGGTGAGCTGATCCAGAATACCTTTACTCAGCGTGGTCAGTGGCTGTTCTTCTCCGGTTTCGGGATTAACCAGATAAAGCTCGGCAGGCTGCGACATGGACACCTTTTGGGCAACCAGCCCTGAGCCGGCGGGTTCAACAGTGAGGTAGTTGTGAACACCATCTGTAATTCGTTCAATGGTTTCACTGACAAGATTCAGCTTGAAAATTTCATCGGTGGCGTGAATATCACTGATAAAGTAAATGGCATCGCTTTCACTGTTCCAGCACAAACCATTCGCATCCTGATCAAAATTTGCTGTATAATCTCTCTTTTCTCCGGTTTCAAGATTTACAACAAACAATCGCGTTTTATCAGACTCATACCCGTCGCGCTCCATACTTTCCCAGGCAAGATATTTCCCGTCGGGAGAAAATACCGGATTTTGGTCATACCCCATCATCCCTTCGGTGAAATTGGTGGTTTCTCCCGTAGAAGTATTATAAAAATAGATGTCGGAATTGGTGGAAAGGGAGTACTCTTTTCCCGTTTTCTTTTTGCAGGTGTAAGCCAGAATCTTTCCATCGGAACTCCATGCAATCTGTTCTGTTCCACCAAAAGGACTCATTGGCGAATCAAACCGCTCCCCTTCCATAATATCTCTGCCTTCCCCAATTTTCCCATCGGAATAATCGGCAACAAAAATATGCTGCCATGTATAGTCATGCCACATATCCCAGTGCCTGTACATAATGTCGTTTTCAAGCCGTGCATTTGCCTTTGGCAAATCGGGAAACAAATCGTGAACACCGGCATCCAGTTTAACACTTTTAATATAATAGATTTTAGAAAAATCAGGAGAATAGCTGAAACCTGAAATTCCTCCGTCAATATCGGAAATCTGCTTTGCAGCGGTGCCGTCGGGATTCATTTCCCACAATTGAACAGTGCCGGAAGCCGGAGAGAGATAGCCGATTTTCTTTCCGTCAGGACGCCAGACGGCATTAAACTCGTTGAAAGAAGAATTTGTCAGATTTTTCATCTCCCCACCGGATACAGAAACAGAATAAATATCGCGGTATGCTCTGTTTTCTTCAATATTAAAATAGGTTACCGAATAGAGCACATGTTCTCCATCGGGTGAGACCCGTGATTCGCCAAGACGTCCGAATGACCAAAGCACTTCCGGAGTCATCAGGTCAGAATTGAGATTAGGTGTTTCAGGTACAAAACCCTTCCGGGATGTTGATTCTGTTTGAACAGTGCAGGCAAACAATATGAACATCAGTGCAGTAAAAGAATTTTTTTTCATTTTTGGATTTTTAAAAGAATGTGCTAAAAATAACAGCTTTTCAGTGATTTTGAAAAAATAAAATAAAACAACCAAATTTTTGAATAATTCTGCAACTTTCAGTCCCTCTTTCTGTTTTAAAAGTATTAACTCAATTTAAAACAAAAAATATGGCACAAATAACATTACATGGAAATCCTGTAAAAACGGTGGGAGAGCTTCCCCAAACAGGTGAAAAAGCAAAAGATTTCACATTGGTAAAAGGAGATTTATCGCGGGTTGGGTTGAATGATTTTAAAGGCAGAAAGCTGATTCTAAACATTTTTCCAAGTCTTGATACCGGCACCTGTGCTGCATCGGTACGTCATTTCAATCAGGTAGCGGCAAGCCTGAAAGATACTACGGTACTTTGCATTTCCCGCGATCTCCCTTTTGCACAAGAACGTTTTTGCGGTGCCGAAGGCATTAAAAATGTGGTAACACTTTCCGATTTTGTGAGTGGTGAGTTTGGAAAAAATTACGGGCTGGAAATGGCTGATGGTCCGCTTGCCGGCTTGCACTCCCGCGTTGTCATCATTGTGGATGAAAACGGAACGGTAGTTTACACACAACAGGTTCCCGAAATTGTGGATGAACCCAACTACGAAGAAGTCTTGAAAGCATTAAATTAAAGCAACAATTTAATTCTGGTGAAAAAATGCCGGATTTGTAGATTTTTAATTTATTTCGGCTTCAAAAACTTTTTATGAAAATTTAAAAGGAAAGAGGGACAAATGTTGCCCCTCTTTTTTTGAAGGCAATACCGAATTGATGGCTGAATAAATAAGGTAAATGTTCATGCCTTCATGCAAACAAAACGACAGAAATATTCATTTATTATTCGTTTTCCAAAAACAAAAGTCACCAAAAATAGGAGTTCTTCCCGAAATCTAAAAGTGATATGAGCATAATTTCATTATCCTGATGAATGATCAAAAAAAGAATTATCTTTAACTCAAAATTAAAATTTATTAAAAATTTTGGCGTTTAAGCCTTTATCAATTATTTAACTTATTGTGTATTATGGCAAAAAAAATCATTGAAATTGAAGGAATCGGACCTGTTTATTCAGAAAAGCTGATTGCAGCAGGTGTTTCAACCGTTGAAGGTTTGTTGGAAACCGGAGCTACCCGGGCAGGCAGAAAAAAACTGGCTGACGAAACGGGTCTTAACGAGAAAAAAATTCTGGAGTGGGTTAATATGGCAGATCTGTTCCGCATTAAAGGAGTTGCTTCTCAATTTGCGGAATTGTTAAAAGCCTCAGGTGTTGACACAGTCAAAGAGCTGAGAAACCGGAATGCCGAAAATCTGTATGCAAAGTTGGTAGAAGTACAGGAAGAGAAGAAAATCACCCGTGCAGTTCCGGCTCTCTCACAAGTTGCTGATTTTATTGAGCAGGCAAAAGAGCTGGAACCGGTTATAACGTATTAAAAAATCTCTTTTTACAGAAGAAAGCGCTTTGTTAAGCGCTTTTTTTTTTGCTTTTTGCCGGGAATCGCCCCCTCAAATCATTTTTCTATCTTTGCGGATTGAAAATCAGAATTACCCTATAAAATGGAATATAATTTTACGAAAATTGAAGCCAGATGGCAAAAATACTGGGAGGAAAACAAAACGTTTAAAACCGTTGATGATTTTTCCAAACCCAAATATTATATATTAGACATGTTTCCCTACCCGTCTGCATCGGGATTGCATGTGGGGCATCCGGAAGGCTATACCGCCACCGATATTCTTGCGCGCTACAAACGGATGAAGGGTTTTAATGTTCTTCATCCCATGGGCTGGGATGCTTTTGGATTGCCGGCTGAGCAGTTTGCCATTCAAACCGGCACCCATCCGGCTGTTATTACAAATGAGAACTGCGACAATTTCAGAAGGCAGATTAAAGCCATTGGGCTAAGCTATGACTGGGACAGGGAAATCAACACTACCGATCCTAAATATTTCAAATGGACACAATGGATTTTCAAGCAGCTTTACAACACCTGGTTTGATGAAGAACAGCAGAAAGGGAGACCAATTTCAGAACTGCCAATTCCCGAAGAAATTAAAGCGCAAGGTGAAGACGCCGTTGGAGATTATATTTCAGAAAAACGGCTGGCATACTACGGCAATGCAAGGGTGTGGTGGTGCGATTCGTGCAAAACAGTGTGCGCCAATGAAGAAGTTCTGACAGACGGCACCCACGAAAAGTGTGGCAATCCGGTAGTGCGTAAAAACCTCAGACAATGGCTGCTCAGAATTCCGCTATATGCCGAACGGCTGCTGAGTGGCTTGGAAAATCTCGACTGGCCTGCCGGTGTAATTGATATGCAGAAAAACTGGATTGGCAAATCAACCGGCGCTGAAATTGATTTTCAGATTGAAGGATTAAATAAAAATCTGCGGGTTTATACCACACGCCCCGACACGCTATTTGGAGCAACCTATATGGTAATTGCCCCGGAACATGAACTCATCGGCGAAATTGCTACTCCCGAAAAGCAGGGAGAGGTTGAAAAATATATCCGCGCGGCAGCGCTGAAATCGGATTTGGACAGAACTGACTTAGCAAAGGAAAAAACCGGTGTTTTCACAGGTCGTTATGCCGTTAATCCGGTCAATAAAAAACCGATTCCCATCTGGGTTGCCGACTATGTTCTCATGGGATACGGTACGGGAGCCATCATGTCCGTGCCGGCACATGACACCCGCGACTTTGAATTTGCAAAAGAATTCAATATTCCGATTATATGTATTCTTGATCCTCAGGAAGCTGAAAACCGCGATGAAATTCTGGCTGGCAATGCCTGCTGGACTGAAGACGGGAAGTACATCAACTCCGCAAGCGAAATAACCGGACTGGACATCAACGGACTGAACAAAGAAGCCGGAATTAAAAAGACTATCGACTGGCTCGAAAAACAAGGTTTGGGAAATGCAACAGTCAACTTTAAAATGCGCGACTGGCTTTTCAGCCGCCAGCGTTACTGGGGCGAACCGTTCCCGGTAATTCATTGGGAAGACGGCGAAGTATCTTTGCTGGATGATGAGAAACTGCCGCTGTTATTGCCGGATCTGAAGGAATTTCTGCCGGGTGATTCGGGAGAATCGCCGCTGGCAAACGCCACGGAGTGGGTACATGTTACAGATAAAAATGGAAGAAAAGGACGGCGCGAGACCAACACCATGCCACAATGGGCAGGTTCATGCTGGTACTATCTGCGTTATATCGACCCAAACAATCCTGATAAAATTTTCGATCCCGAAAAGGAAAAATACTGGATGCCTGTGGATTTATACATCGGCGGAGCGGAACATGCAGTTTTGCATCTGCTCTACTCACGGTTCTGGCATAAAGTGCTCTACGATCTGGGCATTGTTTCCACTGATGAACCTTTCCAAAAACTGTTCAATCAGGGAATGATTCTGGCATTTGCCTACGAAACAGCCACCGGAGCAAAGGTTACAACCGATTTGGTAAGGGAAGATGACGGCAAATATTTTCATATCGAAACCGGCGAAGAGCTGAATCAAATTGTGGCAAAAATGTCAAAATCACTAAAAAATGTGGTTAATCCCGATGATGTGATTGAACGTTACGGTGCCGACTCGCTCCGGTTATACGAAATGTTCATGGGACCGTTGGATGAGCGCAAACCCTGGGCAGAAAAAGGGGTGAAAGGTGTTTACAACTTTCTGAATCGCACGCACCGCTTTTTTGCAGATTTGAATAATATTACAGAAGAAAGTGAAGACCCGGAAATTGAAAAGTTGCTACACCAGACCATTAAAAAAGTGGAAACTGATATTGATAATCTGAAATTCAACACAGCTATTTCCGCACTGATGGTTTTTAACAACGCAGCGCTGAAAAAAGGAAAAGTGACACGACAAACGGCTGAAATTTTCGCAAAAATACTCTCTCCGTTTGCTCCTCATTTAGGTGAAGAAATCTGGTCAGTTCTCGGCAACGAAAACTCACTGGCATATTTACCCTGGCCCCAGGCTGATGAAAAGCTGCTGGTTGAAGACAGTTTTGAATATCCCGTTTCGTTTAACGGAAAAATGCGCTTCAAAGTTGAATTGCCACTAAATATGCCTCAGCCGGAGATTGAAAAAATTGTTTTGTCCGACCCTAAAACCCAAAAGTGGGTTGAAGGCAAAACAGTACGGAAATTTATTTTGGTGCCAAAAAAAATCATCAATGTGGTGGTGAACTGAGTTACGGCAACATCAGTCCAAGAACCATTATTTTTGAGAATTTATTTCCCCCACCTGAATCTCGTAACTGCTGTGAATGATTTTGCCATCACTCCCCACACCTTCAAAAATCATTTTGTATTTAGTGGATGAATCGGCAGTATAAAATTCAATTTTCGCTTCGCCCTGCTCTGAAAATTGCACGGAAGGATTCCAGTAAATGGTGGTGCGAATATCAGAAATTGAAGAGTCAATCTGCTCCCGGGTTTCGTAAACGGGACTGTAAAAAGCGGCAGCCTGCTGATAGCCAAGCGGGATAATATGATCAATATTCAACTGCTTTTTGGGCTTCTCTTTGTATCCCATTTTGGTAGTGATAACGATTGCGCCGCTGGTATTGGGATAATAACCGGGAATCATTGAGTTGTCCCTCACCACAAAAATACTTTCGATTGAAGTTACATCAATATCGTCAAGCCGATCAAAGAAATCCTCAAATCTCAAATCGTCAATGACAAACAGTACCGGAAGATCGGAGCGCGTTGTGGTTACCTTATCGGTTTTTACGATGATACCCGACTGGCTGTAAAGCAGCGAGCGCAGGCTGCTCACTGCCATTTTCTCAATATCTTCCGATGTTCGGATACCTGTTGCGGAAAGCGGAGAATAAAACACCGATTCCTGATACTTCTCAATACTTTTTGCAACCACTGTAACTTCATCCAACATGATATTCCGGATGCCTGATTTCTGGGTATATTCCTCGTCTGCCTTTTGCAGAAAAGCGCTCAAATCATCATTGTGAGAGCTGAATGATGCAGCATGAAGGGGAACTGCCGCGCCCTGAGTTTCCGGGAAAGTCTGCTGGTCTATGTTTATCATATTCATCTTTCCTCCCTTTTTGCTCAGCGACTGAATAAGAATTGATGTACCATCGGGGTATTCCACGTTAAAGACAAATTTTCCCTTTTCGTCAGCCTGAACGGTAACACTGCTGACTAAGCTGTCAAGCGTTGCAATCAGGCTGATTTCCCCCTCTTTCAGCGAGCGAAACAGTCCGTCAGCCTCTCCCCTAATTGTTTGTGCCAGTTCCGGCTCAAAAGCTTCAGGAATATCAATTTCTCCCTGAAGCACTTTGGGAATATCATATCTTCTCCATCCCTGCGTCAACATCAGCACATCCATGGCATTTGTATTGATTTTTCCGTTGGAAAAATAGGAAGCAGGCGATTCAATGTACCCTTTTAATTCAGATGAAAGAAGAAGCGTGCTGACAATATTGTTAACGGTATCCTGAACCACAGCTTCCATGTCAATTACGGAAACCGCGCCATTCCCCGAATAGGACAGCGAATCATCTTTCGGGTATTCCATGTTGACAGATACCAGCTCCCGGCGTTTATACTGAGTTTTGGCGGTTTGAAACCTGAGTTCGGGTAAATCTTCTTCATTCAAATTAAACAGAATTCGCTCGCTCACTATTTCCCGGGATGAATTTATCAGCAAAATATTGATAATACCGGTGGGCAGCTCTTTCGCCGGGAAGATATATGCTTCAGCTGAAGGATTCCAGCGTTCATGGTAAATAACCTCCCCTTTGTGGTGAAGCAAAAGCGAAAGAGAATCCTTTTGTGCAGCATCTCCGCTTCTGACGGATAACAGCAGCCTGCCACCCAAAATCCGCGCATTCACTGCATTGGCTCTTTCTTCTGCCGGTGGAAGTTCAAAGCGCTTCACAAAATCCTGACTATTACGGCAAATGGTATAATAAGTTTCACCTGAAACAGGAATAAAATTAAAAAATCCCATTCCCAGATGGAAGCTGCTGAATTCATGAATTTTCTCGTCTTTGGAATTGTAAAGAGTTCCAATAATGTCCTCTCCCAAACCATCCGGATTTACTGCCTTGAAAGCCATCTGGGATATTTTTCCGGGAATCACATATCCGCCTTCCGGGAAAAATGACACATGAAAATCGGTCTGTTCATAAGGAATTGTATAAAAGCGATTGAATTTTCTTCCTTTATATACAAGGCTCAACAGCATGGTGCGGTTTTTTATTTTCGGCGGCAACTTCACGTTCCACGAATAGCGCGAATTTTTTGGCGAAACTGTTTTTGCCTCTTTGTAAATAAGCTTGCACGATACGATTTCTGGAAAAATTGTATCGTTGGTTTGCCTGTCCACAAACTGCATAACAACATCTGCCTCATTTTTTTTGACATCAAATTTCACCAGCGGCTCAATTTTTAATGAAAAGGGGTCAAGAACCTGAATCGTTTTTTTAAAGAAATATGCATCACCCATATTCCTCATGTAATTTGTGTAGGCTCTCAAAGTATAGGTTCCTTCTACCAAGTCTTCGGCTAAATCAACATAACCGGCGTAAGCCCCCAAACTGTCCGGGCGCACTTTTACACGCTCAATCAGGTCTTCCATGGGACTGATAATTTCCACATAAACATAGCGACTAATGAAAAAAGGGTTATGTGTCTGTGCGTTTACCAGATGTGCACGGAACCATATCCGCTCACCCGAAAGATAATCCGGCTTGTCGGTCTGAACATAAATTTTTTCCTGCGGATAAGCCTCCGTTTGCAGCAGAAAGTTCAACTCAACGGAATCAGATAATTCCGGCAGCTCCTGCGCCGGAAGCTTTATAGCAAAGACCAAAATAGATAATATGAGGAGAAATCTCACCAATTGATATTTTATTGAGAGACAAATATATTTATATTTTCAAGAGAAAAGATAGTTTTGAAGAATAGAAACTAGGGGGAGGGCAAAACTCCAAAAGCTAAAATTTTCCTCATGCAATTACAATTTGTGAATAAATTTTGTGGACTTTAGCTGTCCAAATTGGAAAATATCTTTATCTTTGGACAAAATCAGTCCAGAAAGCAGGCAATGAGAAATTTTATAACATTTGGTGAACGTATCAGATTTTTAAGGGAAGAAGCGCATTTGACTTTAAGAGAAGTTGCAGGCAGCATAAATATTGATTCATCCTTATTGGCAAAAGTAGAGCGTAATGAAAGACAACCGACCAAACAATTAATCAAAGAAATTTCAACTTACTTTAAAGTGAGCGAAAAAGAATTGTTAAGTGAGTTTTTAAGTGATCAAATCGCATACAAAATATTGGATGAAGAAGCAGGCTTAGATATTCTGAAAATAGCCGAAGAGAAAGTTTCATACCTGAAAACTTTGCGCAATGAATAATGCAATAAATAGCGAACCTTTTAATAAAGAATTACCCAGCGAATATGCTGACAGGTTAGGTATTTATTATACCCGGCAAGTAACAACAGGGCATAAGAAAAAAAACGGGCAATTCTTTACATCTATACCCATTGCCCAATTTATGGCTTCTTATTCTGACTTAACAAAACAAACAATCAAAATTTTAGACCCAGGTTGCGGAACTTCAATTTTATCTTGTGCTTTGGTTGAACACTTGGTTGCTACGAGCAACAACATCGAATTCATTGAATTAATCGTCTATGAGACTGATTACAATTTAATTCCATTTTCTCACAAAGCGCTTGGTTATCTTAAAAAGTGGGTTTTAAATAAGGAAGTTCACCTTAATTATGTGTTGCATAAATCTGATTTTGTTTTATCCAATGCATCTGTACTTAGAGAAAATAACCAGCAAAGTTTATTTGATGAAATAAAGGATGCAGAAACAAATTTTGATATTATAATTTCAAATCCTCCCTATTTCAAGCTTTCCAAAAATGACAAAAGGGCAATTGTATCACAAAAACTGATTAGCGGACATCCCAATATTTATTCAATTTTTATGGGAATTGCAGCAAGACTTCTTTCAGAAAATGGAGAATTGATTTTTATCACACCAAGAAGTTATGCATCAGGCAGCTATTTCAAAGCATTCAGGGAAATGTTTTTCAATACTGTTCAGGTTAATAAAATACATTTATTCATCTCACGCAAAGATACTTTCAACCGTGACAGTGTTTTACAGGAAACAGTCATTCTCAAAGCAACAAAAGAAAAAATTAATCCAAAGAAAAAAATAGTTGTTTCATCAAGTGCAGGTATAAGTGATATTTTCGAACCGGCTATTAAGCATTTTCGTTTTTCAGAACTTATTGATCTGAATTCAAAAGAAAAAATTTTGCATTTGCCTACGAGTGATAAGGATGAATTTATTTTGAAATTAGTTTCTAACTGGAAAAATGTTTTGGCGGATTTCAATATAAAAATTTCAACTGGACCTGTTGTCTCTTTTCGTGCTTTGGATTTCATACAAGAAGATAATTTCGATAACGAAGCAGCATCCTTTGCACCTCTGTTTTGGCTGCATAATGTTAAAAAAATGATTATGGAATGGCCTAAACAACTCAAGGGTAAAGGACAATTCATAAAAATCGAAAGCGACTCAATGCCTTTACTGATTCTTAACAAAAACTATGTTTTTTTAAGACGATTTAGTACAAAAGATGATAAAAGCAGATTAATTGCAGCACCTTATTTCTGTAACTATATCAAATCGGATTATATTGGTGTTGAGAATAAAGTAAATTACATTTACAGAAAAAACGGACATTTAGACCGGAATGAGATTGTTGGCCTTTGTGCCCTGCTTAACAGTAAAATGCTTAACATATATTTCCAAACCTTTAACGGAAATGTAAATGTCAGTGCCACAGAATTGAGAGAAATGAGATTTCCTTCTTTGGACATCATAAAAGAAATAGGCAATAAAATCATATTATCCAATGACTATTCCATGAACAATGTAAATGACATTGTAAATGAACTTTATGAATTGGAAGAAATAATGAACCAATATGAAAATAGAAGAAGCACAAGAAATACTAAAAGCATTAGGTCTTCCTCCGGCACAATACAATGAAATGGCTGCCTTAACATTCTTAGCTCTTTGCAATATTAAGGAGAGTGATAATTGGGTAATTGCAACCCGCCAAAGTTTAGGGATTACAAAGGGCATTATGGCTTTTGTTAATGAGTTTTACGATAAATCCTATGCACCCAATACAAGAGAAACGTTTAGAAGACAGGTGCTTCATCAGTTTGTTCAGGCAAGAATTGTGGATTACAATCCGGATAACCCGGGTCTTCCCGTAAACAGTCCGAAAGCTCATTATGCTTTGACATCAGAAGTTTTGGATGTAGTAAAAGCGTTCAAAACAAGAAATTGGGGAAAGGCATTGAAAAACTTTATCGATAAAGTCGGCAAACTTTCCGAAATTTATCTAAAAGAACGTGAATTAAACCAGATTCCCGTCAAACTACCGAGTGGTCAAATACTTAAACTTTCAGCCGGTAAGCACAATGAAGTTCAGGCAGCCATTGTTGAGCAATTTGCTCCAAGATTTGCAAATGGTGGAACACTTTTATACCTGGGCGACGCAGCAAAAAAAGATTTGTTTGTTGATAAAAGAGGACTTGAAGAGTTAGGTATTCCAATTGACCAGCATAGCAAATTACCTGATGTTGTTATCTATGACAGTAAAAGGAAATGGCTGTTTCTAATTGAAGCTGTAACTTCTCATGGCCCTGTTTCACCAAAAAGACTTTTAGAGCTTGAGGAATTTCTCAAAGACTGCAAAGTTGGGAAAGTATATGTAACAGCATTTCCTGATATGGTTGAGTTTAAAAAACACTCAAATAATATTGCCTGGGAAACGGAAGTTTGGTTAATGGAAGTACCAGATCACTTGATCCATTTTAATGGAGACAGATTTTTGGGACCGAGATAAAGTACAAAAGCAGAAGAGTAAATTTTATAAAGATTCTTTTTCCCTAAAAATTGAGAAGAAACTGTAATTTTGGAAAATAAACGGATACTGATCCCTAAAATATTCAATATGGAATTTTTCAGCGCCAGAAATGTGCATAAGGTTTTTGCCACCACAAAGGCTTTGACTGATGTAAGCATTTCCGTGAAGCAACAAAGTATTTTTGGGCTGCTGGGTCCCAATGGTGCAGGCAAAACCACACTGATCCGCATCATCAACCAGATTACTGCTCCGGATGAGGGAGAGCTTTTTATTGAAGGAAGAAAAATGCGTCAGAACGATGTGGCAATTATCGGGTATCTGCCGGAAGAGAGAGGTTTATACAAAAAAATGAAAGTGGGCGAGCAGGCGGTTTATCTGGCACAGCTCAAAGGTCTCAGCAGAAAGGAAGCGCTACGCAGCCTGAAACCGTGGTTTGAGAAATTTGACATGATGAGCTGGTGGAACAAAAAGGTGGAGGAGCTTTCAAAGGGGATGCAACAAAAAGTTCAGTTTGTTACAACAGTTGTGCATAAACCCCGGCTGCTCATTTTTGATGAACCATTCAGCGGCTTTGACCCCATCAATACCACCCTGCTGAAACGGGAGATTCTAAATCTTCGGGATGACGGGGCAACCATCATCTTTTCAACGCACAACATGAAATCGGTGGAAGAGCTGTGTGACCATATCGCACTAATCAACAAATCTGTAAAAATTGTTGACGGACCAACCGATGAAATCCGTAAAAGATACAAATCCAACACATTCTGGATTAGTTACAAGGGTAATTTTGAGCAAATTGACAAGGCGATGGAGAACCGGTTTAAAATTCTGGAACATACCGAATCAAAAAAGGCAAACAGGATAAAAATTCAATTTGGCAACGGCAGCTCCAACAATGAATTGCTGCAAGCCATACTTCCGCTGGCAGAAATTATCTCTTTTGAAGAGATTATTCCGGGAATGGATGATGTTTTCATTCAGGCAGTTCAGGAGTCAAACGCAGTTCAGAAATCAAACAACGAAAACCGGTAAAAAATGAATAAAACACTATTGATACTCAGACAGGAATATTTAAAAAGGGTGAAAAAGAAATCCTTCATTATTCTCACCATTCTGGTTCCTTTCATTTTTATTGGGATGTTCGCTCTGATCATCTATCTCTCCATTCAGGATGACAAGCAGGAGCGAATTATTGCGGTTTATGACGAATCTTCTCTTTTTCAGGGACAATTAGAACAGGATGATTACACAAGCTATCACTTCATTCCCGAAGACAAATACAATCAACTGAAAACCAACCTTAGAGAGAGTGAGTTTTATGCACTTCTTCATATTCCTGAAAATATTTACACAGAGAACAGTGCACAGCTGACCTCAGAAAAGCAGCTGCCCATTGAGCTTACCGAACAAATTTCACGAAAATTAGGAAGATTTATAGAAAACGATAAGAGACAGAAAATTATTGACGAATCAGGCATCCCCGATCTGGATGAGCGCCTTTCGGCAACACAAACAAGAATCAGACTGAACACCCTTCTCGTCTCTGAAGCCGGTGAGGCTAAAAAAAGCTCCTCCGAGGTGGCTTTTGTTGCCAGCTATGCCATGGGGTTCATCATCTATTTTTTTGTATTCATGTATGGATCAATGGTTATGCGAAGCGTGATGGAGGAGAAAAAGAACCGGATTGTGGAAGTAATCATCTCATCGGTGAAGCCTTTTCAGCTCATGGCAGGAAAAATAATCGGGACTGCTCTTGTCGGGCTTACCCAAGTGGCTATCTGGGTAATTTTAGGCATCATTGCGATAACAGCAGC
Source organism: uncultured Mariniphaga sp. (assembly GCA_964398855.1). Lineage (GTDB taxonomy): Bacteria > Bacteroidota > Bacteroidia > Bacteroidales > Prolixibacteraceae > Mariniphaga. The sequence continues at coordinate 11,794 of CAYNOQ010000005.1, read as the reverse complement.
GCAAAGTTTTTTCACACCGGAATCAGCCGGACAGATGACTCAAAGCCTGATGGAGAGCCAGCCTATGGGTGTAGGCATGCCTGCAATGGCAGAGCAAAATCAGGTGGCGGAAGTTTTGGAATTAGTCGGGAACCTGAATATTCCGCTGATACTTTTCTCCTTCCTTTTCTATTTTCTGGCAGGCTATCTCATGTACAGCTCGTTGTTAGGTGCAGTTGGCGCTGCGGTGGACAACGAGGAAGATTCCCAGCAACTGGTTCTCCCCATCACTTTCCCGCTGATACTTTCCATTATGCTCCTGTTTCCGGTTGCAAGAAATCCTGAAGGTCCCATCGCATTCTGGGGATCGGTAATTCCATTTACCTCGCCCATTGTTATGATGGTGCGCATCCCATACGGACTACCCGTGTGGGAGTTGCTGCTCTCCATGTTTTTACTTATAGCCGCCACGGTTGGGGCAATCTGGATAGCTGCCAAAATATACAAAACCGGACTGCTGATGTACGGGAAAAAGGTGAACATTAAAGAACTGATCAAGTGGCTTCGTTACAAGCATTAATTTATTCTTAATTCAGTATTGAGGTTTTTTACCGTTTTTGATAAAATTTAATTACATTGCGCCGAAATGAAAAACAGAACATGCCATATTACTGTTTGTTGTTGGGTGAAAAAGCCCGGCGAAGGCGTGTTTTGATATTTCCGTTGCAAATAATTTTTAACACATAAATGAAGCTTTCCCGGGAGACCTGGAAAGCTTTTTTTAATTATTTTAAATCAACAAATATGAAAGCACAAAACATTTTGCAAACTATTGGAAACACTCCCCATGTTCGGATTAACCGGCTTTTTCCTTCCGATTACGAAGTTTGGGTTAAAGTAGAAAAAACAAATCCGGGAGGCAGTATCAAAGACCGCATTGCTCTTTCCATGGTTGAAGATGCAGAAGAGAAGGGGATTCTGAAACCCGGTTCTGTCATCATTGAGCCAACATCCGGAAACACGGGTATCGGTCTGGCGCTTGTTGCAGCAGTGAAAGGCTACAGGCTCATTTTAACCATGCCCGAATCGTTGAGCATTGAGCGAAGAAGGGTGGTGAATGCTTTAGGTGCCGAACTGGTGCTCACACCAAAAGAGGAGGGAATGAAAGGGTCGATTGCCAAAGCTGAGGAGTTGGCTGCGGAAATTGAAAACTCATGGATTCCTTTTCAATTCTCCAATCCGGCAAATATTGATGCGCACCGGAAAAATACTGCCCGGGAGATTATTGAAGATTTCCCGGAAGGACTGGATTATATAATAACAGGCGTTGGAACGGGCGGGCATATCAGCGGTGTTGCCGAAGTGCTGAAGAAAAAGTTTCCCGAAATTAAAGTTTTGGCTGTTGAACCTTCCAACAGTCCGGTAATCAGCGGCGGAGAACCGGGTCCGCATAAAATTCAGGGAATTGGCGCAGGATTTATTCCCGATAACCTGAAAACAGAACTTATTGACGGCACAATTTCAGTAAATTATGATGAAGCGGTTGAGTATGCCCATAAAGCAGCAAAACTTGAAGGACTGTTTGTGGGAATTTCCTCAGGTGCATCTCTGGCTGCCGTAGCCAAAAAAATTAAAGAGCTGCCAGCCGGCACGCGCATTCTGACTTTCACCTATGACCACGGCGAAAGGTACTTATCAGTTGAAGGACTATATTAGTATCCCAAAACAGAAAAGAGGGAACATATAACTGTTCCCTCTTTTCTGCATTAACTCTTTCCGTTAAGCCGTTAAGCCTGAGCTGTTGGTCCGCCAAAACTCATTGGCGGCATTCCCTGATGCGGAATCGGCTTTACATTTTTAATAGTTCCGTGAGCGGCTTCAAACTTTTGAATGTTATCCTGCAAAGCAAACAACAGTCTTTTGGCGTGCTCAGGCGTAAGAATCACCCGCGACTTCACATTTGCCTTGGGTATTCCCGGCATAATCCGCACAAAATCAATAACAAACTCTGAGCTGGAGTGAGTAATCACCGCGAGATTTGAATATATTCCCTGTGCAATTTCCTCGCTCAGCTCAATATTTAACTGCTGTGGGTTTTGCTTCTTTTCGTTCATTTTACTTTATTTTCTTGTACTTATCAATCTGTCGTATTCCTCTTTTGAGCCAACAATCAGATTCTTATATTCCTTCAACCCGGTACCTGCCGGAATCAGATGTCCGCAAATCACGTTCTCCTTCAGTCCGTCAAGATAATCGGTTTTTCCGTTAATGGCGGCTTCATTCAGCACTTTTGTTGTTTCCTGGAATGATGCTGCCGACAACCAGCTCTTTGTCTGAAGTGCCGCACGGGTAATCCCCTGCAAGACCTGACTTGAAGTTGCAGGTATGGCATCTCTCGATTCAACTAACTTTTTATCCTTGCGCCTCAACTGCGAGTTTTCATCTCTCAGCCTGCGGGAAGAGATAATCTGCCCAGCCTTCAGTCCTTCAGAATCGCCTGGCTCAACAACCACTTTCTTGTTCCAAATCCAGTCGTTTTCTGACAGGAACTCATTTTTATCAACAATCTGTCTCTCCAGAAAACGGGTATCACCCGGGTCATCAATTTCAACCTTACGCATCATCTGGCGAATAATTACCTCAAAATGCTTATCGTTGATTTTCACTCCCTGCATCCGGTAAACGTCCTGTACTTCATTCAAAATATACTCCTGAACGGCAGTGGGTCCCTTAATTGCCAGAATATCGGCAGGCGTTGTTGCTCCGTCAGATAGAGAAATACCTGCCCTGATGTAGTCATTCTCCTGCACCAATATCTGTTTTGAAAGCGGAACAAGATACTTCTTAACCTCTCCGGTTCTTGAAGTGATGATGATTTCACGGTTCCCTCGTTTAATCTTACCAAATGAAACTTCACCGTCAATTTCCGAAACAACCGCCGGATTGGAAGGATTTCTGGCTTCAAACAGTTCGGTAACGCGTGGCAATCCACCCGTAATGTCACCTGCTTTTCCTGAAGTTCTCGGAATTTTAACTAAAATCATTCCCGCCTTAACTTTCTGCTTGTCTGCAACCGCAACGTGCCCGCCAACCGGCAGGTTATAGGAACGAATCATGTTGCCGCCCTTATCCATAATTTTCAGCGTCGGGTTCTTGGTCTTATCCCTGGTTTCAATGATTACCTTTTCGCTGAATCCGGTCTGGTCATCAGACTCTTCGCGATAGGTTACGCCTTCAACCATATCTTCAAACTCGGTAGTGCCGTCAAACTCAGTTATGATAACACCATTAAACGGGTCCCATTCGCAAATGCGTTTCCCTTTTCGCACCTCTTCTCCATTCTTCACATAAAGCCTTGAACCATAAGGAATAGGATGTGAAGAAAGTGGAATTTTGGTGTTTTTGTCAATAATTCGCAGTTCTGCCAACCGGCTCACTACAATATCAACCGATTCGGTATCATTTTCGCCCTTATATTTGACTGCCCGAAGCTCATCAATTTCCACGTAGCCGTCATACCGGGCTTCCACTGAATATTCAGCCGAAATATTCCCTGCAATACCTCCCACGTGGAAAGTACGAAGCGTCAGCTGAGTCCCCGGCTCACCAATGGACTGGGCAGCAATAACTCCGACAGCTTCTCCCTTTTGCACAATATGTCCGCTGGCAAGATTCAGCCCGTAGCATTTGGCACAAACTCCCGTTTTTGATTCGCAGGTGAGAACTGAACGGATTTCAACCCTTTCGATGGGCGAATCTTCAATTTGTCTGGCAATATCTTCCGTGATCAAGTCGCCTGATTTGATGATCAGATCACCTTTCAGCGGATGGAAAATATCGTGAACGGATGTTCTTCCCACAATTCTTTCGTAGAGTGAAGCCACAATTTCTTCATTGTTCTTGATGTCGGTTGCCACAAGTCCGCGCAAAGTGCCGCAGTCATCTTCAACAACGATAACATCCTGAGAAACGTCAACTAACCTGCGGGTAAGATACCCGGCATCGGCAGTTTTCAGAGCAGTGTCAGCAAGCCCTTTTCGTGCACCGTGAGTGGAGATAAAATACTCCAGAACAGAAAGTCCCTCCTTGAAGTTTGCCAGAATGGGGTTCTCAATAATCTGAGAACTGGTTGCACCGGATTTCTGTGGTTTTGCCATCAAACCTCTCATTCCGCACAGCTGGCGAATCTGCTCCTTTGAACCCCGGGCACCGGAGTCAAGCATCATATATATTGAATTGAACCCCTGTCTGTCGGAGCTGATGGTTTTCATCACCGACTGGGTCAATTTTGAGTTGGCATGTGTCCAGATATCAATAACCTGATTATAACGTTCATTATTGGTAATGAAGCCCATGTTGTAGTTGGAAATAACTTCATCCACTTCGTTATAACCATTGTCCACAATCGTTTCCTTGTCTTCGGGAACAACAACGTCATCCACGTTGAAGGATAAACCACCGCGATATGCCATATAAAACCCAAGGTCTTTAATCGCATCTAAGAAAGCAACCGTTTCGGCATTGCCACATCTCTTGAAAATATCTGAAATGATGGTGCGCAATGATCTTTTTGTCAGTAACTCATTGATATAGCCCACATCACGGGGAACATATTCATTAAAGAGTACCCGGCCAACGGTAGTTTCGATAATATGGTTGAAAAATTCACCATTTTCATCCACATCTTCCACTTTCACTTTAATAATGGAGTGCATTCCGACAATTTTTTCGTTGTAGGCAATGACAACCTCCTCCGGCGAATAAAAAGTCATCCCCTCCCCTTTCGAGCCTTCTCTGGGTTTGGTCATATAATACAACCCTAACACCATATCCTGAGACGGAACCTGAATGGGCGCACCGTTTGCAGGATTCAACAAGTTATGCGATGAGAGCATCAGCAGCTGAGCCTCCAAAATGGCAGCATTTCCCAACGGTAAATGCACAGCCATCTGGTCGCCGTCAAAGTCGGCATTAAAACCGGTACAGACCAGCGGATGCAGCTGAATTGCCTTACCTTCAATCATCACCGGCTGAAAAGCCTGGATTGATAGTCTGTGAAGCGTGGGTGCACGGTTGATAAGCACCGGATGCCCCTTCATCACATTCTCAAGAATTTCCCAGACAACGGCATCCTTGCGGTCCACAATCTTTTTAGCCGATTTCACCGTCTTTACAATTCCTCTCTCAATCAGCTTCCTGATAATAAACGGTTTATACAATTCGGCTGCCATATCTTTCGGAAGTCCGCACTCGTGAATTTTCAGTTTGGGTCCCACAACAATAACTGAACGTGCAGAGTAGTCCACACGTTTTCCCAGAAGATTCTGACGGAAACGTCCCTGCTTTCCTTTCAGACTGTCAGAAAGGGATTTAAGCGCACGGTTACTCTCCGTTTTGACTGCATTGGATTTCCTTGAATTATCAAAAAGTGAATCCACAGCTTCCTGAAGCATCCTTTTTTCGTTGCGCAAAATCACTTCAGGAGCTTTAATCTCGATCAGTCGTTTCAAACGATTATTCCGTATGATGACCCTGCGGTAGAGATCATTCAGGTCAGAAGTTGCAAAACGTCCTCCATCAAGCGGAACAAGCGGCCTCAAATCGGGTGGAATAACCGGAACAATCTTAATAATCATCCATTCGGGGCGGTTAAGATTTTTACTTGCCCGGAAAGCTTCAACAACCTGCAGGCGCTTCAACGCTTCGCTTTTCCGCTGTTGCGATGTTTCTGTATTTGCTTTATGTCTGAGTGTGTATGACAAATCATCCAGATCAATTCTGCTTAAAATTTCATAAAGCGCCTCAGCCCCCATTTTTGCGATAAATTTATTGGGGTCAGCGTCGTCAAGATACTGATTATCCTTTGGTAGCGATTCCAGAATATCAAGATATTCCTCTTCGGTAAGAAAATCCATCTCCTTCACTCCGTCCTCAGCCTTCACCCCTGCATTGACCACCACGTAGCGTTCGTAGTAGATGATTGAATCCAGCTTTTTGGTGGGAAGACCTAACAAATAACCAATTTTATTGGGCAGCGACCTGAAATACCAGATGTGTGCAACCGGCACCACCAGCGCAATATGTCCCATGCGCTCGCGGCGCACTTTTTTCTCGGTTACCTCAACCCCACAGCGGTCACAAACAATTCCTTTGTACCGGATTCGTTTGTATTTTCCGCAATGACATTCGTAATCCTTCACCGGACCAAATATTCGCTCACAAAATAAGCCATCGCGCTCCGGTTTGTATGTTCTGTAGTTAATTGTCTCGGGTTTTACAACTTCGCCATACGATCTTTCCAGTATCTCTTCAGGAGAAGAGAGGCTGATTGAAATTTTTGAAAAACCCCCTTTTGCTTTATTATCTTTTCTGAATGCCATAATTCCAATTAAAAAATATTTATCTGAACTCTGATTACGGATGCCGTTTATTCCATCCTGATGCTGAGACCTAAGCCTCTGAGTTCATGCAACAACACATTAAGCGACTCCGGAATTCCGGGTTGCGGCATAGGTTCGCCTTTAACAATCGCTTCATACGCTTTAGCGCGTCCTATCACGTCATCGGATTTCACGGTGAGAATTTCCTGCAGGATATGTGAAGCGCCAAATGCTTCAAGCGCCCACACCTCCATCTCTCCGAACCGCTGTCCGCCAAACTGGGCTTTACCTCCTAACGGCTGCTGGGTAATGAGTGAGTATGGTCCAATGGAGCGGGCATGCAATTTATCCTCAACCATGTGCCCTAATTTCATCATATAAATCACCCCCACAGTTGCCTGCTGGTCAAAGGGTTCTCCTGTTTCACCATCGTAGAGAACCGTTTTCCCGAAACGGGGTAATCCTGCTTTATCTGTATATTCTTCAATATCTTCAAGCTCTGCACCGTCAAAAATCGGCGAGGCAAAGCGAACGCCTAATTCTTTTCCTGCCCAGCCCAAAACAGTTTCGTAAATCTGTCCCATGTTCATCCTGGAAGGCACACCCAGCGGATTAAGAACAATGTCAACCGGAGTTCCGTCAGCAAGGAAAGGCATATCTTCCTGTCTGACCAAACGCGAAACAATACCTTTGTTTCCATGCCGCCCTGCCATCTTATCGCCAATCTGAAGCTTACGCTTTTTGGCTATGAAAATTTTTGCAAGCTGGATAATGCCGGCAGGAAGCTCATCGCCAATAGTGGCGTTATAACGTTCACGCTTTGCAAAAGCTTCAGTTTCCCTGTATTTCATGATGTAATTATTAATTACCCTGAATACCTGTTCATTCTTCTCCTTGTCGGTAGTCCATCGTGATGGATTAACTGACAGGTAATCAATCTCCTGAAGTTGTTTTAGCGAAAACTTCAATCCTTTGGCAATGACTTCGGCTCCATAATAATCCTTTACTCCCTGAGACGTTTTTCCGCCTACAAGCACAAACAGTTTGTCTTCAAGTTTTGCACGGAGTGCAGCAACTTCGCGGTCGAAATTTTCGTCTATTTTATCCAGTAGTGTTTTGGTTGAAACCATCGTTTTTCTCTCTTTCAAAACCCTTGAGAAAAGTTTTTTATCAATCACTACCCCCGACAATGACGGAGAAGCTTTCAGTGAAGCATCCTTTACGTCGCCGGCTTTATCACCGAAAATTGCACGCAGGAGCTTCTCTTCCGGTGAAGGATCAGACTCTCCTTTGGGTGTAATCTTACCAATAAGTATATCCCCAGGTTTCACATCGGCGCCAATCCGGATAAGCCCGTTTTCATCAAGGTCTTTGGTTGCCTCTTCACTGACGTTGGGAATGTCGGAAGTAAATTCTTCAAGTCCGCGTTTGGTGTCGCGCACTTCAAGACTATACTCATCAACATGAACAGAAGTAAAGATATCTTCGCGAACGATTCTTTCTGAAATTACAATTGCATCTTCATAGTTGAATCCCTGCCATGGCATAAATGCAACCATCAGATTTTGTCCCAATGCCAGTTCGCCATTTTCTGTGGCATAGCCGCTGGTCAGAATATCTCCTTTTGAAATTTTCTGTCCTTTGCTAACCGTCGGTTTCAGATCGAGAACCGTACCCTGATTGGTTCTGGCAAATTTCGGCAGATTATAAGTAACAACATCCGGGTCGAAGCTCACAAAACGGTCTTCATCGGTTACGTCATATCTGACAATTATCTGTTCAGCATCAACATATTCAACCACGCCTTCGCCTTCTGCCTGAATAAGTATTCTGGAATCCACGGCAGACCTGCCTTCAAGTCCTGTTCCCACAATGGGAGCTTCCGGGCGCAGCAGCGGTACTGCCTGGCGCATCATATTTGCACCCATAAGTGCACGGTTGGCGTCGTCATGCTCCAGAAAAGGAATGAGCGAAGCGGCAACAGATGCAATCTGGTTGGGGCCAACGTCCATCAGGTGAACTTCTTCCTTGTCACTTAACGGATAATCGCCATCATGTCTTGATTTCACCTTAGAGCTGATGAAATTTCCATCGGAATCAATGATGGCATTAGCCTGTGCAATAACTTTATCTTCCTCCTCTTCGGCAGTCAGATAAATTGAACCCGCGTCAGACAGGTCAACTTTTCCGTTGACAACTTTCCGATAGGGTGTTGCAATAAAGCCAAGCTCATTGATTTTTGCAAAAACGCAAAGTGATGAAATCAATCCGATATTCGGTCCTTCCGGTGTTTCAATGGGGCACAGTCTGCCGTAGTGAGTATAGTGCACGTCCCGAACTTCAAAACCTGCTCTTTCGCGTGACAAACCACCCGGACCCAGCGCCGACATACGGCGTTTATGCGTCATCTCAGCCAGTGGATTAGTTTGATCCATGAACTGGGAGAGTGCATTGGTGCCGAAGAAGGAGTTAATAACAGATGATAAAGTTTTTGAATTGATAAGGTCAATGGGCACAAATACCTCATTGTCCCTCACATTCATCCTTTCACGGATTGTACGTGCCATCCGGGCAAGCCCGATTCCAAACTGATTATACATCTGCTCGCCCACTGTCCGGACGCGGCGGTTACTCAAATGGTCAATGTCATCCACATAAGTTTTGGAGTTCATCAACTGAATGAGATAACGAATAATCTCAATAATATCTTCTTTGGTGAGAACGCGAATATCTGCACTCACCTCCAGATTAAGCTTTTTGTTAATACGGTAGCGCCCCACATCTCCAAGGTCGTAGCGTTTATCAGAGAAGAACAGTTTCTCGATAACATCACGTGCAGTGGCTTCATCCGGCGGTTCTGCATTGCGCAGTTGCCTGTAAATGTGCAGCACAGCTTCTTTTTCAGAGTTACACGGGTCTTTCTGAAGCGTATTGTAGATAATTGCGTAATCCAACTGCCGCTGATCATCTTTGTGAATCAGTATGGTTTTCACGCCTGACTCCATGATTTCGTCAATGTGCGCCTCTTCAAGAACAGTTTCGCGGTCGATAACCACTTCGTTACGCTCAATGGAAACCACTTCGCCGGTGTCTTCATCCACAAAATCCTCAATCCATGATTTCAGAACACGCGCGGCAAGCTTGCGCCCGATCACTTTTTTCAGGTTTGCCTTGGTCGCCTTAATCTCATCGGCAAGATCGAATATTTCAAGGATTTCCTTGTCGCTTTCATATCCGATAGCTCTCAAAAGCGTGGTTACAGGCAGCTTCTTTTTCCGGTCGATGTATGCAAACATGACACTGTTTATGTCGGTAGTAAATTCTATCCATGAACCTTTAAAAGGAATAACACGTGCAGAATATAACTTTGTGCCGTTTGCATGTATGCTCTGACCAAAAAATACGCCGGGCGATCTGTGCAGCTGTGAAACGATGACACGCTCAGCGCCGTTAATTACAAAAGTTCCTCTCTCTGTCATATATGGAACTGCGCCCAGATAGACATCCTGAATCACCGTGTCAAAATCTTCATGCTCAGGATCAGTGCAATAGAGTTTTAACTTTGCTTTTAACGATATGCTGTAAGTCAGTCCCCGTTCAATACATTCTTCAATGCGATAGCGCGGAGGATCTACCTGATAATCAAGAAACTCCAAAACAAAATTGTTTCGGGTATCCGTTATCGGAAAATTCTCTTCAAAAACACGCCACAATCCTTCTTCCTTACGTTTTTCGGGGGTCGAATTAAGCTGAAAAAATTCCCTAAATGATTTTATTTGTACTTCTAAGAAGTCAGGGTAATCAAACCTGGTTTCCGTTGAGGAAAAATTTATCCTCTCTAATTTTGTATTATTTAACATGTATTTATACAAGTTAATTAAATGAAATATAAATACACAAAAAGGTTTAGAATCCTGTATTTAGGATTCTAAACCATATCACCTCTATGGGTTGTAGATTGTTATTATTTAACTTCAACTTCTGCTCCTGCTTCTTCCAACTGATTTTTAAGCGCTTCGGCTTCATCCCTGGAAATTTTTTCTTTAATTGCTTTTGGAGCTTCATCAACCAGTGCTTTGGATTCTTTCAAACCTAATCCGGTTAATTCTCTAACGAGTTTAACAACTGCCAGTTTAGACTGTCCGGCTGCTTTCAGAACAACGTCAAATTCGGTCTGTTCAGCAACTGCTTCTGCTTCGCCACTGCCGGCGCCGGGAGCTGCAACTGCAACTGCGGCTGCTGCCGGTTCAATGCCGTATTCGTCTTTTAAAATTCCAGCTAATTCGTTAACCTCTTTAACAGTTAAATTTACCAACTCTTCTGCAAGCTGTTTTAAATCTGCCATTTCTATTTGTTTTTATTAAAAATTTCTAAAAATTATTCTCTCTCTTTCAGTGTTTCAAGCACACCGTGAATTGTATTGCCACCTGACTGTAACTGTGAAAGTACGGTTTGCATTGGTGACTGTAACAAGGCAACAACATCGGCAATAAGCTCATTTTTAGTTTTCACTGCAATGAGCGCATCAAGCTGATCTTCACCTACATAAACTGACTCTTCAACATAAGCCGCTTTCAAAACAGGCTTTTTATATTTTTTGCTGAAGCTTTTAATCAGTTTTGCCGGCACGTTCCCGTTTTCTGTGAACATGACCGATGTGTTTCCTTTCAGCACAGCGTAAAGCTCTTCGGCATTCTTTCCGGAATTCTCCAGCGCCTTACGCAGAAAGGTATTTTTCGCAACAACCAGTTTTATGTCTTGTTGAAAGCATAATCTCCTCAGCTCACTGGTAACAGCAGCGTTTAAACCGCTAATGTCAGTCAGGTAAAAATGGTTGTACGAATCGATCTGATCCTTTAAGTTATTAATAATAATCTCCTTCTCTGTACTTTTCATTTCTACTTTTTATTAGTCAGTAACTGACTTTGGTTCAACCTTGATACCAGGGCTCATGGTACTTGAGAGGTATATACTCTTGATATAAGTGCCTTTTGTGGCTGTTGGTTTCAATTTGATAATGGTCTGTATAAACTCAACGGCATTTTCTTTAATCTTTTCCGCCGGAAAAGATACCTTCCCGATTGATGTATGTACAATTCCAAATTTATCTACTTTAAAATCAATTTTCCCCTGTTTTACTTCGCTCACTGCCTTTCCCACATCCATGGTCACAGTTCCGCTCTTGGGATTTGGCATTAAACCGCGCGGTCCTAAAATTCGCCCGAGTTGTCCCACTTTCCCCATAACCGGGGGCATAGTAATGACAACATCAACATCGGTCCAGCCTCCTTTGATTTTATCGATATACTCATCCAAACCAACATAGTCCGCACCGGCTTCTTTGGCTTCATCCTCCTTGTCGGGTGTTACCAAAGCCAGCACACGAACCTCTTTTCCAGTTCCATGGGGTAAAGAAACTACGCCTCTAACCATTT
>CAYNOQ010000004.1:17409-74233 GCA_964398855.1 uncultured Mariniphaga sp. | reverse complement strand
ATTATGAATAAAAGAATATTTATAACGACGGGTGTCGCCATCCTGATTTTGCTTGCAGGTTTTTTCCTTTTGACCCAGTCCAAAAGCGAAGCTGAAAAAATTACGGTGCAGGTGATTCGCGGTCCGTTTGAAATGAAGGTCTATTCAAGCGGGCAGTTGGAGGCGCAAAATTCCGAGAATATAGTGGTGCCGGAAAGCCTGCGGGACCCGGATATTCGTATTTACGAAATAAAAATCACCGATTTGGTTGAAGAGGGAACTGTCGTAAACACAGGGGATTATGTAGCCACATTAGACCAGAAAGCGGTTGAGGAAGTGCTTACCAATGCACGTGAGGAACTGGAGCAGGGCTACAATGAATTTGAAGATGCAAAAATGGATTCCAATCTCACGCTCAGCAATGTGCGTGACCAGATTATCAATGCGCGTGAAAATGTGGAGGAGATGAAAATTGTTCTCGAAGAGTCGAAATTTGAGTCTCCAGCCGTAATTCGCAAAGCTGAAATGGACTTAGACAAAGCCAAACGGAGATTAGAGCAGGAAGTCCAGGGGTATGTTTTGAAGGAGCGTCAGGCAGCATCCCGGGTTGAGCGGAGAAAAATTGACCTGCGGCGACAGGAAAACCGGGTGGAGAAACTCAGCAATGTCTATCATTCATTAGTTATTAATGCGCCTAAATCGGGAATGGTTATTTACGGCAAAGACCGCACGCGCGAAAAAATTAAAGTGGGTTCAACCGTCAGTTCATGGATGCCGGTTATTGCCACGCTCCCCGATCTCACTTCCATGCTTTCCACAACTTATGTCAATGAAATTGATATTTCCAGTATAAAAGTTGGGCAGAAGGTAGCTCTGGGAATCGATGCCATTCCTGAAAAAGAGCTTGAAGGCGAAGTGGTTTCGGTGGCAAACATCGGACAGCCCATGCCGAAAAGCGATGCCAAAGTTTTTGAAGTGAAAATCAGAATTTTCGGCGATGTTTCTGACCTGAAACCGGCAATGACTACCAGCAACCAGATACAAACCGGTTTTTATACCGATACACTCTTCATTCCCGCTGAGGCAGTTTTTACCAATGATTCGTTGCAGTTTGTCTATCTCGAAAAAGGTGGAATTATAAAACAGGTGGTTGATTTGGGAAGTCAGAATGAAAATTATGTGTTGATTCGCAAGGGATTGAACGAAGGAGATGTGGTTTTGCTCACCGAACCCGATTTTGCAGAGGAGCTAGCTTTTGAGGGACTGGATATTTATCAGGAGATCAGAGAGCGCAGGCAGCGCGAAGAAGAAGAGGCAAAAAAGGCGTTGGAAGAGCAGAAGAATAAACCTTTTGAAATGCCGGAGAAAAAGGGAGATGGTCAAAATGAATTTTTTATGATTATCGGATGAAAGGAATAGTTCAGCGTTACGGGCACGATATAATAACCGGCATTGAGTCAATTTTTGCCAACAAGGTAAAATCACTGCTTACCGCATTGGGAATTATTTTCGGAGTGGCAGCGGTAATCACCATGCTTGCCATTGGAAACGGTGCACAGCAGGAAATTCTGGAGCAGATTAAAATGGTTGGAGTCAATAATATTATTGTTTCTCCGATAATCCACACCGATTCGGAAAGCAGTTCCAACTCTGACGGTGGTGAAGGGCAGCAGGTGAGCACCAAAAAATTTTCCAGAGGTTTGACCCTTCTTGATGCAGAATCCATAGAAAAGATTATTCCCACAGTGGAGCGGGTGAGTCCGGTGATTTCGTTCAACTACTCCGCAATCCACGATGGAAAGAGTAAACCTGTTGTGTTGGAGGGAGTTAATAATAATTATTTCAGACTATTCAATATCAATATTGTTTCCGGGAAAGAGTTCACCGATGAGCAGATGGCAAACGCCTTTCCCGTTTGCATAATCGGAGACAATATCCGGCAAGTATTTTTTAATCAGGAAAATCCGATTGACAAATTCATTAAATGTGGCGATGTTTGGCTACAGGTTGTCGGAGTTGTGGAGCGTCGCGATTTTACGGCTTCAGCTTCCGATGAGCTGGGAATAAGTAGCACCGACAATAAAATTTTTGTGCCCACCCGCACGGTTAATATCCGCTTTCGGAACCGCTCGCTGATTCGTGCAGAAGAGGTTGAAGCATTAGCTGCTTCCGGCGGCGGAGACGGGAATAAAACGGAAAATCTCAATCAGCTCAACAAGATTATTATACAGGTAGCTGAAACTGAACAGTTGAGTTCTACTGCCGAAATTATCCGCAGGATGCTTTTGCGCAGGCACAATAATTTGTTCGATTTTGAAGTAACCATACCCGAATTGCTGCTCAAACAGCAGCAGCGTACCAAAAATATTTTCAATATTGTTTTGGGAGTGATTGCCGGAATTTCCCTGTTGGTGGGTGGCATTGGAATTATGAACATCATGCTGGCTTCGGTGATGGAGAGAATCCGGGAGATCGGTGTCAGACAGGCGATTGGCGCTTCCCGTATCGATATTATCGTTCAGTTTCTTTCCGAGTCAACAATTATCAGTTTGAGTGGCGGAATCATCGGAATATTTCTTGGTGTGGGGCTTTCAAAAATAATTACCATGGTTTTTGGCATTCAGACCATAATTTCTGCTTTTTCAATAATCATTTCATTTGGTGTTTCGGTGATTGTAGGAATCATTTTCGGTTATCTGCCCGCAAAAAGGGCATCAGAGCATGACCCGGTCAATTCGTTACGTTACTAAATTTAACTTTATTATAGAATGAAACGACTCATAGCTGTTATTTTTATTTTAAGTTTTTCGGGACTTGCAGGTTCAGCTGCCAACAAGGAGTATCTAACTTTGCAGGCAGTTATTGAAAGGGCTTCGCAGCAATCATTGGATGCTTTCCGGTATGAAAATATGTTTTTAGCCAGTTTTTGGGAATTCCGCTATTTCAAAGCCGACAGGCTGCCGAGCCTGATGCTTCAGGCAACGCCCATTGATTACAACCGGTCGATGCAAAAGGTTTACAATTATGACGAAAACCGCGATGAATACAAGCCGCGCGAAGATCTGAATTCGGATATTTCACTCTCGCTGAACCAGAATGTGGGATTGACCGGCGGTCAGATTTTTGCCCGCTCCGATTTGAATCTCTCACAAAAACTGGGAGTAAATAAAATTTCGTCATGGTCATCTTCTCCGTTCAGCATCGGTTACCAGCAGTCGCTTAGCGGGCATAACCGACTGAAATGGACAGCCAAAATTGAACCGCTGAAATTTGAAAAAGCTAAAAAAAGTTATATTCAGTCACGGGAAGATATTGCCATTAAGGCTTCGCGGCTTTTTTTTAACTTGGTGGATGCGCAGATTGAGGTAAACATTGCAGAAACAAACCTTGCCAATGCCGACACACTTTATAAAATAGGGCAGGGGAGATATCAGGTGGGCACCGTTACGCAGGATGAACTGCTCAATCTGGAACTCAGCCAGATGAATGCTACCCTGGCGCTGACCCAGTCTAAACTTGGTCTTGAGCGTGCGCAGGCTGAGCTGAACTCTTTTTTGAGCCTCGACAAAAATACCCGGATTGAATGTATTGTGCCGGACGAACTGCCTGATTTACAGATATTGGCAGATGAGGCAGTTGGAATGGCATTAGAGAATAATCCCGAAATCCTGAATCAGGAGCAAAGGCTGATTGAAGAGGATCGGAAGGTGAGTCAGGCAAAGAGCGAATCGGGAATGACCGGTGATTTGTATGCACTTTATGGTTTAAACCAAAATGCGGAGGATTTCAGCGAAGTTTACCAAAATCCTCTGGACAGGCAGCGGCTGCGCATTGGGGTGAATGTGCCCATTCTTGACTGGGGACGGCGAAAAGGGAGATTGGCGATGGCAAGGTCGAACCGCGAAGTGGTTCGAATCAGTGTGAATCAGGAAAAAATCGACTTTGAGCAGAATGTGATTATGAACGTAATGGAATTCAACCTGCAAGCTAATCAGGTTGTAAATACTGCTAAAGCCGACACCATTGCACAGTTAGGCTATGATGTTACCCAGCAGCGCTTTCTTATTGGAAAAGTGGATGTTACCAAACTGAATCTTGCCCGGAATGACCAGGAGCAGGCGCGTCGTGCCTATATCCGCGCACTGCGCTCATACTGGAATTACTATTTTACCATCCGGCGGCTCACCTTATACGATTTTGAGAAAAAAGTAACCCTTTCGGAAGATTTTGAAAGGATTATAAACAACTATTAAAAGAACGATGAAGCGGAATCGAAAAAGAATTTTTATGCTACTCATGGCAGCCGTTGTGGTAATTGCCGTTATAATAGTTGCTGTCATTGTTTCTGCTCCGGGAGAAAATCTGCACAAAGTGAGAAAAGGCAATTTTACGCTTGCCATTGAGGTCAAAGGTGAAATTCAGGGGAAAAATGCAATTGTTATCAGTTTGCCCGATGAGTTGGCACATAGGGACTTACCTGTCAGACAGTTTAAGATTAAGGAGATGGTGGAAGAGGGAACTGTTGTACAGCCCGGCGACTGGGTCGCCACGCTTGATGCGGCAGAAATCAGCCAGCAGATTGAAAGAAACAGTCAGGATCTGGAGCGGGTTACCGCCGAGTTGAACGATGCAAAAATCGATTCATCTATAACGCTGACCAGTTTGAGAAAGGAGCTGAGTGAATTTGTGTTTGATCTGGAATATAAGGAGATTGAACTGGAACAAGCTCAGTTTGAGTCGCCGGCATATCAGCGTAGAAAGAGAGTTGAATATGATCAGACGGTCAGGATGATTGAAAAAAAGCACCGCGACTATGAACTGCGGAGATTAGGGCAGAGAAGAAGAATTTCATGGATTACAAAACGGCATAATGTTTTTTTCAGGAGAGATTCACTTTTAAAGATTGCTTTGAATGCTGTGGAGGTAACTGCCCCAAAAGAGGGAACGGTCATGTATGCCCGCTTATGGAACGGGAGAAAGCTTCGCACCGGCGATAATGTCAGCATGTGGATGCCCACTATTGCCACTTTGCCCGATTTGTCCACCCCTGTTTCCGAAGCATATATTCCTGAGATTGACATCACCAAAATCTCTCCGGGCGACAGCGCCGAAATTACCATTGATGCCCTCCCGAAAGATAAGTTTAAAGGAGTGGTGAGCGAGATTGCCAATATCGGGCAGGAATTGGCCGGTTTTGACATGAAGGTTTTCCGTATCACCATCGACTTTAAAACGGATGGAAAAGAGATAAAACCCTCGATGACTTCCAACAATAAGATTATCGTTTCAAAATATCCGGATGTTGTGAAAATTCCCCGGAATTTTCTTCAGAAACAGGGAGGGGAAAGTTATGTATATCTAAAAGAAAGCGGGAAAACCTGGAGAAAGAGAGTAACTCCCGGGCTTGAAAATGAAGAGGAAGTGATTATCGAATCGGGATTGTCTCCCGGGGACAGGATATTTGCATCACCTCCTCAAAAAGTGGAATCGGGTATGCTGTAACCGGCTTTTCCCTATTTGATTTTGAACCTTGCAGTAACCTGATACGAAATATTGATATTTTGTACCTGGTCGACACTTTCATAACCGGCGGCATCGGCAGCCATCAGCATGCTTCTTGCAACCACTGGACGTGAATATCCGTCATTAAGCTCTGTAATTGAAAGGACTTCGCCAAGCTCTTCACCCAAACTCTCTACAAGGTAGGCAGCTTTTTCGCGGGCATCTTTCAGCGCATTGGTTTTTACCTCTTTTCTGAAGTTTTCAATATTCGAGTGAGTCATTTGCCCCACGTTAACCGAACGGATTCCCTTTCCGTCAACCAGAGAAGTGAGCTGATTCACTTTGGAGAAATCGGAAATTTTTACTTCAAGCTGCTTGTTGAAAAGGAACTCTTTTCTTTCGCTTCTCCAGTAGTTTCCCATGTTGCGCACACGAATATCATCTTTGTCGATACCAACTTTTCGCAAACTCTTAATCAGGCTGTCTTCGAGTTTGGCAAGCTGAACCTTATTCTTGTAATTTTTAGGCTCTTTGCCTTTCTGAAATTCCTCTTCGTAATACTCTTGAATTGTAATTGAAAGCACCATCTCATCAGGCTGAACTTCCATTTCCGCATTTCCGTGAACTTCAATGTATCTCACTTCATTATTGTTTTGTGCCCAAAGGGGCAGGTTAAAGAATAGAAACGATAAAAAAAGTAATTTTCTCATGACATTTTGTTTTATAAAAAGAAACAACCATGTCAAAAAGAGTACCACTTTTAAACATGGTTGTTTCTCTGCCTGAATCCTCAACGAATTTAGATAATCAGCATGGCGTCTCCGTATGTACCAAACCGGTAATCATTTTTCAGGGCAACCTGATAGGCTTTCATCACAAAATCATAGCCGCCAAAAGCTGCAACCATCATAAGCAGAATAGAGTAGGGCAGCTGAAAGTTGGAAATCATGCAGTTTGCCACGTTGAATTCATAGGGTGGAAAAATGAATTTATTTGTCCATCCTTCAAAAGGTTTTGCATGTCCCTGAGTGGTAACTGAGCTTTCGAGTGTGCGCATCACGGTTGTTCCAACCGCGCAGATATTTTTCCGGTTATCTTTTGCAGTATTGATTATATCGCATGCTTCCTCTCTGATCCAGATTTGCTCCGAGTCCATTTTGTGTTTGGTGAGATCTTCCACTTCAACATTCCTGAAGTTTCCCAATCCGGCATGAAGCGTAACGTATGCAAAGTCTGCCCCCTTGATTTCTAATCGCTTGAGTAGCTCCCTGCTGAAATGCAGTCCGGCAGTAGGCGCTGCCACAGCTCCTTCATGTTTGGCAAAAATTGTCTGATAGCGCTCCTCGTCTTCAGGAACTATCGGCCTTTTTATGAATTTTGGCAGTGGTGTGCTTCCCAGATTATGTAATGTTTTTTTGAATTCATCATAAGGACCGTCATACAAAAAACGCAGGGTGCGCCCCCTGGATGTGGTATTATCTATAACTTCGGCAACTAAAATGTCATTTTCGCCGAAATAGAGTTTATTTCCGATACGGATTTTTCTGGCAGGATCAACAAGCACATCCCACAAACGCATTTCGCGGTTTAGCTCCCTGAGCAGAAAAACCTCAATTTCAGCACCTGTTTTCTCCTTGTTGCCGTATAATCTCGCCGGAAAAACCTTGGTATCATTAAAAACAAGCACATCTCCTTCATCAAAATAGTCAACAATGTCTTTAAACAGTTTGTGTTCTATTTTACGCTTTGCTCTGTCCAATACCATCAATTTCGACTCATCCCTGTTGGGCGCCGGGTGCAATGCAATTTTTTTTTCATCCAATTCGTACTTAAACTTCGATAATTTCATCTTTCTTATATTGTTAATATTTTAATGGTAAAACATGAAACCTGCCAATCCAAACTTTATTTTCAAGGCTCATTTCATGGACAATTATTTTATACTTTTTTATAGTGTCACAAATTTTTAAGTTTTTATTTTTCGTGTTCGGATATTGCGGTCTGGGTTAGGGCTTACGTTTCTGCAACAGGTTTTGTTACAAGTGCACTCAGATTTTCTATATAAAAGTCAATGGTCATGGCATCTTCCACTTTATACTCTCCTATTCTTGTGCGGCGCAGTTTCGTCAGGTAAGCGCCACATTCCAGCTCTTTTCCAATATCCCGCGCTAATGCGCGAATGTATGTCCCTTTGCCGCAAACCACGCGAATGGTTGCATGAGGCGGTTCAAATGATTCGGTAACAATCTCACTGATAACAATTTTTTTTGGCTGAAGTTTTAGTTCTGTACCACTTCTGGCATAATTAAACGCCCGTTTTCCGTTCACCTTTACGGCAGAATAGATTGGCGGCACCTGCTCTGTTTCGCCTAAAAATTTCAGCAGTGCTTTTTCAAAATCGCTTCGGGTGATATGACTTATTTCACTTTTGCTCTCTTCTGCCGTCTCCAGATCAAAAGACGGGGTGGTGGCTCCCAATTTTAGCGTTGCCACATATTCTTTCTCCATTTCCTGAAACGATTCGATGCGTTTGGTTGCTTTTCCGGTGCAGAGAATCATCAGTCCGCTGGCAAGCGGGTCAAGCGTTCCTGCGTGTCCGACTTTCAGTTTTTTTATACCCAGCTTTCTGCATAATGTGTTGCGTACCCGCTGAACCAGGTCAAACGAAGTCCATGTGATATCTTTATCAAACAACAAAACTTCACCTTCAATAAAATCGTATGTTTTTTTGGGATGGGCAGCATCAAGCATTTGATAACCAGTATGTTAAAAAAGTGAAAAATCAGGCTGCAAAGATAGCAAAAAAACCGATAATTACACAGTAAATTGCAAAATATATGAGTTTTCCGCGCTTAACTATCTTTATCATTAATGAACAGGCTAACAGCCCGGATAAAAATGCTGCAAGAAAGCCGGTCAAAAGGGGGATTGTTTCGATGGAAGCTGCTTTTGTAAAATCCCCGCCGACAACATCCAGAAATGCGGCGCCTAAAATGGGAATCAGCACCATCAGGAATGAGAAACGGGCAATTTCATCTTTCTTTGCTCCGGTAATCAGTCCGGTTGCAATGGTTGCCCCGCTTCGCGAAATGCCGGGAATTACGGCAACTGCCTGTGCAATACCAATAATGAGCGCTTTGCCCCGGGTGATTTCAGAATTTCCTTTTTTAACAAAATGAGCAAATGTCAGTAAGCCGGCGGTAACGATCAACATACTCCCGACCAGCAGCAGATTTCCCGTGAAAAACTGTTCGATATGATCGACAAAAAACAGCCCGATAATCAGCACGGGAACAGCAGAAAGAAGGAGTTTAGAGATGTATTGCGTGGATTCGTTCCATTTGAAGGCGAATAAATCAGTCAGGAGTGCCAGAATATCGCGGCGAAAAACAACCAATGTGCTCAGCACGGTGGCAACGTGAACGGTAACCGCAAACAGCAGGTTATTATCCGTTTCAACACCAAGAATTACGTGCCCGATTTCGAGATGCCCGCTGGAACTAACCGGAAGAAATTCAGTAAGTCCTTGAACAAGACCTAACAGCAGCGCCTGAATTGTACTCATTTCTGAACAGGTTTACTTGTTCTCTTTCGGCTTCTTCATGATGGCATAAATCTCAAACATGAAGCCGAAAAGCAGAATCATCGGTGCAAGCACAATTCGCCTGAAACTGAAAATTTCAGGATTGAAAACGCTGGGGTCATCACTTTTGCCGCCAATCATCAATATAAAACCTATCACGATGATGCCAAAACCGATTGCCATCAGGTTGTAGTTCTCCTTACCTAAGGCAAATCCGGTTTTCCCGTCTGAAATTTCCTTTTTTGTACTCCTTTTTTTCATAATCTGCAAAGATAATTAATAAAACAGATCATCAAATTTCATTTTCAGGAACTTGTTTACGGCAAACCAGGTTGAAATATAGGAGATTGCCATTCCAAGTATAAAAACAAGAATAAAAACAGCCGTTAAAGTCAGGTATTCGTCAGGATTGAGTATTCCGCCCAACTCTTTTCTGAATGCAAAAACAGAAGCAAAAAGCAGAATGTTTGCCACAAGAGCGCCTAAAATCCCTAATGATATTCCGCGTTTCAGAAATGGTTTCCGAACAAATGAGCGGGCAGCGCCCACTAACTGCATCGTGTTGATGGTAAACCGCTCGGAATAGATGGAAATGCGGATGGTGTTGTTGATGAGCGAAACAAAAATAAACCCGATCAATGCACTGATGATGAGCAGGAAAACAGTTATTTTGCTGATATTCTCGTTAATGACGCCCAAAAGGTCTTTCTGATAAAAAACTTCGCTGACCTGCGGATATCCTATGAATTCCTTCTCTATAAACTGCAGGCTGTCGGGATTGGTGTAGGCAGCAAACAGTTTCACGTCCACCGATGCAAACAGCGGGTTGAAACCTAAAAAACCCATAAAATCTTCACCAAGTTCTGTGGTTAGTTCGGCGGCGGCTGCCTCCTTGTCGATATAGCGGGTGGATTTAACATATTCCGATGCTTCCAAAACCTTTTGCAACCGGGCAATATCGTTCTCTTTGGCATTGTCGTGAAGCACGAGTGTGAAGCCGATTTGCTCCCTGACATAGTCAGACAACTGCCCGGCGTTGATCAGTATGATAAGCAGCGCCCCCAGAAGCACAAGCACTAATGAAATACTCACCATCGAAGTAAACGATGAACGAAACAGTCGTTTTTTCATTTTTCCGGAACCGGATCTCCTTGTCATGGCTGTTTATGATTTTCTTTTAAACAAATTGAGAATTGTTTTACCGATCTCATCCAGTTTTTCCAGGGGTTCATGCAGCGACGGGTTGTTCAGATCGAAAATAATGCCTTCGTCAGCGCCAATCTGCATGGGATAAACCAGAATAAAACTGTTTGATTTTAAATATTTGTTCAGGTAATTGGGCACCCGTTCCATTTTGGGATGATAAGAAGGTTTGTTTTTTCTGCTCATCACAATAATCAGGTCATCGTCAATTTTAATTTCCCGGGTGAGCGCTAAAAAGTTGTCCCAGTCTTCAAAAATATGAAACTCAGCTTCAATGGGGTGTTTGGCTTGAAGTTCCTGCAATATTTTTAGGGTTTCTTCTGTTCCGTGAAACAGGAGTTTATCGCCGGTATTTCGTGAAATATTCCAGATTTTTATTATCCAGAATGGAAATCCCAGCTCTTTTTCGGCATTTTCGGGTAGAACAATAAAATGCCTTTTGATGGTGTTTATGGGCTGCGCAGGCTTATAGACCAGCGTGGTAATATTGCTTTTTGCAAGAATACCTTCCGTGAGGTTTCCCAAAAATGATTTTGAAATTCCCTTCTCCGCATAAAGCCCTAAAATCAGGTCGGTGATGTTTTGTTCCTTGATGATGCTGGTGATTCCGTTGACGATATTCAGGTCGTAGCGAAGCAGTTCGGTTAGATGAATATCGGCAGAAGCAGCTGTGATGGCAGCCTTTTCCAGAATTTTTTTTGCCTCCTTGTTTGCTCCTTTGATAAAATCTTCGTCGTTGATGTTTTTAATGATGTTGAGCGCATAAAGCTCCGATTTGTTTTTTTTCGATTTAATCATTGCGCTCAGATGTATAAGCTCATCCACCGTATCGGGATTGCTGATGGGAATCAGAATCCTTTCATCAGGGTCGGCTTCATCTTCGTCCATATCCGGGTTTTCATTTCTGGCAATGTTGTATGCTCCTTTTTGGGTTTCAAAGGATGCAATGGTGCAGGTTACTAATATCATAATAATTGTGCCGTTCAGAATTTTTTCATTGAGCAGCCGGATGGGTTCACCGCTTGCCGTTTCACCTAAAATCACGTTGAAGCCGACTAAGACCGCGGCAAGCGTGGCTGCCGCCTGAGCATTGCTCAATCCGAAAATTAGTCTTCGCTGGTTGGTGCTGAAATGAAATTGCTTTTGAATCATCAGGGCAGGAATATATTTTCCCACAGTGGCAATAATGGACATGACTGCTGCCACAAAAAGGGTCTCCCTATCGTTGATGAAAGCACGATAGTCAATGAGCATTCCCACGCCGAGCAGGAAAAACGGAATAAAAATCGCATTCCCGACAAAGTCAATGCGGTTCATCAGCGGTGAAGTCCGCGAAATCAGCCGATTGAGTGCAAGTCCGGCTAAAAAAGCACCGATAATTCCTTCAATTCCTGCAATTTCAGAAAGAATGGCGCCTAAAAAAACCATCACAAGAACAAAAATATACTGAGATACTTTGTCGTCGTAGCGCTTGAAAAACCAGCGTGCAATAATCGGAAAACCAATCATAATGACCGAAGCGAAAACCAGTAGCGAAACGGACAATCTCAATCCGAAATATTTGTCTGTGTTGCCCGAAACCAACCCGACAACAACAGCCAAAACCAGCAGCGCAAGCACATTGGTGATCAATGTGCTGCCCACAGTGATGTTTACCGCCTTGTTTTTGGTAAGCCCGAGTTTGCTGACAATGGGGTAGGTTATCAACGTATGTGAAGAAAACATGCTCGCCATCAGCACCGAAGTCATCAGTGAATATTTTAGAACATACAGCCCGGTGAGCGTGCCGAGAATCATTGGGATGAAAAATCCGTAAAGTCCTAAAAGAGTGCTTTTTCCTGCATTTTTTTTGAAGTCTGCAATATCAATTTCCAAACCTGCAAGGAACATAATATAGAGCAACCCTGCCGTTCCCGAAAGAATAATGCTGCTGTCGCGGGTTATGAGATTAAACCCAAACGGACCGATAACCGCCCCGGCAATAATCAATCCCAATAGATGGGGGATTTTTATTCTGTCCAAAACAATCGGTGTAAACAGAATAATCAGCAGAATAATCAGGAATTTTATGACCGGATTGGTCAGCGGAAGCGTTAAATCTATGGAGTTTAAAATATATAACATATTCTGTTTTATCCCGAAAAAATTCTAAAATCGGGACAAAAGTACAAAATATAGTTCCAACTCGAATAATTTAGCCGTGATGATTTCAATGACTCTGCAAAGCGTTAATCCACACTGCCATTTTGCCTTTTCCGCGGTGTGCCCAGGCATAATAGGGGATTGCCGTAAAATTGAGCGGATAAAATTCGCCCCTGTCGGGTCCTTCGCCTTTTTTCAGAATGGATGCTTCTCCGGTTATCGTGTTCACTCCATCCAATTTACGCGGTCTGAAACCGAAAGAGAGATTTTCATCGGGATCGAGATAAATGTCTAAAATATCAGAGTCTTCATAATCAGCCCATTCGGTGCAGTAAACTAATGGACCAAGTTGTAGCGCAATTTTCCCTTTATCGTCTTCTATTTCAGGATGAGCCTGAATTTTTCGTATTTCGTAAGGGAAATTAATATCAATTTTGTCGCCTGTTTTCCATTTTTTGGAAAGTACGGCGTAGCCGTCTTTTATTTCGGGATAAACCTCTTTTCCGTTAATTTTAAATACCGGCGAAGCGGATGGCGGGTTTAAGAATTCGTAAAGATCGCAGGGAACCGGGCTTTCAGAAGCCCAACCGGGAATTCTTATCAGCAGATTGGCTTTAAACGGTTTTTCCATTTCGGGAACGATATAAATATGCCCGTTCCAGGGCATGTTGCTGTCCTGAGTAAGCTTAAAATTGCCTTTTTGCGTTTCAAATGTTACCGAGCCGGGCACAAAAAGATTCAGGTAGAAGTTGTTATCTTTTTTAGCATAAATATAATTAGGCATGGAAGGGATGAACCGCGCAATATTTGACGGGCAACATGCGCAGCCGAACCACTCACTTCGTTCATGCTGTCCGTTTGACTGCAAAGGATTGGGATAAAAAAAACGGTTGCCTTCAAGCGAAACTCCCGAAAGAACATTGTTGTAAAGCGAACGCTCCAGAACGTCAATATATTGAGCCTGACCTGTCATAAGAAACATTCTGTGATTCCAGAAAATATTGGCAATTCCGGCACAAGTTTCACAATATGCCTTTTCGTTCGGCAGTTCATAAGCGGCGCCAAAACCTTCATGGCCGCCTTCGGCACCGATTCCGCCGGTTATGTAAAACTTTTTGCAAATCACATCTTCCCAGATTTTCTGAATGGCGTGAATGTAGGACTGATCGCCCGTAAGTGCGGCAACATCAGCCATTGCGCTCCACATATATGCTGCCCGCACGGCATGTCCGACTGCTTCCGTCTGCTCCACAACCGGGAGATGCGACTGGTTGTATGAATTCTTTTTGCCAATTCCTTTTCCCCTGATATCCAAAAAGAAACGGGCAAGTTCTAAATATTTTTCTTCTCCGGTAATTCTGTAAAGTTTCACTAATCCGATTTCAATTTCCTGATGCCCGGGCCAGTTTTCAATTTTCCCATATCCGAAGTCATTGTAAACTAAATTGGCGCTTTTTATGGCAATATCAAGAAGATTTCTTTTGCCGGTACTCTGATACCAGGCGGTTGCCGCTTCGTATAAATGCCCCAGATTGTAAAGTTCGTGACTCAGATCATCCGTTTTTTCCCAGCGCTTAGTGCCAATCCAGACATGCCCGCTATCGCCTAAAATTGTGCGGTTGGTGAAAAGGTAGCCGTCATCCTCCTGTGCCTCACCAATGAGATAAATCAGCGAATCAACGGTTTTTTCAAGTTTTTCCTCCGGAAATATTTGAAGGGAATAGGCAGCACCTTCAATAATCTTAAAAACATCGGAATCATCAAACGGAAAGGCAGAGCAAAAACCGCCTTCCTTCAATCCGCCGGCAACTGCAAAATTATCAATCCGTCCGGTTTCTTTACTTTTTTCGATAGCTATCGGAATGGTTACCAAATGATTGGTTTTGATGCGCTTTGCCCAGAATTCATCTTTCACTTTTACCTGCGTGAAAGGCACTGGAGAGATGGGATAATCATTTATTAATCCCTTTTCTGAACAGGAAAACAGGTATAAAATGGCTGAAATGAAGAAGAAAAACCGTTTCATAATCCTCAGGTTTTGATTTTTGTATCAAATTTAAGGAATTTGATTGGTACTTAAAAGGATTTTCCGGCTTCTCCTTTAAAATAATCTCTTGCAGCAGCCAGTTCTTCAGGTTTGCCAACATCCATCCACCATCCTGAATCATCAAAATGCCCGACAATCAGGTGCTTAGCAGCCAGGTTAATGTATAAGTCGATGATGGAGAAACAGTCGTCCGGGGGCATCAGATTGAAAACTTCGGGACTGACGATATGAATTCCGCTGAATGCTCTTTCAATGACTTCGCCTGTTTCATCATAAGCAGAAAGCTTTGTTTCGCCCTTTTTTTTGTTAATCCAGCCGATGAGCCTCCGGTTGTTGTTGAACAGAAAATAGCGCGCTGTTTCCCTTTTGCGAACCACAACCGTTGCCAGAGCGCCCGAGCGGTTATGAATCTGCATCAGTTCCCAGAGATTCAAATCTGAGAGAATGTCCACATTGTAAATGAGCACGGGTTCATTGCCGGCGAGCAGCGGAGCCGCTTTTTTTAAGCCGCCGCCCGTGTTGAGCAGTTTATCGGTTTCATCTGAAATTTTAATGGGAATTCCGAAATCTTTGTGGGCTAAAAAACCGATAATCTGGTCGGAAAAATGGTGTGCATTCACAACAATTTCTGTTACGCCTTCGCTTTTCAGTTTTTCGATAGCGAGTTGCAGCAGCGGTTTCTCGCCAATTTTCACCAACGCTTTGGGTTGATGAAGGGTTTCATCTTTTAGACGCGAACCCAAGCCTGCGGCAAAAATCATTGCTTTCATAACCAGCTAATTGAGTTTCTTGAAATGAAACAGCCAAACAGCTTTTCCCGTTTATAAAACATAATCAGCGGTTTCATCGGAGAAAATTATCGTATTCGGTTCAAACTTCTTATCAGCGCTTCATCTTTGCCGATGGCGCGAATGGCAAGATAGTCGAGAATAATGGCAATAACCGGGAAAGTCATCGGAATTTTGAAAGCAACTTCCGCCCCGCTGAAAGAAGCATACAAAAAGTACAGCATCACGCCAAACAGCCCCAACAGAAGAATTATCGTGAATACAAGAATCCTCATTTGCAGAATCCGCCTTTTGTACAGGAAGATTGCTCCTAAATGAAGCAGACTGATTAGCCAGGAGAACAAAAACAGCGGCAGCCCGCTGAACAGGGTTTGCTCACCGCTAATGATTCCTTTTGCATTAAAAATGTAAAATTCTCCGCTGACAGTCAGTTCGGCAAAATTCAGTTTCAGCAACAATGCGGTGAGTATTGCCGCCAACAGGATATAGAGTGTCTGAATTCTTTGAATCATAATTATCAATTTTTGGCAAAATTAAAAAATTAAATTGAGCCTGAAACAGCGTTTTGTTTCAAACCACAACCTCCTCCAGTTCGTCCTGATTGAGATACCAGATATATCCTTCTGCTTTTTCAAATCCACATTCCATAAGTGCTTTCATGTATTCACCAACTTGTTTATGATATTTTTCAGGCATTTTTTCTCCCCATTTGTAATCAACCACAACGGCATTTTTGCCGGAAAACATGATTCTGTCCGGGCGGATGATTTTGGTTTTTGTAATTAAATTTCGCTCATTCATAACCTGCATATTACCGCTGAGCCAATGCTTAATCACCGGATTCTCCATTGCTTTTCTCATTTTTTCCACAATGAGTTCATATTCGGTTTTCGTGATTTTTCCCTCTTTTAGCGCTTTGCTGCATGTGGGAAGCAGGTCGTCTGATGTTTTTACGCCGGCTAAAATTTCGTGAATGAGCTTGCCGCTGTTTTTTACGGAACGGTTGTGCCCGGCGTCTTCCAGAAAATCCTCACTGTTGATGCGCAGCCGGATTCTTTCGCCGGGAGCGCTGAAATGGTATTTTTCAATCCAGATTGTGTCTGATGAATTACCGGATTTTTTGAACAATGGCATTTCGCCGTAGGAAAAAACTTCATTTTTGCTATTGTCTTCAAAAGTCAGCATTTTCTTCGGGACATGACTTTTCAAAGCATCATAAAGCAGGGTGTTGATGGTTGAAAAACCGGTACTTTTCTCCTCTTTTATGATACTGTTCACTAACAAGACCGATTTTGCGCGGGTGAAAGCAACATAAACAAGGTTGAGCGTATCTATATAGCTGCTCAGTTTTTCTTCCAGAAAATCGTCTTTGAAAATGGTCTCTTTCACTTCGTTTGACGCTTCAACGGGCAGCAGCGGAAGCCGGTTCATCGGCTTTTCGTCTGTGCTGCACCATAACAGCGGCTGCTGATTGCCGCTCCACGATACATTCCAATTGAATAAAGGAATCAGAACAGCTTCAAATTCAAGCCCTTTGGCTTTGTGAATAGTCATCAGTCGCACGGAATCCACTTCGTCATTTGCACTCACGGAAGTTCTAAAACCCTTCTCATTCCACCAGTGCAGCATGTTGGAAAGGTCATTGGAAAGTCCGATTTTTAGTTCTGCTGCGGTGTCGATTAAAGTCTGTAAAAAGGGCAGTTCGGTTTCTAACCTGAAAAGATTGAAAACGGAACAGATTTCCATCACGATTTCATCGAGAGACGACAGCAAAACCCTTTGCCTGATTTGTGCTAACTTTTCAAACGGTTCTGTTTCAAAATCATTTTTTTGAAAATTGCTTTCGTCATAAGCATTTTCATCTTTTTTCGGAATAAACTGAAGAATATTTACCGATTCCTGTCCGTTTTTTGCAGGTTTGCGCTCCTTTTTCAAAGCCGGTTTCAGCCAGGAGTGCCAAAGATGCACAAAGGCAGTTTTGGAAAGAATATTCTCCGGATCAACTAACAGTTCAATAACTAACATCACTAAGTTAACTCCCTGAGAAGCATACAGGAACAGCGATTCGCCGGAAAGTACGGATAAGTTGTAGCCTGCATTTTCTTCTTTGCGCGAAGCTTCGAGAAATGTGTTGATTATTGCAGCGCCTTCACTGTTTTTTCGAAGAAGTATCACAATGTCTGATGCTTTAAGTCCTTTATCCTGCAACGTTTTCACCTGCTCAACGAGCAGGTTTATGGAATTTTCTTCGAAATTTTCTTTCGGGAAAAATTGAATTTCGGCATATCCTCCGGATTTTGCAGAAGGGTTGCCGGGTTTCTGAATATAGTCCTGATATACAGAGCGAAACTTCTGCACGAAACGCTCTTCTCCTAACTCATTGATTAGCCTCTTTTCAAACGATTGCAGCACACCGCCAAAAACATGATTGTTGAAATCAATAATCTTCAAACGGCTCCGCCAGTTTTTTTCCAAAGAAATTTCTTTGGGCTGAAAATTGGGAAAATCGCTTTGCACCTGGGTTGCCAGTATATTCCAGTCGCTGTTGCGCCATCTGTAAATCGCCTGTTTCACATCGCCGACAAGCAGTGCAGGATAGCCTTCCGACAGCGCATTCAGAATCAGTGGTCTGAAATTCTGCCATTGCAGCGAAGAAGTGTCCTGAAACTCATCCAACATATAATAATTGTAGCGAACACCAATTTTTTCATAAACAAACGGCGATTCGCTGTTGCCGATAATTTTACTCAGCAGCAGGTTGGAGTCTGCCAGCTGAAGCATCTCTTTATCCTTCAGATGCAGCCTGATTTCTTCTTTCAGGTCGGTTAAAATTCCTAAAATCCGGATATGTTTCAATACCACCGCCACGGAAGAATACTCCTTTATCAAATCAGTAATTTGCTGCAGTTTTGGCTGTAAAATATTTTCTGCAAGTATTTGAATAGCATCTCTCTGCGGGTGAGATTTTGACACCCAGACTTCGGAAGATTCCAATGCTTTCAATACTCTGGTTGAGGGAGTGATAATATTCCCGTTTGCAATTTTTTCTATATACCCTGCCACTCCGGTAGATTTATAGGAAAAATCTTCAACGGAAAAGCCATTTTGGCGAATGGCAACCATGCAGTCGTCTGCATTTCTTCGGATGTTGTTTTTTAATCTGGCTCCTGATGCCATCAACTCATTCACGAATTTCTCTAAATTATCACGGCTGTAGGGATTTTTTTTCGGTTCTTCATCCGGGAAAAAAAGTTGAAATTTCTCCTTGAAAAGCTCGTTACCAAGCTTTTTAATATTCTGTTCAATCCGCATACTGCTGCCGTCCCTGATTTTTTCTTCACTGAATTTTACTAACCAGCTGCGCAGTTTTTTGTCGTCGCTGATTTTTTCCAGGAGCCGGTCAACTGCTTCCGTCAAAATCATTTCACTGTCCAATTCTAACATGAAATTTGGCGAAATGCCCATTTCGCGGTTAAAAGCCTTAATCACTCGTTGGGTGAAGGAGTCGATTGTGCTGATTGAAAACCGTTGATAGTCGTGCAGAATATTTTTCAGCGCCTGTTTTGCTTTTTTTCTAATCTGTTCTTCATTGAACTTTGTGGCTTCGGACAAAATCTCCAAATATGCTGACTCCCTGCCGGTTGATAGCTGATAGAGCTGTTCGAGAATACGACTTTTCATTTCGTTGGTGGCTTTGTTTGTGAAGGTAACCGCCAGAATATTTCTGTAACTCTGCTGATTTTCAATGAGCAGCTTTAAATATTCGGCCACAAGTTGAAAAGTTTTTCCCGAGCCGGCAGATGCTTTGTAAACTGTTAGCATAAAATGGATGGTAAGTTTGAGATTTCAGATTATGGATACCCGGGACCTTGAATAACGTTCACCCGGGTTTCAATTTTGAAGTTTTTGGAAACATTGTATTTCATAAACAGGGTAGAGCCGCGCACATCGTAATTATTCAGTCCCTGATTTGGAAATGGTGCAGTGAAGGGCGAACGCCCTTCAAAACTGTAGCCACCAAGCATGAAACGGTTGTTAATCCGGTATTCAGAACCGCTTAGTATATTGGTATTCAGCAAAAGCGGATGAGACAAGGCGCCGGGCATTCCGAAATTTAATCTTTCGAACGTCCGCATGTCTGCATAATTTTCAAAAAAGCTGAAACTTCTGAATTTTAATGCTTCTTCGGCAAAATTCATTTTGATCAGCGGCAAAGGCTGCATCCACTCTCCGGAAGGAACTGTTCCCATCAGCAGCTGATTGTACATCAGCATCCGTTCGGTGGCAATAATGGATGAATCCTGCTCAGGCATTGCCGGCATCAGCATTTCCTGAGCAAAACCTGCTAATGATGAATTGAGCAGAAATATGAATAAAAATCTTTTCACGGCAATCCTTTTCCTTTTGATTCTCTCAAAAATACAAATAATTGGGGGAAAAGAGAATTTTTATTCCGAACCAATTAATTCAGCAGCATATTTTTGAAGCAAATTCCACATTTCGCTCACATGTTTTTCTTCCGTGTGCGTTTGTCCGATACTCATCCGCAAAACAACCCGATCGTTTAATTTTGTGTGGGTGAAAAAAGCTTTGCCCGTTTCATTTATCGAATTCATCAGCTTCATATTTGCCTCATCATCAGCTTTTAGTCTGAAGCAAACTAAATTAAAAGGCGGCTCCAATAGCAGTTCAAAGTTTTTGGATTCCTTCACCCAAATGGCAAATTGCTGTGCCATTTGAACATGTTTTCTGATGTGAAACCGCAAACCTTCCACTCCGTAATGCCGGATTACAAACCATAGTTTCAGCGAGCGAAATCTTCTTCCAAGCTGAATATGCCAGTCGCGGTAATCGAACACTTCGCCGGATTCGGTTGCCTTGTTGCGCAGATATTCGGGCATGATGGAAAAAGTGTTGGTTAGTTCGGCACGATTTGCAACCCAAAAAACATCACAATCGAAATTGGTGAACATCCATTTATGCGGATTGAAAGTGTAGCTGTCGGCAAGCTCCACGCCTTCACTCCAATGCCTGAATTCGGGGCAGAGCATTGCTGTTCCCGACATTGCCGCATCAACATGCATCCAGCAATTTTCCTTTTTGCAAATTTTTCCGATTTCCCGGATCGGGTCAACCGCATTTGATGATGTGGAACCGATTGTTACACAGACGAAAAAAGGTGTCAGCCCGTTTGCTTTGTCTTTTTGAATTTGCTTTTCCAGCAATTCGGGGCGCATGGCAAACTGTTGGTCTGTACCAATTATCCTGAGATTTTCGCTGCCGATACCGGCTATTTTAATTGCTTTCTCAAGGGATGAATGGGTTTGTGACGAGACGTAAGCAACCAGCTTTTGTCTGACGCCGGTTTTGTTCGATTCAAATTTTGTGGTGCGCTCGCGCGCTGCAATAACCGCCGTCAGAGCCGAAGTGGAAGCGGTATCCTGAATGACGCCGCCACCGGTGGAAGTGGATTTGAATTTTTCGGGCATGCCCAACATCTCTGCTAACCAGTCGAGCATCCGGGTTTCCAGTTCCGTGGCTGCCGGACTTGTTGCCCAGATCATCCCCTGAACTCCTAATCCGGATGAAATGAGATCGCCTAAAATTGACGGAAATGACGTGTTGCTCGGGAAATAGCCGAAAAATGAAGGCGATTGCCAATGGGTGATTCCCGGCATAATGATTTTATCAAGGTCACTCATCACAGACTCCACGGATTCCCCTCTTCCGGGTGCGTTTTGCGGAAGTTGCGACAATATTTGTCCGGGCTTAACCTGAGAAAGAACCGGATATTTCTCAATATTTTCGTAATAATCGGCTATCCAGTCGATTACTTTTTTGCCTTCTTCCCGAAATTGGGATGGCGTGAGGTGGTAATTTTTCATCGAATTTTCTGTTCTGTATTAACAAATAGTTTTAGTTTGTAATTCCCTGGTTATGAGATTATTGCTATGCTAGTTTTAGTATTCGTTATAAATCAGTACCTGATTTCGAAATCGTTGAATTTGTCTAAAATATCGGTTTCAAACACATCTAATCTGTCAACATTGGAAAGTGGCGGACCAACTTTCAGTTTTTTCAAAAACAGTTTCATGTTTTCGGAATCTCCCTGAGCCACTGCAAGCACTCCGCCGTCGCGGGTGTTTTTCACCCACCCTTTAATATTGAGCAATTTCGCATGGTGTTCTGCAAAAAAGCGAAACCCCACTCCCTGAACCTTGCCGGTAACTTTAATTTCATGCTGAATCATATCTTCTCTCCAAATTCTTTGATTATTTCCGGTTGTGTCAATGCCCAGATGGAATAGACGCCAAGCGCCGTTCCAAATGGAAAATTAACCAGCGCAATGACCGAAATCACAAGAGCAAGAATCCGCGCCCACTCTTTTCGCCTGAACAAACCTATTCCGGCAATTATGCCCGGTAAGCCAATCAGGACGAAGAAACCTAAAAATATTTTTGCAATCAGGGGCAGAATGAATTGTGCTTCCGGTTCATCCACAAAATTTCCCAAAACATGGAAAACGATAAACATGAGTATGCCTAAAAATATGCACAGTACATTCACTCCTATATGCAGAGCCGCAACGATGCTGATATGTTTTTGCATGATAATTGATTTTTGAAAATTTTCATAAAATTACAAAAATCAGGATAAATTTGTGTCAGATTTGTTAAAAATAGTACTCTTTCAGAAAATTTTCCAGAATAAACCACTAAATTTGTGGTTCATTTAGTTGAATAAGAGTTATGAGTTTTTTAATAGTTATATTACTTTCCATTGCACTGATTTCAATTGCATTTTTAGGACTTGCAACGCAGATGCTGCTAAAACGTGGCGGGAAATTCCCCAATACGCACATTAGCGGAAACAAACATTTGACAAGCAGGGGCATTTACTGCGCACAAACAACCGACCGGCTTGAAAGGGAAAGTGCAGTTAAGAAGATCGATTTCACAAGTATGAAAATTGCAAAAGTTTCCGAGTGAATTAATCCGTTTCCCTCAAAAATTACAGAATCAGGTGCTCTTTAAAACTCGGACTGAAATAAATCCGGTTTTCACCATCTTCGCCGGCGTAAATAAAATAGACTTTCAGGTTGGGATTCTTTTGGGATATTTCGATTGATTTTTCAAGTCCGAGTACCATAAATGCAGTGGCAAATGCATCTGCATCCATGCAGTTGTCTGCAATAACCGTTGTGCTTAAAAGACTGTGCTGCACGGGATATCCTGTTTTGGGATCGATGGTGTGCGCATATTTTTTCCCGTCTTCCACATAGAAATTCCGGTAATTTCCCGAAGTTGCCAGCGCATTGTCCGGCAACTGCACTTTTGCCTGCAATTCGTTTGATGCAAACAATACGGTCTCTTCAGGTTTACTGATGCCGATGGTCCAGATGCGCCCTTTTTCGTTAACTCCTTTGGCAACCACTTCGCCGCCAATTTCTACCATAAAGTTTTTGCAGCCTGCCTCTTTCAGTAAATCACCAATCAGGTCGGAAGTAAAACCTTTGGCTATGGCATTCATGTCGAGTTTCATTTCCGGATTTTCCTTTTCGATCTTCCCGTTTACCAGTTTCACTTTTGTGTAGCCGGTTATCGCTTTCAGACTGTCAATTTTTTTCGGAGTCATTTTCGTTTTGTCTTCGGGGCCAAACCCCCAGGCATTTACCATCGGACCTGCCGTTATGTCGAAAGCGCCACCGGTGAGTGCAGAAATTTCCATGGAGCGGTTGTAACATTTCAGAAAAATTTCGTCTGGCGCCACCGGCTTGTTGTTGTTGATTTTTGAAATCACCGAAGTAGAATCAAATGTTGAGAAAATTTTGTTGTATTCGTCCAGTTTTTTCTGAATTTCAGAATGAATATCATCTCCATTTGGGTGCTCATACACAACATGATAGTAGGTTCCGTAAATGCGCCCTTCGTTGTAGATATATTTTGCAGGCTGACTGCATGAAAACAGCAGCGCAAAACAGATTATGACAAGCAGGTAATTATATCTCATTTTTTGCGGATTGATTCTGAAATTGTCAGCGATTAAATTTTGAGTTGAGCTGCCGGTAACCGACAAGCCTGTCGTATCTGCTGCTCATTTCCCGGAAATAGACAAAAATCTGGTAGTCATTTTCGGTTTGCCAGTAGCTGCCTTCTATGTTTTTATGGTCGGCAACGTGTGAGCCGCCGGGAACATACACATACATATAGTTGTAGTATCCCTGTTTTAAAAGAAGTGTCAGTTCGTAAACGCCGGTATCGAAATTCCATGTCATTTCATTGGTTTTGTTTGCATTCCAATAGTTTAGCGCGCCAAAAACATTCACTGTTCCGCCTAACAGAACGGATTCCATCGGCAGTGTAAAGTGGACAAATGTGTAATCACATTCGGTGTCAAAATCTTCAACTTCCCTGTCCTGGCTTTCCACTACAAACTTGCCGTTCATCTCTTCATATTCAAAATAGCGCCGGTTGCTTCTGATTTCATCGGTCATCACCGTTTTGTGAAAATAGGGTCTGTGGAAATCAGTTGCAAGTATATTCTCCCCATTGACGCGGTTTGTCCGGTTATCGAAATATCTGAATTCATTTCCGGCAGGGAAAACATTTTCGCGGTTATAATCGTAAATCAATGCCCGATTGCGGATAAAAAGCGGTTTCAGATTGCGTATGGCATTGTCCCAACGGTTGTTTTGCGTAATCACCACTTTTACTTCCTGCTGCGGATTGTCAATAGGTAAATTGTCGTGAAAAACCGTGAAATCCACCTCGTGGTTTTCGCCTTTGAATGCATCGAGCGTGGCACGGTGAACCGTACCTTCAACCGAAACAAGCGGCTCCACGACGTGAAACCGTTTGGTAAGCACGATGTTCTCACGGTCTCCGTTTTCATAAACAACCAGCGCATAATTTCCTGATAGTTTAAAACCCATGTTTTCATTGGGCAGGTATATCCGGTAGTTCACATATTTGAATGTTGTATTGAAAGAGCGGGCAAAATCATTAATGACATATTCCGTAAAACCTTCAATGTAATCGCTTTGCGGAATAAAACTTTCGTTCCAGTCGGCATCGCAATGGATGATGGTGTAGTAATAATCCTTAACGTCACCCGAAAGATCGTCAAATTTCAAAATCAGGGGAATTTCTTCGCCCATTTCCCAAATCGGATTGGATAATTCAAATCCGTCCCGGTACATCAGCACGGTTTTTATATTTTCATCATATACAGCATTTTCGTAATAGTAGTTGCCATCCTGAGTGCTTCCAGAAGAAATAATTGGGATGGATAAAACAAGAAATAAAAATACTTTATTCATATTCAGATGTTTACCTAAAAGGAATTAATCAAATGTTTCGCAAATTTACATTTTTGGCGGCTATTCCAAATAAACATTTCACCGCCATTTCATCAAATTAACGTAAAAAAAGGAATTTTAATCTTAATGAACTGTTTTTATTTGAAAAGAGACTGTATCAGAGTACGGTGCACCTAATAAAATATATTAGCATGTTTTTATTGCCGAAAGTTTACACTTTTGCAGCGCTCTGATTGTGAAAAGCGAATATATTATTTATTTTTGCAAGCTTTAAATTAACACTATTCTTGATTACAATGTCAGAAGTCATAAAATTAAGGAGAGGGTTGGATATAAAGTTGAAAGGTACGGCTGAAACAGTTCTTGAGACTCTGCCCTTTCCCGCTGTTGTTGCATTGAAGCCAACGGATTTTCCCGGTCTGACCCCAAAAATGAGCGTAAAACCCGGTGCTGAGGTAAAAGCGGGAGATGCATTATTTTACAACAAGTATCATCCGGAGGTGGTTTTCACCGCACCGTTTGGCGGAAAAGTTTCCTCGGTTAATTTAGGTGAACGCAGACGCATTTTGGAAGTGGTGATTGAAACAGATTCTCAGGCAGGTTTTGTGGAATTTGAGTCGGGAGACCCGTTGAAGCTCACTACTGAAGTGGTAAAGGAGAACCTTTTGAAAAGCGGTTTGTGGCCCTTTATCAAACGTCGTCCGTACGGCATTGTCGCTTCGCCCGATGATCAGCCAAAAGCTATTTTCATATCCACGTTTGACACAGCTCCGCTTGCGCCCGACTATAATTTTATTTTAGAAGGGCAGATGGGTACTTTTCAAACAGGAATCAATGCACTCAGCAGGCTGACCACCGGAAAAGTATTTTTGGGACTGAGCGAAAAGTCGGTGTTTGGGAACATTAAAAATGTTGAGTACCATACATTTGCAGGTCCGCATCCGGCAGGAAACGTGGGTGTGCAAATTCACCATATTTCACCGCTGAACAAAGGGGAAGTGATTTGGACAATCAATCCGCAGGATGTGCTTTTCATCGGCAGATTGTTTGAAACAGGGAAAACAGATTTTACCAAAATATTTGCTTTAACCGGCTCAGAAGTGGAAAAACCCAAATATTTTCAGACTTTGTTGGGTACTCAGGTTTCTGAAATAACCAAAGGACATTTGAAAAAATCGCCTTACAAACAGCGGATAATCAGCGGAAATGTGCTGACGGGAACAAGAGTGAATCCGATAAGCTATGTCGGATTTTACGATTCTCAAATCAGTGTTATTCCCGAAGGGAATGATTATGAGCTGCTTGGATGGGCTGCTCCGGGGGTGGACAAATTCAGCGCATCAAAAACCTTTCTCTCATCTCTATTTCCGAAAAAAGAGTATGAACTCAATGCAAACATGAACGGGGGTGAGCGTGCATTTGTGATGTCGGGACAATATGAAAAGGTTGTTCCCATGAATGTTTTTCCTGTTTTTCTGCTGAAAGCCATTTTGGCAAATGATGTGGATAAAATGGAGCAGTTGGGGCTATACGAAGTCATTGAAGAGGATTTCGCACTGTGTGAATATGTCTGCACGTCAAAAATCAAGGTGCAGAGCATTTTACGAACCGGAATCAATACTATGATTAAGGAGCTTGGATAATTATTAAGAAATATAATACAGTCTGATTCAGATGAAATTTTTAAAGGATTTTTTTGAAAGAACCGAACCCTACGTACAGAAAGGAGCCAAATACCATTGGCTGCAATCTTTGCATGACGGGTTCTTCACTTTTTTGTATGTGCCTAAGCACACTTCAAAAACCGGCACGCACATCCACGACTATATAGACATGAAGCGAACCATGTCCATCGTGGTTTTAGCGCTGATACCGTCTTTGCTGTTTGGAATGTATAATGTCGGTTTTCAGCATTTTAAGGCAATCGGAGAGCTGGCTTCAACAGGTTTTGTCGAATTGTTTTTCTACGGATTTCTGAAAGTGCTACCGATAGTTATTGTTTCCTATGTTGTCGGACTTGGAATCGAATTCGCCTTTGCCCAGATGCGCGGACATGAGATCAACGAAGGATTTTTGGTTTCAGGAATGCTGATTCCGCTGATTATGCCCGTTGAAACTCCGCTTTGGATGATTGCAATTGCCACCGCTTTTGCCGTGATTTTCGGAAAGGAAGTTTTTGGCGGCACAGGAATGAATGTGTGGAATCCGGCACTTGTAGCCCGTGCTTTTCTCTTTTTTGCATATCCGGCATACATGTCGGGCAATTCAGTCTGGGTGCCCATTGCAGAAAATGATATTCCGGTTGACGGTTTTTCCGGTGCGACTGCGCTGGCAGATATCGGGGCAGGGGATTTTAATCTCAGTATTGCCGATGCTTTTTGGGGATTTATGCCCGGCTCAATTGGTGAAACATCGGTTTTTGCGATTTTAATCGGCGCAGTTATTCTGATAATCACCGGAATAGGGAGCTGGAAAATTATGGTTTCCACGGTTGCCGGAGGATTAGTTGCAGGATTGATATTTAATATTTTTGCCGTTAATCCATTGATGGAACTTCCATTCTGGCAACATCTGATCATTGGCGGATTTGCCTTTGGAACTGTGTTTATGGCAACCGATCCGGTTTCAGCCGCACAAACAGAAAAGGGAAAATGGATTTACGGTTTTCTCATTGGTGTTCTGGCTATCATCATCCGGGTAGTGAACCCTGCCTATCCCGAAGGAATGATGCTTGCCATTCTTTTGATGAACACTTTTGCGCCGCTTGTTGACTACTACGTTGTGCAGGGACACATCAGCCGACGGCTTAAGCGTGCAAAACTTTCCGTGTAATTGAAAAAATATTGATTATGGACAGGAATAGTAATATATATACATTTATTTATGCATCAGTGATGGTTGTTCTTGTGGCTGCCGTGCTTGCCGCAGTTGCAATGTCGCTGAAACCGATGCAAACCCGAAATTTTGAAATCGAAAAGAAGCAGAATATTCTGGCTTCTGTCAACATTATATCCACTGTGGATAATACCGAGGAACTTTATGAAAGTAATATTAAGAACCAGTATGTTGTAGATTCAAAAGGAGAACGGATTGACGGGGTGAATGCATTTGATGTTGACCTGAAAAGGGAAAAGTCAAAACCGGTTGCAGAACGGAATCTGCCTGTGTTTGAGTGTGAAACCGAAAATGGTTTGAAATACATTTTCCCAATGTATGGCGCCGGACTGTGGGGACCAATATGGGGTTTTGTTTCACTGAATGAAGACATGGATATAATTTATGGCGCTTTTTTCGATCACGAGGGGGAAACACCCGGGCTTGGCGCCGAAATTTCAACCGGCGAGTTTCAGAAGGAATTTAAAGGGAAAAAACTTTTTGACGATTCCGGCAAACTTGTTTCGATA
The DNA here is from genome assembly GCA_964398855.1 of uncultured Mariniphaga sp. Lineage (GTDB taxonomy): Bacteria > Bacteroidota > Bacteroidia > Bacteroidales > Prolixibacteraceae > Mariniphaga. The sequence continues at coordinate 46,266 of CAYNOQ010000004.1, read as the reverse complement.
ACTGTTAAGAAAACAGGACAGAATGCGCCTGCAGATCACAGTGTTGACGGTGTGTCAGGCGGTACTATTACCAGCAAGGGTCTGGAAGATATGCTTTTGGCAGATTTCACCAGTTATAAGGAATTCTTATTAAAGATTAAATAAATTGCAATGAGCGAACCACTTTTTTCAAGAAAGAATCTGAAGTTACTGACTGATCCGCTGAATGACAGCAACCCGATTACCGTACAGGTTTTGGGTATCTGTTCGGCGCTTGCGGTAACGGCACAATTAAAACCATCCATTGTGATGACCATTTCGGTTATGGCGGTGATTGGTTTTTCAAATATTATCATTTCACTTATACGAAACAGCATTCCCAACCGGATACGGATTATCGTGCAGCTTGTGATTGTTGCAATGCTGGTTATTTTGGTTGACCAGGTGCTGAAAGCCTATGTGTATGATGTGAGTAAGCAGCTTTCGGTTTTCGTCGGGCTGATTATTACCAACTGTATCATCATGGGGAGAATTGAGGCGTTTGCCCTGGGAAACCGCCCCTGGCCGTCGTTTCTCGACGGAGTGGGCAATGCAGCGGGTTATGGCGTTATTCTTATCATTGTCGGCTTCTTTCGTGAGCTGTTTGGTTCCGGATCAATTTACGGATTCCGGGTTATCCCCGACAGCTGGTATGTTGCCAACGGCGGATTTTATGAAAATAACGGGATGATGATTTTACCTCCGATGGCGCTGATTACCATCGGTATTATAATTTGGGTGCAGCGTAGCCGCAACCGTAAATTAATTGAAGATTAACCGGCAAAAAATGATGATATGGAAAATCTGATTAATATATTTATCAAATCAATTTTTATAGAGAACATGATTTTTGCCTATTTTCTGGGCATGTGTTCTTATCTGGCAGTTTCAAAAACAGTGAAAACGGCAATGGGATTAGGTATAGCGGTAACTTTTGTTCTGGCTATCACCCTGCCGGTTGATTATCTGCTTGAGAATTATGTACTAAAGGAAGGTGCGTTAGTGTGGCTGAGTCCCGGACTTGCCGATGTGGATCTCAGTTTTCTCTCTTTTATCATGTTTATTGCCGTGATTGCGTCCATTGTGCAGTTAGTTGAGATGGTTGTGGAAAAATTCACGCCGGCACTCTATAATCAATTAGGAATATTTCTGCCGCTGATTGCGGTGAACTGCGCTATTTTGGGCGGTTCTCTGTTCATGCAGCAGAAAGCGTTTCTGAATGTGGCAGAAGCAACTGTTTACGGGCTTGGCTCTGGCATCGGATGGCTTCTGGCAATTATCGGCATTGCTGCAATTCGTGAAAAAATACAATATTCCAACGTGCCGGCTCCGCTGCGCGGATTAGGCGTAACTTTTATTGTTACCGGGCTTATGGGGCTGGCTTTCATGGGATTTATGGGAATAAAATTATAAAATACATTTTCAATGCTTATTCTTTCAACACAAATAACGGTTATTGTTGCCAGTGTGGCAGTTTTCCTGAGCGTTACGGTGCTGCTGGTGGGAATCCTGCTCTATGCCAAGAAAAAACTGATACCTTCCGGTGAAGTGCAGATCAGCATCAACGAAGGGGAGCATGAGATTAAGGCTGAGCCGGGAAACACGTTGCTGACAACATTGAGCAATCATAAGATTTTTCTTCCTTCTGCCTGCGGAGGCGGGGGTACATGCGCTATGTGCCGGTGCCAGGTAATGAATGGCGGTGGTTCAATTTTACCCACCGAAACCAACTTTTTTACCCGAAAAGAGCAAAACGATAACTGGCGGTTAGCATGCCAGGTGAAAGTGAAGGATAACCTTGAAATTGTTATCCCACAGGAAGTTTTGGGTGTGAAGAAATGGGAATGTGAAGTGGTCTCGAATCGAAATGTGGCAACATTCATTAAAGAATTTGTCGTAAAACTGCCCGAAGGAGAAAACCTGAATTTCAAATCCGGCGGATATATTCAGATTGATGTTCCCAAAATTGAAGTTGATTTCAGTTCTATGGATATTGATGAAAAATATCGCGATGAGTGGGAAAAATTTGGCATGTTCAACCTAAAGATGAAAAATTCAGAACCTACATTCCGTGCCTATTCCATGGCAAATCATCCTGCCGAAGGCAACATCATCATGCTGAATATCCGTATTGCCACACCACCGTGGGATCGTGCCAACAATGCATTTAAAAAGGTAAATCCGGGTATCTGCTCATCCTTCATTTTTTCATTGAAACCGGGCGATAAAGTGGATATTTCCGGTCCTTACGGAGAGTTTTTCCTGAAGGAGAATGATAACGAGATGATGTTTATAGGCGGTGGTGCGGGCATGGCTCCGATGCGTTCGCATCTTTTTCATCTTTTCCACACGGTAAAGGAGCGCAATAAAAAAGTCTCTTTCTGGTATGGAGCACGATCATGGAAAGAGGTGTTCTATTACGATCAGTTCCTTGAAATCGAAAAGAATTACGATAATTTTGAATTTCACCTGGCGCTTTCAGAGCCACTTCCCGACGATAAATGGGACGGACCTACCGGATTTATTCATCAGGTGATATATGACAACTACCTGAGTAAACACGATGAACCGGAAGAGATAGACTACTACCTTTGCGGTCCGCCAATGATGAACGACGCCGTGCAAAAAATGCTCTACAATCTTGGCGTTCCCGAAGATAATGTAGCTTATGACGATTTTGGAAGCTGATGTTTCCAATATTAAAGAGGGTTGCCGGATTCGGTAACCCTCTTTAATATGTTTTTATAATTGAATTCAGTATTTTTGATATAATTTAGATAAACCGTATTTGCATGAACAGGAAAAATTCTTTCATACAGTCGGGCTTGGACAATTGAAAATCATGCGTAATGAATATGGGTTACGTCGTTTTTTGTTGACTGCCCCAAACGAGGAAGTTCGTTTGTCAGGGTTCCCTGCTCCTGAAATTTATACTTCTATAGGGAACCAGATAAATTCTGTTCTCAATTATCTCTCTCCGGTTATTTTGAAATTCTCGAAAGGTTAATCTCTCAAAACATGAAAATTTTGAATATCTGCGTTTGGCTTTTTGGCACCTGAATAGACTATCTTTTGCGGCTGACAAGATATTCTATTAATTCCGCTAAAGAGGTGCGGGCATCACTCTCCGGAAATTTGTTGAGATTTTTTAAAGCTTTCTCTTTAATCTCATGCATCTTTTGCTTTGCATAGTCGATACCGCCCTGGTCCCTTACCAGTTGAATAAGTTCATCAATAATTTTCTGATCGTTGCTCCCCTTTTTTATCAGCCTGAGAATTCGTTTCTTTTCGGCAGCTGATGTCTTATTTAAAACATAAAGCAAAGGCAGGGTAATTTTCTTTTCTCTGATGTCGTTCCCACTTGGCTTTCCCATAATTCCGGTAGGCTGATAATCAAAGATGTCATCTTTAATCTGAAAAACGACACCGGCATCCAGTCCGATTTCATACATTTCTTCAATGATTTTCTGGTCACCGGTAACTGATGATGCTCCAAGAGCCATGCTTGTAGCGATAAGTGAAGCCGTTTTTTTGCGAATGATTTCAAAATATTCCGCCTCGTTAATATTAAGCCTTCGGCTTTTTTTAATCTGAAGAATTTCTCCTTCGCTCATCTCCTGCACTGCCCGGGAAATCAATTTCAGAAAATTGAATTTTTCATGTTCTGCCTGCAACATTAGCCCTTTTGCCAGAATATAGTCGCCTGTGAGAACAGCCAGTTTATTGCGCCACAGGGCATTGATTGAAAATACGCCCCGGCGTTCATAGGACTCATCAACCACATCATCATGAACCAATGTTCCGGTATGAAGCAATTCGATGGAGCAAGCAGCGAGCCGGGTATATTCGTTTGTCTCCCCGTGTATTTTTGCAGACAGAAAAACGAACATGGGGCGCAGTTGTTTTCCCTTGGCACGGTAAAGGAAATCTAAGACAGTATGCAACAGGGGAATATCACTTTTCAGCGTGTTTTTGAAATATGCTTCAAACTCTTTTAGTTCTTTCTCTATCGGTAATCGAATGGATTTTATTTTACTCATCCCGAATCTGATCTTTATACTTTGAATTAACGAACATAGAATTTTTTGCATGAAAACAGTTACAAAAACCAAAAAATTTTGAATCCTTTTTTTCAACAGACCGAATAGAGTTCGCAGCACCACAATATCATTGAATATTCATATCTTTGTGTTTTCATAAAAAAATTAATAATGCTAAATGCCGGAATTTTAGATAAGGAAAGGTTGGATACTGCGGCTGGTATGCTGAAAGCAATTGCTCATCCTGTGAGAATTGCCATTTTAAAGCACCTTGAAGGCGGTAAAAGACTTACAGTTACTCAAATTCACGAATTGTTAGGCATAGAGCAATCAACCACATCTCATCATTTGGGGATTTTGCGCAACAAAGGCGTGCTTTGCTCTAACCGTGAAGGGAAAAACACATTTTACTATTTAAAACACAATATTCTGAGTCAGATTGTGGACTGCCTTGAAACGTGCACCTGCGATTAATCAAACTATCTGAATTGGTACATAATAAGCACCATTTCATCATCCGCAGAAAGTTTGTCCGCAGGAAAATATAATGACATCACCAGGAAAAATACAAATGAATAATTCTGTGTTTTGCCTGACCAAATCAGGATATAGCAGAGCATACTTGAGGCTCAGCAATCTATGAAGCAAGCTTGTTGTCAGATTTTTCCAATAAATTTCTTTTCATTGGGTGATTTAATGTCAATTATGATTATATTTAACAGATTTTTGACATCAGTTTATTTCTAATTACATTATACTTAGTAGATTAAAAATTTTTTGTTATGGAGAAAAGTTCGAATAAAAGCATGGTAACAAGGAGGGCATTCCTTGGTACAACGGCTGCTGCTGCAGCAGGATTAACCATTGTCCCGAGCCATGTTGTGGCAGGGCTGGGACACAAGGCACCCAGTGATAAACTCAACATTGTTGGTGTTGGTGTCGGCGGAATGGGATTTGCCAATCTCAAAAATCTGGAATCTGAGAATATCATCGGATTGTGTGACGTTGACTGGAAATACACCGGCGGTAATGGTGTTTTTGACAGATATCCAAAAGCCAAAAAGTACAAAGACTGGCGCCGGATGTATGATGAAATGGGAAAGGACTTCGATGCAGTTGTAGTAGCAACGGCTGACCATACCCACGCAATCATTGCAGCTCACGCAATTACTATGGGTAAACACGTTTATGTTCAGAAACCGCTGACTCACACTGTGTATGAGTCACGCTTGCTGACCAGATTGGCTGAAAAGTACAAAGTGGCTACATCCATGGGTAATCAGGGGTCTTCCGGTGAAGGAGTTAACCTGACTACCGAATGGCTTGCCAATGGTGAAATTGGCGAAGTAACCAAAGTAGAAGCATTCACCGACCGCCCAATCTGGCCGCAGGGGCTTAATACACCCGAAGTCGGACACTGGGTTCCTGAAACTCTCGATTGGGATCTGTTTGTCGGACCTGCTAAAATGCGTCCGTTCAATGAAATTTATCATCCCTGGAACTGGCGTGGCTGGTGGGATTTTGGTACCGGCGCTTTAGGCGATATGGCTTGCCACATTCTTCATCCGGTATTTATCGGACTTGAGTTGGGATATCCGATTCATGCGCAGGGCAATTCAAGCCTGCTGTTGAATGATTGTGCCCCCGTTTCACAGTCTGTGAAACTCACTTTCCCAGCTCGTGCTCCCAAACGTGCATGGAAAGGCATGAAGAAAAATGCTCAGTTTCCGCAGGTTGATGTGCACTGGTACGATGGAGGCATCAAGTGGGATTTGCCCGAAGGATGGCCCGCAGGGAAAAATCCGAATGACAGTGGTGGTGGTGTAATTTTCCACGGTACAAAAGACAAGCTGATTTGCGGATGCTACGGTGTTAATCCCTGGCTGCTTTCAGGTCGTGTTCCGAATGCACCGAAATTCAGAAGAAGAATTGAAAATGCTACAAGAGGTGGGCACGAACAGGACTGGGTACGCGCATGTAAGGAAAACCCGGAAACACGTGTTCCTACAGCTTCCGATTTCAGTGAAGCCGGACCATTCAATGAAATGGTTGTTATGGGTGTTCTGGCAGTGCGCCTGCAATCACTCAACAAAGAACTGGACTGGGATGGTGAAAAAATGGAATTTACCAATCTGGGAGATGATGAGACCATTCGTACAGTAGTGAAAGATGGTTTTGAAATTAAAGACGGACACCCCACGTTTGCCAAAACATGGACGGATCCGATTCCTGCAAAAGAATTTGCTGCCGAACTGATTAAGCACACTTACAGGGAGCCCTGGAAGTTGCCTGAAATGCCGGCATAATCATATTCAAAGAGATAAAAATGGGCGTTCGCATGCGAACGCCCATTTTTATTGATTTTTTTATGCACTTCTGTGCTAAAAACTGTTTATTTGTTGTTATTATTACAAAATCCTAAACCTGCGGGCATTTTTTTAAACCTTTGGTAAAAGTGTTATCTCAAAACTAAAAGGAGAAATGAATAAGAAAGAAAATACAGTTTCCAGACGAAATTTCATAGGCAGCTCTTTTACTGCCGCGGCAGGACTTACCATTTTGCCTTCTCATGTGATTGCAGGTTTAGGGCATCAGACACCTTCCAACAAATTAAATATTGCCGGAATCGGCATTGGCGGGCAAGGTTATACCAACCTCCGCAATATGGAAACAGAGAATATTGTTGCTTTGTGTGACGTGGACTGGGATTATTCGGGAAACAGTTTTAAGCGCTGGCCACTTGCCAGACAATATAAGGACTACAGAATAATGCTGGAAGAGCAAAAAGATATTGATGCAGTTGTTATTGCTACCCCGGATCACTCACATGCACTGCCTGCAATTTTAGCCATGCGCGAAGGGAAACATGTTTTTCTTCAGCAGCCTTTGGGACATTCAGTATATGAATCACGAATTCTGGCAGAAACTGCTCAGCGATACGGGGTTGCAACCCAAATGGGAAATCAGGGAAATTCGGGAGATGATATTCGCCGGATTTGTGAGTGGATTTGGGCAGGTGTGATTGGCGAAATCGTGCATGTGGACGTCTGGACTACCCGTCCGACATGGCCACAGAACATCTTTAAACCTGAACGCAGCAGGCGCGTTCCACGTGATCTGGACTGGGATTTATTCATCGGTCCTGCACCAATGCGTGAATTTAATCCGGTTTACCATCCCTGGAACTGGCGCAGCTGGTGGGATTTTGGTGCCGGTGCATTAGGTGATATGGGAACTCATATTCTCGATCCCGTTTTCAAAGCATTGATGTTAGGTTATCCCGATTCAGTGGAAGCCAATTCATCAGATTTCAATATTGATTCACCGCCAAATTCTCAGTATATCCGGTTTGAATTTCCAAGAAGAGATAATCTGCCCAAAGTGGCAATGCCGGAAGTTACCGTAAATTGGTGCGACGGAGGTCGGCTGCCTGCAAGACCCTCTGAACTAAAGGATGGGGAAATGTTGGGTGATGAAAACGGAGGTTGCATTTTTTACGGAACCCGGGGGAAAATCATGTGCGGTGCTTATGCAAAAAATCCTACCCTTCTTCCTGCCGATGAGATGGAACATTTTGAAGAACCTGTTAAAACTATCCGAAGAATTTTTAACCCCGGTGAAGACGGGCACGAGCAGGATTGGATAAGAGCATGCAAGGAATCCAAAGCTACCCGGCTTGAAGCTTCTTCAAATTTTAGCTATTCAGGTCCGCTGAGTGAAATAGTTGCTATTGGTACATTAGCTGTTAAAATGCAGAGTCTCCGGCGCAAATTGTTGTGGGATGGTGACAATATGCGTTTTACAAATATCGGATTAAACGATATACTGAGGATTCTCACGAAGAGCCACTTTGAGGTGGTTAATGGAAACCCAAGAACAAATAAAGAGTATGCAAATATTCAGGCATATCAGGCAGCAGAGGAGTGGATACGTTACAATTACCGACAGGGTTGGGAGCAGATATGAAATTGGTCGTTTTGAAAACGGAAAATTGGAATTGAGATGTTTTTCCTATGTTGCTTGTCAGCTTTTAGCTGTAAATCCGGAATTAACAATCCGTTAACAACCCAAATCTTCAAATCAATCCTTCGATTTCTTTATTGTTACGATTCAAATTTATAAATTGCCGGGCAGAAATTTAAATAACAAAATATTAATTGGTTATGACACAACGTAGAGACTTTATTAAAACAAGCCTGGTGGGAACTGCCGGGATCACAATTGGCGGACTGGGATTTAGCGCTAAATCTTATGGTTCCATTATCGGAGCAAATGAAAGAATTACAATGGCGGTAATCGGAATCCGCGGTCAGGGCGGCTCACACATTAAGAACTGGTGTTCATTGAAAGATAACCGGAATGTTTTTCTGAAAACAATTTGCGATGTGGATGAAGATACTTACGCTGCGCGTTCAGATTTCATTGAGAAAGCAATGGGCAAAAAGCCTGTCATCGAATGGGATATGCGCAAAGTATTTGATGATAAGGATATTGACGCGGTTTCTTTTGCAACGCCAAACCACTGGCATGCATTAGGGACAATCTGGGCGTGCCAGGCAGGAAAGCACGTTTATGTTGAAAAACCGGCAAGCCACAACGTTTATGAAGGACGCAAAATGATTGAAGCTGCACGCAAATATAATGTTCGTGTTCAGGTAGGTTTCCAGAACCGTTCCATTGCGAATGTCATGGCAGCCATGAAGTTTTTGCACAGCGGAGGAATCGGTGATGTTTATATGGCAAAGGGATTGTGCTACAAACCCCGTGATTCATTCGGTATTGCTGAAGACAGTATGCCACCGCAAAACTTGCACTATGACATGTGGTTAGGACCTGCTCCTTCAAGACCATACAATGAAAAAAGGGTTCACTACAACTGGCACTGGCATTGGGATACAGGAAACGGCGATACCGGAAATCAGGGACCACACCAGTTTGACATTGCCCGCTGGGGATTGAATAAAAATGAACATCCCGCGAAAATTTACAGTACAGGAGGTATTTACGGAATCAGCCCGAAAGAGTGTTCCCAGGAAACTCCAAACACCCAAACTTCGCTGTTTACCTACGAAGACGGCAAAGTATTGGAATTTGAAACACGCGGAAGATTTACGCATGGAGAATCCAGTCTCGATATTAAAATCGGAAATATGTTTTATGGAACCGAAGGCTATCTCGAATTGAACAGAAACACCTGGAAAGCGTTCAGAGAAAGGGAAACCGAACCATTTGCCGGCTCATCCAACGAAAGCCCCGATACATACTCAGATCCAACTTTCCTTGCGCCTCCGGGAGGAACCGAGCACTATGCCAACTTTATTGATACCATTCGTTCGGGGAATAACTATGATTTGCATTGCGATATTAGTGAAGGACACTACTCTTCTGCATTACCGATTATTGCAAATATTTCATATCTGTTGAAAAGAGAACTGACATTCAAAGGTTCTTATGAGAAATTTGCCAATGACCCGGAAGCTGATATGATGCTTTCCAGAAATTACAGGAAACCGTATGTTGTTCCGAAAGATGTATAGTTATTATAATTGGTATTAAAGCAGAGATCCCGGTATTTATAGAATATCGGGATCTCTGTTTTAACAGATATAAAAAGAAAAACCCCGGAGCCTCTGCTCCGGGGTTAAAACTAAACCTAACTAAACCAAACTTATGAAAAAACAGCAAATTATGTATTTTGTAACTACTACCTTTAAATAAACTTTTAGAACTTATTTAATTGCTTTCATGTCCGGCTAATACCTATCAAATACTGTGCCAGAAGTGATAAAATATTAAATTTTCTAATCGAAAATCATTTTTTTAATTCAAATGGAAGTTTTACAACTTTTTCAGGAATTTCGACTGCTTGCAGCAATCCGTAAAAGCTAAAATGAACAATTTCGGTCAGATTTTCTTAAATATTCACCGGTTGCAAATTCAATAATGTATAAATGTGTTATTTATTGTAGCTCCCGGGATTCCAAAAAAAATAGAGAAATCAAAAAATAGGTATCTTTGTGAAAAATTTACAGCAGCTTGTAATTTTTAAACAATAGAGGGAAAAGGGTATATGAAGAACATTCGCAACTTTTGCATAATTGCGCACATTGACCACGGAAAAAGTACACTTGCCGACCAGCTTCTTATGCACACCAACACAGTTGGTGTGCGGGATATGCGAAATCAGGTACTTGACAGCATGGAACTGGAAAAGGAAAGAGGCATCACGATAAAAAGTCATGCAATTCAGATGGATTATCAACAGGATGGCATTGACTATAAGCTTAACCTGATTGACACCCCGGGGCATGTCGATTTTTCCTATGAAGTTTCCCGCTCAATTGCCGCATGTGAAGGAGCTTTGCTCATAATTGACGCCACACAGGGAATTCAGGCTCAAACCATTTCCAATCTTTATCTTGCTTTGGAGCATGATCTGGAAATTGTTCCCATACTCAATAAAATGGATCTTCCGAATGCAATTCCCGAAGTGGTGGAAGATCAGATTATTGACCTGACCGGATGCGACAGGGAGGATATTATTCATGCAAGCGGCAAAACCGGGATGGGCGTTCAAACAATTTTAGAGAGAATTATTGAAAAAATACCACATCCAACCGGCGATCCGCAGGCACCGTTGCAGGCTTTGATTTTTGATTCGGTTTTTAACTCCTTTCGGGGTGTCATTGCCTATTTCAAAATTGTAAACGGACAGATTAAAACCAAAGAGCTGGTAAAATTTGTTGCCACAGGCAAAGAGTACGATGCCGATGAGATCGGAGTTTTAAAACTGGGCATGTCGCCCCGTAACATGCTCTCCGCCGGTGATGTAGGCTATATAATTTCAGGTATAAAAACTGCTAAAGAGGTGAAGGTCGGGGATACAATCACGCATGTTGACCGACCCTGTGAAAAAGCAATTTCCGGATTTGAGGAGGTTAAACCCATGGTTTTTGCAGGGGTTTATCCCATTGATGCAGACGATTATGAAGATTTGCGAAATGCGATGGACAAGCTTCAGCTAAATGATGCTTCCCTTACTTTTGAACCGGAATCTTCTGCTGCTCTGGGATTTGGATTTCGCTGCGGATTTCTGGGATTGCTACATATGGAAATTATTCAGGAAAGACTTGAGCGTGAATATGATATGAGTGTTATCACTACTGTTCCCAACGTCTCTTATATGGTGAATTTAACTGATGGCAGTCAGCTGCATGTTTACAACCCATCGGGTTTGCCAAGCCCAAATTATATTGACACCATAGAAGAACCCTACATACGTGCCAGCATCATCACTGCATCTGAATATATCGGACAGGTAATGAACCTTTGTCTTGAAAAAAGGGGAACGCTTGTAAATCAGAGCTATCTCACTGCAGAGCGTGCAGAGTTGGTTTTTGATTTACCACTTGGAGAAATCGTTTTTGATTTTTATGACAAGCTCAAAAGTATTTCGCGCGGATATGCTTCATTTGATTACCATATCAGCGGATACCAACCTGCCAAGCTGGTCAGGCTTGATATTTTGCTGAATGGCGAAATGGTTGATGCGCTCTCCACACTGACCCATTTTGACAACGCTTATCCTTTTGGCCGCCGCATCTGTGAAAAACTGAAGGAGCTGATTCCGAGACAGCAGTTTGATATTGCAATTCAGGCGGCAATCGGGTCAAAAATTATTGCCCGTGAAACCGTAAAAGCTCTCCGAAAAGATGTTACGGCAAAATGTTATGGCGGCGACATTTCCCGGAAGCGTAAACTTCTGGAGAAACAAAAGAAGGGAAAGAAACGGATGAAGCAGGTAGGCAACGTGGAAGTGCCACAAAATGCTTTTCTCGCAGTTCTGAAACTGGATTAGTGTTGATATATAAAGATGTACGGTCGCGGGAATCCCAAAACAGGGTTATACAATCAATTTATAACCTTTCCCGTGAATATTGATAATTTCTACTGAAGGCTCATCTTTCAGATGTTTTCGCAGTTTTGTAATATAAACATCCATACTTCTGGCATTGAAATAGTTGTCGTCAATCCAGATAGACTTTAGTGCATAATTTCGCTCTAATACTTTATTGGCATGCTGGCACAATAATTTCAACAATTCGGACTCCTTGGTAGTGAGTTTTATCGTTTTTTCTGTATCCGTCATCGTCTGTTTCAGCGTATCAAACGTATATTTACCTAAAGTAAAAACCGGCTCGCCGGCATTGAGCAGATCCTGAGAGGTTCTTCTCAAAATGGCTTCAATTCTGAAAATCAGCTCTTCCATGCTGAACGGCTTTGTAATATAATCGTCAGCGCCAAGCTTGAAGCCTTCAATAACATCGTCTTTCAGATTTTTGGCTGTGAGAAAAATAATGGGAATTTCAGTATTCACAGCCCGAATATCCTTTGCCAGTGAAAAACCATCCTTTTTGGGCATCATAATATCCAGAATGCAGATATCGAAATAGTCTCTCATAAAGCCTTTGTAGGCAGCTTCGCCATCAGGGTAAAGCTTTGTGTCAAAGCCTTTTGCAACAAGGTATTCTTTAAGCAGTAGCCCGAGATTCTCGTCGTCTTCCGCCAATAATATTTTTGTCTTTTGTTCCATTTTTATTACTTATGTCAGGTAGCAATATACTAAATTTCGTACCTTTATTTATAATACTTTCAATATTTATTTTTCCATTGTGAAGTTCCACAATCTTTTTCACATAGCTTAATCCGAGTCCGAATCCTTTAACGTTATGCACATTTCCGGTGGGCACGCGGTAAAAACGATCAAAAATATGCGAATGATGCTCTTTTGCAATCCCAATACCGCGGTCGGCAAAAGAGATATTAATCATGTTATTTTTCTTTTCGGATGTAACCGTAATTTCAGGAGTTCCGTTGCTGTATTTCATGGCATTGTCAAGCAAATTGAAAAAAACATTGGTGATATGCACTTCGTCTCCTTTGATGGTTGCACTTTCAGAATTCAGCTTTGACAAAAGTACTCCATCCTTGCTTTTCACGCGAATCTCAAAGTTATTGATGACGTTGCGAAGCGTATCATTAATATCAAATTCCTTAAATTTCAATTTGAGGCGTCCCTCGTTGAAAACAGCCATTTGCAAAACTTTTTCAACCTGAAAACTTAACCGCTTGCTCTCCTGATTTATGATTTTTGAAATGTGCTCAATTGTTTTTGGAGTGTTGGCTATACTTCCGTCTTCCAGCATCTGGCTTGCCAGCGAAATGGTGGAAATCGGGGTTTTCAGCTCATGGGTCATATTGTTTATAAAGTCATTTTTAATCATGGAAAGTTTTTTCTGCCTGAAAATGACAAAAATGGCATAGGCGAATATTGCAATCAGTAGAGTTGTCAGGATAAATGTGGGAATAATCGTAAAACCGGTTGTTCTCAGCAAAAAACCGCTTCTTTTCGGAAAATAAACATAGAGATAGTTGGGTTGCTGTCCGTCAAAATCATAAGGAAAAAGCAAGCTGGTGTACTCTTTTTTTCGGAAAGGAGAATAGACAGAACTCCCCATTATGAATTTGTCTTCACCCAAGTTAGAACTTCGGATTGCATATTTATAATCCATCTGAATTCCTGCTTCCTGAAAAATGGTGTCGATTGCTTCGTAGAGAAAAACAGAATCAATTCGTTCCCGAAGTGGTCTTCCTTCCAATAAAATTTTATAGTTTCTCCAGTGCGTGTCTGCAATCCATCTCTCCATCCGCCGTTCGATATTCAGATTGAATTCATGCAGCTGATCAAATGATGTTGCGTTGCTGATTCTGTTGGAAAAACCAAGTCCGGAAGAGACTGAATCGGAAAGAATCACCTGATATTCATCCTGAAAGTTCCCGAAAATTTTACTTTCTGACATGTGAAATCTGAAACTTTCGGAAAAGTGCCCAATCTCCTGACGCGGGAAAATATTGAGATTCCCGGGAGCATTGGACTCTTCGGGTAATCTGCCGGTGCGGGCACTTTCGCGGGCAATGCGCTCTTCGTGCAGCTCAAGCTGATCAACAACCCTTTTCAGCGCCCCTTTTACCATCTGGTCAAATTGCTCTTCCCGGATTTCAGAGGCACTTTTTATGAGGTTGGTCTGAATCAGGATCAAACCCGAAAGAACCAATGTCATCAGAACAATTAATGTCCACAACATTCTTTTACTCATGCGGCAAAGATAATTTTAATGAAAAGTTGTTAAAAACAATCTTAACAATATTTAACATCAAAAGTACTAAAGTATGGAATTTTAACCTAAAAATCAAAGAAAAGTCAGCAGCCTGAAAAGCTTTGTTCCAGATACCGAATTATATCTGTTCAAGTAAAAACTTTTCGATGATTTCAGGAAAATGGATATACTCCAACTGATGAACCCTTTCGGCAACATCTTGCGGGGAATCATTAGGCAACACCGGACATTTTGCCTGAAACAATAGCTTGCCGTCATCATAAACAGGGTTCACTACATGAATGGAAATACCGGTTTCGGTTTCCCGGTTTTCTAAAACAGCCTGGTGAACTTTCATGCCATACATTCCCTTTCCTCCATATTTTGGAAGCAGCGAGGGATGAATATTGATGATTTTGAACCTTTCAATCAGGTTTTCTGGAACGAGCCACAGAAAACCGGCAAGCACAATCAGATCAATATTTCTTTCAGTCAGTAAATCAGCCACTTCATTTGTCTGATAAAACTGATGACGATTAAATGTAAAAGTGTTAACCCCCATTTTCCCGGCACGGGTCAACACGGGCGCATCTGTTTTGTTACTCCAGACGGAGTCGATTATAATGTGCTCATTATCTGAGAAGTATCTGATTATATTTTGAGCATTTGTTCCAGAACCCGAGGCAAATAAAGCGATTTTCTTAACATTCATTTCAAATTGGTTTTCTTGAGTGGAATAATTGAATAATATGTTCAAATTTAGAGTGTTGCAAGTATAGTATATCTTATCAGAAACATCTTTTTGTATTTTAAATTTGAAATATAACGCGTAAATGTATTACTTTGCGCCGAATTATTTAAAACTCAAAATTATTATTAACTCAAATTTTAGCATTATGTCTGACATTGCAGCAAAAGTAAAAGCAATTATTGTTGATAAACTGGGAGTTGATGAGAGTGAAGTTACCAACGAAGCATCATTCACCAATGATTTGGGAGCTGATTCACTTGATACAGTTGAATTGATTATGGAATTTGAAAAAGAATTCGATCTTGCAATCCCGGATGACCAGGCTGAGAAAATTTCAACAGTTGGCGAAGCCATTGCTCATATTGAAGAAGCAGTAAGCAAGTAAACCAGAGGATTCATTTATGAATTTCAGACGGGTAGCAATTACTGGAGTAGGCACCGTTAACCCATTGGGAAATACGGTTAATGATTTTTGGAAAAATCTTATAAAAGGGGTTAGCGGTGCCGCCCCCATTACCAAATTTGATGCATCAAGACAAAAGACGCAATTTGCCTGTGAAGTCAAGGGCTTTGATGTTGAGGAATATATAGACCGGAAAGAGGCGCGCAAATATGATTTATATACACAATTTGCATTAGCTACTTCATCGCAGGCTATGGTTGACTCAAACCTTGACCTTAATTCAATTGATCACGACAGGGCAGGTGTAATTTGGGGAGCCGGTATCGGCGGGCTGCAAACTTTTTTTGATGAAGCACGCAACTACCGGACTGATAATCCCCGATTTTCGCCTTTTTTTATTCCCAAAATGATCGCCAACATTGCAGGCGGTCTTATTTCCATTAAATACGGTTTCAGAGGACCGAATTTCACTACTGTTACTGCCTGTGCATCCGCTTCACATGCAATGATTGAAGCCATGAATATGATTCGCCTGGGCAAGGCAGATATAATGATAACGGGTGGTTCTGAAGCAGCTATCAATGAAGCCGGAGTAGCCGGATTCAATTCCATGCGGGCTATTTCCACAAGAAATGACGATCCTAAAACTGCATCCAGACCCTTTGATAAAGACCGGGATGGTTTTGTGTTGGGTGAAGGCTCGGCTGCTTTTATTTTTGAAGAGTATGAAATGGCAAAAAAGAGGGGAGCAAAAATTTATGCGGAAATTGCCGGTGGAGGTATGTCTGCCGATGCATATCACATGACTGCCCCCGACCCTGAAAGCCGGGGAGCAACGCTGGTGATGAAATGGGCAATTGAAGACAGCGGTTTGAAACCCGAAGATGTTGACTATATAAATGTGCACGGCACTTCAACTCCGCTTGGCGATATTGCTGAACCCAATGCCATTCTCAAAACCTTTGGAAACCATGCTTATAAGACAAGCATCAGTGCAACAAAGTCAATGACCGGACATCTATTAGGTGCAGCCGGAGCAGTGGAGGGACTTGCCACAATTTTGGCAATGAACCACAGTATCATTCCGCCAACAATCAACCATTTCACGGATGATCCTGAAATTGACAGTAATCTCGACTTCACTTTCAATGTGGCAAAAGAGAGAGAAATCAATATTGCCATAAGCAATACCTTCGGCT
Source organism: uncultured Mariniphaga sp. (assembly GCA_964398855.1). Classification (GTDB taxonomy): domain Bacteria; phylum Bacteroidota; class Bacteroidia; order Bacteroidales; family Prolixibacteraceae; genus Mariniphaga. The sequence goes on along the minus strand of CAYNOQ010000004.1, from coordinate 29,698 downwards.
TTGGCGGGCATAACGCAACTTTGGTTTTCAAAAAAATTAGAAATCAGTGATTATTAATATAAAACAAAGAATAAAACTCTTTTCATCACCCCGAAAAGAGTTTTATTTGTTTTTGCGAAAGTTGCTGGGTTTTTATCCCACAAACCTGAAACTCTATGACCTGGCATTCATTCATAAATCATCATCAATTTTGGATTCTCAGGGAAATCAGGTTAATAACGAAAGGCTTGAGTTTTTGGGGGATGCAATTTTAGGAGCGATAATAACCGAATTTCTCTATAACCGTTTTCCACAACAAGACGAAGGTTTTCTTACGAAAACCCGCTCAAAACTGGTGAACCGCGCTTTTCTCACCCGGCTTGCCTTTCACATGAAGCTTGATATGTATATCAGGTCAAATACCGCAAAAAATATTGACTCAAGTCATATTTACGGCGATGCGGTTGAGGCGCTGATCGGTGCCATTTATCTTGACACAGACTACAAGACAACAAAATACTTTGTAACCAAAAGAATTCTCTCCCAGTTTGTTAATTTGAATGAAATTGAGCGAAAGGATTCAAATTTCAAAAGCCAGCTCATTGAGTGGACACAAAAGCATAAAAAGGAAATTTTGTTTGAAACTACCGAAGAACCCGTTTCAGATAAACAAAAACAACCCCGTTTTATTTCCAAAGTAATCATTGACGGAAAAGGATTGGGCAGTGGCACAGGTACTTCAAAAAAGGAAGCACAGCAAAATGCCGCCCGTGAGTCTTTAAAGAAATTAGATACATAATCCTTATTGTCAGCTAAATATCTCTCTTTTGCTATATTTATCCCAAAGATTTTAAATGAACACTTTTTTGATATATGGACTGGGATTTCTCTCTCAGATACTTTTTTTTGCACGAAACATAGCCCAATGGTTTTTGTCTGAAAAAGAAGGCGAAGTCATTTCACCTGCAATCTACTGGCAAATTAGTCTGGCAGCATCTATTCTGATGTTTATTTACGGCGTCCTTCGCCATGATTTTGCTATTGTTTTGGGGCAGATGATTGTATATGTCATATATATCCGAAATCTTCAGCTGAAAAAAATTTGGAAAAAAATGTATCCGGTCATCCGGTTGCTGGCAGTTGTAATTCCATTACTTTGTATAGGATGGTTGTTTTTTGGAGATATGCACAATATTAAAACCATTATTAAAAATGAAGATGTTCCTTTGTTTATTATGATTTGGGGATCGGCAGGACAGATTATTTTCACTTTCCGGTTCATTTATCAGTGGATTTATTCGGAAAAACGGAATGATTCGTTTTTGCCGCTTGGTTTTTGGATAATCAGCACCATCGGCTCTCTGATGATTTTTTCCTACGCAATTTACCGTCTTGATCCTGTGCTATTTGCGGCACACAGCATTGGAATCTTTGTCTATATCCGCAATATTTTGCTTCATGCAGGAAAACAGAGTATTTTTGCAAAAATTGAAAGAATTCCATTTGTTCATAAATTAATCAAAAATATTTCAGAAAAAATGAAATAAAGCTTTGTGGCATCTGCAGGCATTTTTCATCTTTAGGAAAGTAATTTTATTTCAGAATAATTTGGTTTGGACTGCATTAATATTTGACAAATGTCTGATAAAGCAAAATATATTAATCGTGAAGGCTGGATTTCGATTGTCGGAAATTTGCTCCTTTTTGGTTTTAAATACTGGGCAGGAGTTGTAACCGGATCGCTTGCCCTTATTGCTGATGCCTGGCATACACTTTCCGACTCCGTTTCTTCGGTTGTGGTGTTGATTGGAGGCAAAGTTTCGCGCAAACCGGCAGATGAAGAACATCCGTTCGGGCATGGGAGGGCAGAGCATATCGCTGCAATAATCATCGGAGTACTGCTTGCAATTATTGCGTTTGAATTCATCGTAAATGCGGTGAGTAAATTCAGTAAACACGAGCAGACAATTTACGGAACAATTGCCTGGGTGGCAGTTATTCTGTCAATTGTTGTTAAGGAAGCGATGGCACAATATGCATTTTGGGTAGCAAAAAAGAGTAATTCTTCAGTTTTGGCGGCAGACGGCTGGCACCATCGCAGCGATGCGCTCTCATCGGTGGTAATATTGGTCGGGATTACTTTAGGACGTTCACTTTGGTGGACTGACGCTGTTTTGAGCTTTATTGTTGCAGTGATGATCGGGGTGGCAAGTTATAAAATTCTTGCTGCCGAGTTTAAATCGCTTCTGGGAGAAAGTCCATCGGAAGAGCTTGTGGATGCCATCATAAAATCAACGCAAAAAGAGTTTACCGAACCGCTTCATCTGCATCATATTCATATTCACAGATACGGGGAACATACCGAGCTAAGCTGCCACATAAAATTAGCGCCTGATTTGTCATTAAATGAAGCACACGAAATATGCACAAAAGTGGAAGCGATAATTTTCCGGGAATTTGGATTTATCTCAACTGTTCACCCGGAGCCTGTTGAAGAGTGAATACTTTTTCTGTCTTAACAATCCGGGAAAGTGTTAAAAAATATCCTTTTCGGCATTTTTGTCTGACAATTACCGAAAAGGATATTCTAAAAAAACAGCTGCAAAATTACGGCAGCTCAATTATTTTCAGGTTTCTGAAATGAATTTCGGCGCCTTCTGCTTCAAGGCAAATGTATCCTTTCTTTTGGGAAGATTTACTGATTCCGTTTACAAATTTTCCGTTTACTGAAAGCTTAATTGTTCCGTCAACGCAAACAACGTCATAAGTATTCCACTCGCCTTTTCCCTTACATCTGTTCTCTACAGATTTGCTTCGTTTCCCGCGCGGATTATCCGGCTCAATTTCAACTCCCCCAACGCCGAACAGCTCTCCGTGAACGTAGGCAATTGGCGGTTTAACGCCATTCCGGATATTTTGATTCACCCAATCAAGCTCCAGCATCTGCACTTCTACTCCGTCAGGAAGCCGCCCTTGTCCGGGATCAGCCTTGCTCCACACAAATGTTCCTGAATTTCCACCCGCTTCCATGTGCCGCCATTCAATGTGCATGATAAAGTTTTCATACTCTTTTTCACTGCGGATGACGCCAATGGGCAGCCCTATGTCGATAAGAATATCGCCTTCAACCCTCCAGGTGTCCGGTTCGGTATTTACCTGAATCCAATTAATGGGCTTTTCTGTACCTTCCTTACCTTCAACTACATCCTGCCACTGCACTTCCTTTCCGAATGTAGCTATAACTTCCTGTGCATACAGTTTTGGAAAAAGAAAAAACAGAGCAATAGTCGTTGTTAACAGAATTTTACGCATAACTTAAATTAAAAATTACAAATGCAGTTTCAAAAAACTGCATCAGGCTTTTGCCGGAGCGCCGGCAACCGGAATCTCTTCAGGAATATCTGGAACAGGACCAAAAACATAAGTTTTGGGACCGAGATACAAATCAGAATTAAGCATTTCCTCCCATGTAACGTCTTTCCCGGTGTATGCCGAGATTCTGCCCATGATTGTAATCAGGGTGGAATTAACCTGTGCTTCGGCATCGCTAATCGGTTTGCCGGTGCGAATTGCAGTAACCAGATTGATGTGCTCCTGAACAAAAGGATTGGTTACTTTCCACTGTGATTCGGTGTCACCTTCTTCGGGATGCGGGTATTTCCACAGTAAATTGCCGTTCAGATCATAAATTTTTCCGGCAGCATCCGCATAGCCTTTTGTGCCATTTATCTGTTCCACTTTTTCGTTGGTGCAGCCGTTGATTTGTCTTGCTGCGCAGTGTGTGCGCATTCCGTTGTCATAAACATATTCAATGCTGAAAAAATCAAACTGGTCACCGGTAACCCTGCGTTGACGACCTCCCCATCCCGTTGCACGAACAGGATTTTTCCCCACATACCAGTTCATCACATCAATTTCATGAATAAACTGCTCGGTGATATGGTCGCCGGAAAGCCAGCAGAAGTTAACCCAGTTACGCAGCATATATTCCAGATCAGTCCATTCCGGCTGACGGTTCCTGTACCAAAGAGCGCCTCCGTTGCGGATAATATTCGCTCCGGTGATTTCTCCGATTTCGCCATTGGCAACTCTACGCTGGGTCTCCATATAGTCTTTCTGAACTCTCCTGATTGTACCGCTCACCATGCTCAGTCCGGCAGCTTCGGCTTTTTTGGCAGACGCCATTACCGATCTTGCTCCAACCGGATCTACAGCGATGGGTTTTTCCATAAAAATGTGTTTTCTGGCATTTACAGCAGCTTCCACATGTGCGGGGCGGAAATGTGGTGGAGTGCAGAGTAAAACCACGTCAACGCCGGAATCAATAACTTTTTCATAGCTGTCGAAACCGATAAAACAGTTTTCGTCGGCAATTTCCACATTGCGCTCCTGCTTCAGTTTTGCACGGCAGTTGTCGATCTTGTCCTGAAAAACATCACCTAAAGCGATGATCTGGAGATTTGGACCGGCATCCAAAAAGTTGATGGCAGCTCCGGTTCCCCGACCTCCGCAGCCAATAAGTCCGGCTTTAATAACTTTTCCGTCAGGTGCCTGATCAAGTAGTTCAGGAAGCAGAATTTCTTCTTTTTTGGTTGACGGTCCTGCACAGGAAGATAAAATTCCAGCAATGCCCATTGAGCCTAATGCTGTGGTTGTGATAAAGTTGCGGCGATCAATACCCGGTTTTAACTTCATGATATAAAAATATTACAGATGATTAGAAATTATAATAAATAAAACATGGCTGCTAATTTATCAAATTATTGTAATTTCCCTCTCTTTGAGAACCACTTTCTTTGGGGATATTTGAATAATACTGAAAGAAAATCAGCATTACTTCAAAAATAGTCAGGTAGTTTATGGTAGAATAAGTTTTGCTCCGGAACAATTCTTGAATAAAGTAGGGAAGTACTTAAAACAAAATCAACCTGCTGGATTCCAGCAGGTTGATTTTGTTATGCTCCCCAGGTAGGACTTGAACCTACGACCTACGGATTAACAGTCCGCCGCTCTAACCGACTGAGCTACTAGGGAATATCTGTTTTGTCAAGAACGATTGCTTTTTCAAAAGCGTTGCAAAAATAACAGCTTTTCGGGAAAGAAAAAATTTTTCTTAAAAGAATTATCTATTCATGCACAAAAGTATTAAAACAATCTTTTTCTTTTTACCAGATATGTAAGCAAAACGTCCTTAAACTCTTTGTTTATATCGGCTTCAGCCAAATCAATCTGGTATTGACCGCATTTAACTTTCAGGTCATTGAAATATGAACTTACCGTGGAAATATAGTGATTTTTAACTTCCCAGGGATTAAATTTTATCACCTCACCGCTCTCCAGATCAACAAATTTATGGGGACGGTTGCTGTATTGAAATTCCCGTTCATGTTTGTGGTCGGTAACATGAAAAAGCAAAACTTCATGCTTGTTATATCTCAGGTGCTGCAAAGCGGAAAAGAGCTCGTCGGTTTGCCGGTTATCAATCATGTCGCTGAAAATAATGACTAATGAACGTTTGGAAATGCTTTCTGCAATTAAGTGCAGCGCATCGGTTGTGTTTGTCTTTTTTCTCAGGTGTGCATTTTCCGGCTTAATCAACTCGGCAAGTTTTCCATACATCATTTCTGCGTTGATTGATGAGAGCCGGGGAGTTGTATGAAACTCAATGTCTTCGGAAAAAAGGGTAAGCCCGACAGCATCGCGCTGGTTTCGCAGCAGGTGGATAAGCGCAGCCGCCGTATAGACCGAAAAAGCCAGCTTGTTTTGCAGCCGCCGGCTGCCTTTGTGATATGGAAACAGCATGGATGAAGAAGTGTCAATCACTATCTGGCAACGCAGATTGGTCTCTTCCTCAAACTGCTTTACAAACAGCTTGTCCGTTCTGGCAAACAATTTCCAGTCGATATGTTTTGTAGATTCCCCCTGATTGTACTGCCGGTGTTCGGCAAATTCCACAGAAAACCCGTGGAACGGGCTTTGGTGAAGTCCGGTGATGAAGCCTTCCACCACTTCCCGCGCAATCAGCCCAAGATTGTCAAACTGATGAAACTGCTCTATATCAAAAATATCCTTCAAGGCAGGATAGTTTAAAAACGAAGGCAGCTCCGGAAAATCAGATGCTGCCCCGTTATGTTAATATTTTTGGGAATCGTCTATAATAAGGCGTCCAGCTTTGCAGTGAAAGTGTTTTTTGGGGCTGCACCAACCTGTTTGTCAACCACCTCGCCGTTTTTAACGAATAGAACGGTAGGAATATTTCGTATCCCAAACTTGACCGACACACCCGGATTGGAATCCACATCCACCTTACCAATCACTGCTTTGCCTTCATATTCTTTGGACATCTCTTCTACAATCGGAGCAATCATGCGGCACGGACCGCACCAAACAGCCCAAAAATCAATCATTACCGGTTTGTCTGACTGAATCACCAATTCTTCAAAATTGGCATCGGTTATCTCTATTGCCATTGTTTTTTGTGTTAATATTTATACTTTAAATTATTTGTCATAAAACGCTGCGAAATAGTTCGCATTTTCTTGTTAAAACAGAGCGTTTATTATATTTCTCCTGCAAAAATAGCTAATTAATTTTAATCCCGATATCTGGTCTATCCCCGATGTAATTGAGAAAACTGTTGGTCAGTTCAATCCTGAAATTTCGGGAAAAGAGCTGCACATATATATTACTTTCCGGGTCATAAACGTTAAATTTCAACAATGCTGAACCTTTATTGTTTTTTGCCAGACCTTCAATATCTTCAATGATTGATTTGTCAAGGCTATCAATCGGCAGATTGATGGTAACACTTTTTACCTGATTTTTTCTTGTTTCGGAAAGCAGTTCAATATGGGAAACCTTAAATTCAAAAGTGTCGCTCTGGTTATATCTTGGTTTAACAGCACCTTTAACAAGAATGAAAAGACCTGTTTTGCAGTATTTGTGAAAATTCACGAAATCTTGTCCAAAAAAGAAAAATTCCATGGAGTCCGTGTAATCGGAGAGCGTCAGCGTACTGTACGGTTTCCCCGTTCTCGATGTTCCTTCGCGCGATGCGGTAACCATGCCGCCAAAAGTCAGTTCGCGTGTCCTGTAGTTTTCAATGCTGTTTTTTAAATCCTTGAGTGAAACATTTTGCGAACAGAAATTTTGGATTTCAAACTTATAATCGTCTAACGGATGGGCGGTGAGATAAATTCCGATCAGATTTTTCTCCTTTTCCAGAAGGCTCAGTTTTGGCCACTCTTCCACATCAGGGACTGTTGGTTTTTGAATATCGGCATTTCCTCCCAGGTCGCCAAACAGCGTTTGCTGCATGCTTTGGCTTTCGGTTTGAACTTTATTCCCGTAACGAATCAGTTTCTCAATGAATGTGGTGCTGTCTTTTTCATTTTCGCCGGCGAAAAAGCTGCTGCGGTTTATCTCTCCCAGACCATCAAAGGCGCCTGCCATGGCAAGCGCCTCCATGTTCTTTTTATTTACGCTTTGAAGATTCACTTTTTCAACAAAATCATAGATTGAAGTGAAATTTCCCTCCTTTTTTCGTGCTTCGATGACGTCATTGGCTGCTCCGGCGCCAACTCCTTTAATGGCAGCCATTCCAAAACGAATATCTCCTTTTTGATTGGTTATGAATTTTGAAAAACTTTCGTTTACATCCGGTCCGAGAACGCTGAGTTTCATGCTGCTGCATTCGGTCATCAGTTTGGTAATTTCCGTAATATTGTTGAGATTCCGGCTAAGGTTTGCTGCCATAAATTCACCCGGAAAATGCGCTTTCAGATACCCGGTCTGGTAAGCAATGTAGGCATAGCACACCGAGTGAGATTTGTTGAAAGCGTAGGACGCGAAGGCAGTCCAGTCCTTCCATATTTTTTCAATTACATCATCTGTTCTTTTGCCGACCTGTTTACATTCATCTATGAAGTTGAAATTTGCCTTGCATCCGCTAACAAATTTTACTTTCAGCTGCTCCATCAGTAAGGTATCCTTTTTCCCCATCGCTTTGCGAAGTGTATCGGAATCACCGCGCGTGAAATTTGCAAGCAGTCGCGAAAGAAGCATAACCTGTTCCTGAAACACGGTAATTCCGTAAGTTTCACTCAGGTATTTTTCCATCATCGGCAGGTCATATTCAACTCTTTGGCGACCGTGTTTGCGGGCAATATACGCAGGAATATAATCCATCGGACCTGGGCGATAGAGGGCATTCATGGCAACAAGGTCTTCAAAACGGTTGGGTTTCAGTTCCCTGAGATGTTTTTTCATCCCCTCGGATTCAAACTGAAAAATTGCAGTGGTTTCACCCCTACTGAACAACTCAAAGGTTTTTGGATCGTTCCACGGAATTTTTTCAATGTCTATTTCAATACCTTTGGAGAGTTTTATATTTTCGAGCGACTCTTTAATGATGGAAAGCGTTTTCAAACCTAAAAAATCCATTTTTAAGAGACCGATTTGCTCCACAAACCTCCCGTCAAACTGAGTGGTGAGTAATCCTTCTTCATCTTTGGTCGGCATCAGGGGAAGATGGTCGGTAAGCGGATCGCGGCTTATAATTATGCCGCAGGCATGAACGCCTGTCTGCCGGACTGACCCCTCAAGAGTTTCTGCAAATTTTATGGTTTGGGCGATAAGCGAATTTTCCGAAGATTTTTCCTTTCTCAAATCGGGACTTTCCTTAAACGCCTTTTTAAAGGTCATTTTCGGAATTTCGGGAACCAGTTTCGCCAGCCTGTCGGCTTCGGGCAACGGCAGTCTTAACACTCTTGCCACATCGCGGATTGCCATTTTTGGAGCCATCGTTCCGAATGTGCAGATGTGCGCAACTTTATCCTGTCCGTATTTTTTGGTAACATAATCGAGAACCAGCTGCCGTCCGTCATCGTCAAAATCGATGTCCACGTCCGGCAGTGAAATTCGGTCGGGATTGAGGAAGCGTTCAAAAAGCAGATTGTATTTGATGGGGTCGATATTGGTTATTCCGGTGCAGTAGGAGACAACGGAACCGGCTGCCGAGCCGCGCCCCGGACCGACGAGAACACCCATCTGGCGGGCTGCGTTTATAAAGTCCTGAACAATCAGAAAATATCCCGGATAACCCATCTGTTTGATGGTGTCTAACTCAAAATCTATTCGGGTGCTCACCTCCCCGGGCACCGGGTCGCCATAGCGCTCTTTTGCACCTTCATAGGTGAGATGGCGGAGGTATTCGGATTCCTGTTTTACGCGCAGCACCTTCTCATATCCTCCCAAACGTATGAAATCTTTTTCGCCAAACTCCTGAATCAGCTTAATTTCCGGGAAGTCTTTCATAAAATCTTCCATCGAACCAAAAGATTCGGGAATAGGGAAAAAAGGCATTATCGGCTCGGAGTTCAGCGGATAACTTTCAATTTTTTCAACAATCTCAGCCGTATTTTCAAGCGCTTCGGGAATGTCATTAAACAGCTCGTTCATCTCCTCCTGAGTTTTGAACCACTCCTGTTTTGTATAGCGCATCCGGTTGGGGTCATCCACATCTTTTCCGGTGTTCAGGCAGATGAGCAGATCGTGCGCATCTGCATCCTCTGCATTGGTAAAATGCACATCGTTAGTAGCAATGAGCCTGACATTGTGCTTTTTAGCCAGATCAACCAACAATTTATTGACTTCAATCTGCCTTTCATAGACATCTGCACGCTGAACCGGATCTTCAGCCGGATGGCGCATCAGTTCGAGATAATAATCTTCGCCAAAAATCTTTTTGTACCATAAAATTGCCTCATCGGCTTCATCAAACTGATTATTCATCAAAAGTTGCGAAATTTCACCGCCAAGACATGCCGATGAAACGATAAGCCCATCGCTGTATTTCTCAAGCAGTTCCTTGTCAATCCGGGGTCTGTAATAAAAACCTTCGGTGCTGGCAATAGAGATTAATTTTACTAAATTCTGATAGCCGGTTTTATTTTTTGCCAGAAGAATCAGGTGCTCTCCGGAACGGTCAACCACATCTCTTTTGTCGGAAATGCTGCGTCTGGCAACATAGGTTTCACATCCTAATATCGGTTTTATCTTTGCCCTGTTGCATTTTTCATGAAATTCTTTGATGCCAAACATGGTGCCGTGGTCAGTAAGCGCCAAAGCAGTCATGCCGTTGTTTTTAGCTTTGTCAACCAAAGCATCCACGCTGGCGGCACCATCTAAAATAGAGTACTGGGAGTGAACATGTAAGTGTGTAAACGGAATCATTCTACTTCAATTTTTTTGTAATTCTGCTAAAAAGCCTGCATAAAGTTACAGTTTTTTGAGGGGTTTAAAAGGATTGTTGATAACTACTAAACAAAAAAATCCGGCATTGGAGCCGGACTTTTTTGCCTATGATGTTGTTTCTTAAAATGCTGAGGCGATTTCTTTTCTGATTTCCTCAAACTCTTCCGGGCTCAATTTTAATGTTTTTGAAAAATTCAGAATGTCAGCTTCGCTTTGCATCGGGACGAGGTGAATGTGTGCATGAGGAACATCTAATCCCAAAACAAGCGAGCCGATTCTAACGCACGGAACAGCCTTTTTTAAGGCAGATGCAACTTTTTTTGCGAAAAGATGAAGTCCGGTGTATAGCTCGTCATCCATTTCGAACAGATAGTCCACCTCTTTTTTGGGAATAACTAATGTGTGTCCTCTGGTTAGCGGTGAAATATCTAAAAATGCAAGGAAGTGCTCATCTTCGGCAACTTTATATGCTGGAATTTCCCCGTTGACAATTCTTGTAAAAACAGATGGCATAGCTGAATTAAATTGAGATTTCTATAATTTCGAAAGATATAGTTCCTGAAGGAACTTGTATTTCAACAACATCGCCAACCTTTTTCCCCATTAGTCCTTTGGCAATTGGGGTGGCAGCTGAGATTTTCCCCTCCCTCACATTGGCTTCCCCCTCAGGCACAATGGTATATTGCATGACGGCATTGTTTTTTTTGTTTTTAATCTTTACTTTATTCAAAATGGCAACCCGCGAGGTTCCGAGTTTGGTTTCGTCCAAAATGCGTGCTTTTGCGATTCTTGATTGTATTTCAACAATTTTTGCCTCAAGCATACCCTGGGCATCCTTGGCGGCATCATATTCGGCATTTTCGGAAATATCTCCCTTATCAATTGCCTCTCCAATCAATTTTGAAATGGCGGGCCTCTCAACATTGAGCATTCTGTCCAGCTCCTTTTTCAGATTGTCCAAGCCCTCTTTTGTTAAATATACTATGCGTGACATTTTAAATCCTCCTGATTTACTTTGTGCTATAAAAAAATAGAAAGAATTCCGGTTTTTCCGAAACTCTTCCTTTTCGGCAAATGTAGATAATTTATCTTAAATCAAAACAACTTTCAGTGGGAATATTTTCAGAGAATTGAGTATTAGCCGTTAACTGTATTTTCTGTTGAGTATTTCACTGAAAATAACTGCCTGCTTCAATGAAAACTGTTTTGAGTCGCGAATTTTCTTTCGGGTCGGTTTTTTGGGAGTATGCACCGGTTGCTCAAAAATTGTTCTTGCACCTTCCTGTTCGGGTGAAAAAGAGTACGCCGTTTCATAAATATGATCGAACAATTTATCTGCCGGGCTGCTCTGAACCGAAGTTCCTGCTTCATCCCAATCATCATCTTCCTTAGGTTGTGGTGCAGGTGGTTGCGGTACCTGCTTTTTTTTCATCTGCTCCAAAAAACTGGCAATGATGAAAATTATAACCACTAAGACAACGAATATATCTTTCATTTTTCTTGTTTTTCCTTAATTTCTTTTCAAAATTACTGATATTTGCGAAAATAAAAAAATGTTACAAAGTTTTCAAAAATATTATGGGGGTTTTCTTCTGATTTTTTCCCTTCTGCTGGCGATTCTTTCATGCGATAAGGTTGAATATCCGATTCCCGACGTTTATGTTTCGTTTACTGTCAACCTGAACATTGTGAACGATTTGAATGCGCCGGGAAGTTCTGTCTATTTCCCAAATGTGGGGTTTGGTGGCGTAATAATCTATTGTGAGGAGCCGGGAAGGTGGAATGCGTTTGACGCTGCATGCACTTACGAAGCAAGCCGTACCTGCATTGTGAGAAATGACGGAGTACTTGCCGATTGCCCCTGCTGCGAGTCGCAGTTTGTGTTGCTGAGCGGCGCTTATCCCGTAAAATCGCCAGCAACCATTCCGCTGAAACAGTACCATGTTTCTATGATGAATAACTACACGCTGAGAGTTTACAATTAACCGAAAAGGCAGATGATTTAATCCGCAAACATCTGCGTGCTAATTGTTTTGGAACATTGAACCCGGAACCC